>NZ_JBXAYL010000012.1:0-98762 GCF_056783195.1 Salicola sp. AFF1
GGACCGCCGCAGCTTGTCGCCGCCGCCGGACCCCTTTGCCCCGAAAGAGATGCGCATAATACACCCTCAGCGCATGGAGTCAACAGGGGACTTAATTCCCTTTCCCAAAACCACCCCCATTACTGGATGTGGACCCGCGCGATCTTCTTTCGGCCAGCCTGGATGACATAGGTATGGCCCGCGGGCAGCGCCTGTCGATTCCCGAGTGGCTCGCCATCCACATAGACCGCACCCTGCTTCACAACGTCCTTGGCCGCGCCACCCTGGGCCAGCCCGGCCTGCTTCAGCAGACTCACCACGAACAACTCCGGCTGACCGCTTGCTTCCACGGTCACCTCGGGCACATTGTCAGGAATCTCGCCGAACTCAACCCTGTTCCCCGCCGAACGATGGGCATTATCGGCTTCCTCTTTACCGTGATAGCGACTGATCAACCAGTGCGCAAGCGCCTTCTTGGCCTCTTGCGGGTTCAATCCTTCTTCTTCTACCTGTTGCCGCAGCGCATTCACCTCCTCCATCGGCTTCAGCGTCAGCAGCTCAAAGTAACGCCAAACCAGCTCATCCGGCACCGAAAGAAGGCGACTGTACATCTGCCCTGGCGAGTCCGTGATCCCGACATAGTTGCCCAGCGACTTGGACATCTTCTGGACGCCATCCAGCCCCTCCAGGATGGGCATCGTCAGGACCACCTGGGGCTCCTGGTCATAGTGACGCTGCAGGTGGCGCCCCATGAGCAGATTGAACTTCTGATCCGTACCCCCCAGCTCAACATCCGCTTCCAGCGCCACCGAGTCATACCCCTGGACCAGTGGATACAGGAATTCATGGATGGCAATGGACTCGTTCGCCTCATAGCGCTTATGAAAATCATCACGCTCAAGCATGCGGGCAACGGTATACTGACTGGCCAACCGGATCATATCGGCCGCACCCAGGTCATTCATCCAGCTTGAGTTGAAGACCACCCGGGTCTTCTCCGGATCAAGCACCCTGAACACTTGCTCCTTGTAGGTCTCGGCATTCCTTGCCACCTCCTCTTCGGACAGCGGTGGGCGCGTAGCACTCTTGCCGCTGGGATCCCCGATCATCCCGGTAAAGTCGCCGATCAGGAAAATAACCTCATGCCCCAACTCCTGGAACTGCCTCAGCTTGTTGAGAAGCACGGTATGGCCCAGGTGAAGGTCCGGGGCCGTAGGGTCGAAGCCAGCCTTGACCCGGAGCCGGCGGCCGCTGCGCAGCTTCTCGGCCAAGTCTTCCTCAGGGATAAGCTCATCCACGCCTCGGTGGACCTGGGTAATGGCGTCATCAATGCTCGTCATGGATCCTTTTCTACTCCATTCGGTTCAGGCGGGGCCTACCCGCTACACACGCTGACAATTTTCACAGACCATTAACACATTGGTAATTCCAGCGAATTCGCTTTGTGTCGCGGGCATTTGCAGAGCCTGCCATTGTAACAGGAAAGCGCAAATCAGGTTGTACCCGCCAACATGCCCCGTCTATTTTTTTGCGCCCGCCGCTGTTTTCATTATACTTCGAATAATTCTGCGAACTTGCCCCAAGAGTTTGCCCCAAAACTGAAACAACAGGGTGTAACCGTGCTCAGACATTTCCCGGGAACCCATATCGCTGCCCTTGCCGGGCTGGCCGCACTGGTTGGCGTCACCCTGCTGGCCAGCTCCGGCAGCGACCGCAACGAACAGAGCCGAACCACGACAACCTTCGATCCAGAGCCCATTCCGACCCTTTCCCGCAACCAACAACCCGACGGCCGGACATTCGCGCAAGCCGGTCTGGTTACGCCGGCGCGCGCAGCAACGGTCAACGGCCCAGCGCCGGACCTCCAGAGCATGCTCGGCGTCAACCTGACCAACGTGCCAAAACCCGAGGGGCCTTCCGGCACTGCCTCAGCCACCACCAGCGTCAAGAATGACGGCCCCAGCGCAAAAGATCTGGAATGGCAGCGCTTCACGATCGAGCGCGGCGACTCCCTGTCTTCGCTCTTCGGCCAGGCCGGTCTCAATGACCGGAAAATGTACCGCATTCTTAATGGTGAAGGGAAAACGGACAAGCTGTCCCGCCTGCGTGTGGGGCGCGAGGTCGAGTTTGGCTTTGATGAGGACGGCAAGCTGGCGATGCTGGTCCTGCATAACAGCCGCACCACCAAACTCAAGGCCATCCGCAAGGACGACGGCTTCCACACCCTTGAGGAAATGCGCGAGCCCGAAGTGGAGCTGGCCTATGCCAATGGCGAAATCCAGACCTCCTACATCCTGGCAGCGAACCGTGCCGGCCTCGGCACCAAGATCCGGAACAAACTCTCGCGCATCTTTGGCTGGCGGGTGGACTTTTCCCGGGACCTGCGCAAGGGTGACCGCTTCGGTGTACTGTATGAAGAACAGTACCTCGATGGCGAGATGATTGGCTATGGACGCATTCTCGCTGCCACCTTCACCAACCGGGGCAAGACCTACTCCGCGGCCCTTTATACGGATGCCAACGGTCACAGCGACTATTACACGCCCCAGGGCGAAAGCTTGCGCAAGGCGTTCCTGCGCGCCCCGCTTCAATACCAGCGCATCTCGTCCCATTTCGATATGAACCGGCGCCACCCCATCCTCAACCGCACCCGTCCCCATGAGGGAACGGACTTCGCCGCATCACCCGGCACACCAGTCAAGGCTTCGGGAGATGGCCGTATCACCTACGTGGGCCGGGACGGCGGGTACGGCAAGACGGTTCGCATTGATCATGGCAATGAGGTCACTACCGTCTACAGCCATCTCCGCAGCTACAAACGTGGGCTGCACCGTGGACAAAGTGTCCAGCAGGGCGAGGTCATCGCCTATGTAGGGATGAGTGGCCTGGCAACCGGACCGCACCTGCACTACGAATACCGGATCAGCGGTCAACCGCGGAATCCACTGCACGTGAGCCTGCCAGACGCGGAGCCCATCCCGGAGGATAGGATGGCGCAATTCCATGCCCAGGTGAACCCGCGTCTGGCGCGGCTTTCGGAAGAAGACGAATCCTTCCAGATTGCACTGGCCGAGGAATGAATGGCTGACCAACCAGAGTGGTACATCGGTCTTATGTCCGGAACCAGCATGGACGGGATCGATGCTGTTCTGGCGGGATTCAGCAACGAAGGGATTACAGCAAGCTGGCACGCCAGCCATGCCTTCCCGGACAAGCTCCGCAATCAGCTGGCAACCCTGGCCAGCGACCAGGGCACACCATCACTGATTGGCGAGGCTGACGTTCGGCTGGGACGGGCTTTCGCCGAATGCGCCCTGGCGGTTATTGAAAACGCAGGCCTGGCGCCCGATGCCATTACCGCCATTGGCAGCCACGGCCAGACCATCCAGCACCGTACCCAGGGGGCCTGCCCCTTTACGCTCCAGATCGGTGATCCCAACCGTATTGCCGAGAGCACGGGCATCACGACGGTGAGTGACTTTCGCAGGCGCGACCTTGCCGCTGGCGGTGAGGGCGCGCCCCTGGCACCAGCGTTCCACAACTGGCTGTTTCGCTGCAGCGGGCACACGCGCTGCCTGGTCAATCTAGGCGGCATTGCCAACATCACCCTGATCCCGGATGACGACACGCCTCCCCATGGCCACGATACAGGCCCGGCGAACCGGCTGATGGATCTATGGTGTGAGCGTCACCTGGGCCACCCGTTTGATAATAAGGGCGAATGGGCGGCGTCAGGGCGGGTCAATGCCTCCCTACTGGCATCGTTCCTGGCAGATCCGTACTTCTCTAAGGAGCCCCCCAAAAGTACCGGTCGGGAATATTTCCATGAGCAATGGCTGGAAGTGCATCTCACCGCACTACACGAGACGCCCAGCCCGGAGGATGTGCAAAGAACGTTGCTGGAACTGACAGCGGTAACGATAACGCAGGCCATCAATGCCGCTGGCGCGGAGGAAGTCTTCCTCGCGGGCGGGGGCGCTTTCAACCCTCTACTTTGCGAGCGCATTGCCGATCTTCTCCCCCGGAGCAGGGTGGATACCAGTGATGCGCTAGGCCTGGATCCGCAGTGCGTTGAGGGAGCGGCTTTCGCCTGGCTGGCACGCCAGCGCCTTCAGGGTGCTCCCGGCAACGTGCCCACGGCAACCGGCGCCACCGGCCCCAGGGTGCTGGGTGGGATCTGGCCCGGTCACTCCGGGGACCTCAGATACTGAAGGAAGAGCCGCAGCCACAGGTGCTCGTCGCGTTCGGGTTCTGAACCCGGAACTGGGCCCCCATCAGATCCTCTTCATAGTCGACCGTGGCGCCCACCAGATACTGGTAGCTCAGCGGATCCACCAGCAGAGTCACGCCGTCACGCTCCACTGCCGCATCATCGGCAGCCTGTTCCTCATCGAAGGTAAAGCCGTACTGGAACCCGGAACACCCGCCGCCCGTAATGAAAACGCGCAGCTTGAGATGAGGGTTACCTTCCTCGTCAATCAGCTCACGCACACGTGTCACGGCTGACTCACTGAAAAACACCGGTACTGCTGCCTGTTCCTGAACCGCGCCCATGCGATGACTCCCGATTGCTGGTTTAATCACTCACACCATTATGTAAAGCGGATGCAGGACTGACAAGCCTGATTGTTTGCTTCTTACCCGCATCACGCCCCTGATACCCGTTCCAGGGGGGCGTCTTGCTGGCTGTCTTCCCGCCCTTGCTCATCCGCGAAGGAAGCCGTGCCCTCATTATCCCCACTGGCGTGCGGATCTGGGCGATCCCCTGAGGGCAAGGTGCGGGAGCCACCGGGGACGCTCCCCTCACGCTGTTTTAGCAGGTTACCATTGACTGCGGCCCCCATTGCCATCTCAATCAGATGGTAATACACGTTCCCATTAATGGAGGCCTTGGACGCCAGTTCAAGGTCCTCCGATGAATAGACGTTGCCGTGCACAGTACCGTTGATAATGATATGGGGCGCATAAACGTCGCCGGCAACCTCACCAACGTCACTGATGCGGAGAACAGCATCCGCCCCTTCTTCGGCATAGACCGTCCCCTCAACACGGCCATCAATATGCAGCCCACCGGAAAAGTGGACGTCCCCGGTAATGGCCATCTTGTTTGAAATCAGTGTGTCGTATTGCCCCGTACGCTTACGGGTTGTTTTGGATTTGCGAAACATCCGCCTCGCCCCCTGTTTTGTCCTGCCAGAAAAATTCACGCTCGGACGTTTGCCGACCGTTGTCCGTAACCGCTTTGACCTGGATAGCGTCGGGCTCAAACTGCTCGGGAATGATCATCTCGCCATCCACCGACTGGAAGTAGCGGAACCGGAACTCGATGTCATTGGCCTCACGCGATGCCGAAATCTGTTGCAACGGCAACCGCTGCCGTTCCTCTCCAACATAGCCCACAAGATGCACCTTCACATGACCGGAGATAAAACGGTTGTTGTCACCAATCTGGGTCAATACGAGGTTATAGCGCCAGCGGTCAGGGTTACTGGTGGGATCCAGATCCATCCGGAACACCTGCAGTCCGCTTTCCAGATCTTCGGGCGCCATGATGCTCTTGTAGAAGCTGATTTCAGACTTCCGCTCCTTCAACTGTCGCTCCAGCTTCTGGATCGTATTCTGGGCTTCCCGCAGGCTGTGGTTATCCACTTCCTGGTCACGCTCCAGTCTGACCAGTTTCTCGCGGTATTCCGTCACCTTTTTCCGCAGCGAATCCCTCTCCTGGCGTAAAGACTCAACCCCCTCGTGGGCTGCCTCAAAACGGGCCCGGTACTGACCACTCCCAAGCATGAAGCCCGTGACACCAGAGACAACAGAAAATCCAATGAGGATCAGCAAACGCCGCAACCGTTGCCCACGCCGCTTGCGGACCAGTACCAGCTCTTCAGATGCACCGGGATGCGTCATGGAGCCAGCCTCAAGGCAAAAGCGCGGGCGCCTTCAGCCCTTCGCGCTCATCCAGGCCACACATCAGGTTCATGTTCTGGATGGCCTGGCCGGCCGCCCCTTTGACCAGATTATCGGTCACAGAGCTGACAATGATCCGATTCTGACCCGGTTGGCGGTGAAGGGCCATCCGGCAGGTATTCTCGCCGCGCACCGAACGTGTCTCAGGCAGCGACCCCCAGGGCATCACGTCCACGAAAGGCTCATCACAGAAACGCGCTTCATAGATGGACTGGAAATCCGCGCCCGCATCCGTAACCTCCGCATAGAGGGTGGCTTCAATGCCTCGCACCATGGGCACAAGGTGGGGAACGAACGTCACCTGCGGCATCACTTCCGCCCGCATCATGCGTAGCCCCTGCTCAATCTCCGGCAGATGCCGATGCCCGGAAGCCGCATAGGCCCTAAAACTCTCGCCGGCCTCGCCCAACAGCATCCCCATACGCGCCTGCCGACCGCCGCCGCTGGCTCCGGATTTACCGTCAGCGATCAGCCGCGACGGGTCGACGACGCCGGCTTCAATCATGGGGAGGAACCCCAGCTGGATCGTGGTCGCATAACACCCGGGATTCGCTACCAAACGGGCCTGGCGGATGGCCTCCCGGTTAACCTCGGGCAACCCGTAAACCGCTTCCTGCAGAAGGTCCGCCGCAGTATGGGGGGTTCCGTACCAGTGCTCCCAGACTTCACGGTCCTGGAGCCGGAAGTCGGCCGACAGGTCCACCACTTTGACCCCCTGCGCCACCAAGGTCCCAACGCTGTGCATGGCCACCGCGTTGGGCGTGGCGAAGAAAACCAGATCGCACTCAGCCAGACGCTGGTCCTCCGGATCCTCAAAGACCAAGTCACAGTGACCCCGAAGACTCGGGAACAGATCCGCTACCGGGCGTCCGGCCTCCGAGCGGGAAGTAATCAGCGCCACCTCCACGCCCGAATGAAGCGCCAGCAGCCGCAGCAGCTCAACGCCCGTGTAGCCGGTTCCCCCGACGATACCCACTGTGATCACAGTTCGGCCTCCTCTGTTTTGATTGGCTCGTTGGCGCCCAGAACGGAGCATTGTACCATGCCTGAATCATTCAGTCGGTTGAGGGCGTTGCGTTGCTCTGGATCAAGGCATTTCATCTCATGGCCATGGTGACCTGGTTCGCCGGCATTTTCTATCTACCGCGCCTGTTCGTCTATCACGCCATGACCGAAGACGAGCCCGGCCAGCAGCGTTTCCAGACCATGGAGCGCAAACTGTACCGCGGCATCATGACCCCATCCATGGTCGCAACCCTGATCTTCGGCATCTGGCTCATCGGGTTCAACCCGGGTCATTACCTCCAGCAGGGCTGGCTCCACACCAAGCTACTGCTCATCGCCGTACTGGTGGCCTACCACCTGTGGTGCGGCCGTTTTGTCCGACTGTTCCGGGAGGGCCGCAACCCCCACGGCCATGTCTTCTTCCGGTGGATCAACGAGGCGCCGGTACTGCTACTGGTCGCGATCATTCTGCTTGCCGTACTGAGACCCTTCTGATGCCTACTGCCCGAAAGGAGCCGCACCCATGGCTGACCGTATGCCCACACAGGGCCTTTATGCCGTAACAGACAGCCAGCTGTTACCGGACGAACGCATCGTGGACGCGGTGGAACAGGCCCTGGCCGGCGGGGCTGTCATGATCCAGTATCGGGACAAACGGTCTGACCACGAACAGCGCCGGGCTATTGCCCAGCAGCTGGTTACGATCTGCCAACGCTGGCAACGCCCGCTGATCGTGAACGATGACGTGGCCCTGGCCCAGCAGGTGGGTGCGGCCGGGGTCCACCTGGGACTGGAGGACACAATGCCCGAACAGGCTCGCCAGATACTGGGTCCGCAGGCCATCATTGGCGTTACCTGCCACGGCGATTTTGAGCGGGCCCGCGACCAGGCTGAGGGAACAGCGGACTACCTCGCCTTCGGGCGTTTTTTCCCCTCCCTTACCAAGGGAGCGGCCTCTCCCGCTTCTGCGGACGTGCTGGGCCAGGCAGCCATACTAGGGCTGCCCAGGGTTGCCATCGGCGGCATTACCACGGACAACGCGCCCCACCTGATCCAGGCGGGAGCGGATCTGATCGCGGTCATCAACGGGCTTTTTTCGGCGCCGGATATCGAGGCGCGCGCCCGCGAGTTCACCCAACTTTTTGCTACAGGAGTCTTCTCATGAGTCAATCGGACACCTTGTTCGAACAGGCCAGCCAATACATCCCGGGCGGGGTCAACTCCCCTGTGCGAGCCTTCAAGGGCGTAGGCGGCACCCCCATCTTCTTCAAGCAGGCGGAAGGCCCGTACCTTTGGGATGAAGACGACAAACGCTATATCGACTATGTCGGCAGCTGGGGCCCCATGATCCTTGGCCATGCCGCTCCCGCCGTAATCGAGGCGCTCCGGGACCAGCTCACTCATGGCACCGGTTACGGTGCCCCGAGTTCAACGGAAACCGCGATGGCGCAGAAAATCTGCGAGCTGGTGCCCTCTGTGGAGATGGTTCGCATGGCCAACTCCGGCACCGAAGCCACCATGAGCGCCATCCGGCTGGCGCGTGGCTATACCGGCCGGAACCGGATCCTGAAATTCGAAGGCAACTATCATGGCCACGTGGACTCGCTGCTGGTCAAGGCAGGCTCGGGAGCGCTGACCCTGGGCCAGCCCAACTCCCCTGGCATCCCACAGGCTCTGGCGGAACAGACCCTTACCGCTACCTTTAATGACCTGAAGAGCGTGGAAACCATCTTCAGCGAATACGGTGATGAGATCGCGGGCATTATTGTGGAACCGGTGGCAGGCAACATGAACTGTGTCCCGCCTGTCCCCGGATTCCTGGAAGGGCTGCGCGAGATCTGCGACCGCCATGGCAGCGTTCTGATCTTCGATGAGGTGATGTCCGGCTTCCGCGTTGCCCCGGGCGGCGCCCAGCAGCACTACGGCATTACACCGGACCTGACTGCTCTGGGCAAGATCATCGGCGGTGGCCTTCCCGTGGGCGCCCTTGGTGGTAAACGAGAGCTCATGCGCCACCTGGCGCCCCTTGGACCGGTCTACCAGGCGGGCACCCTCTCCGGCAACCCGCTGGCCATGCGCGCAGGCCTGGCCACCCTGGAGGGCCTCTCAGAACCGGGCTTCCACGAGCAGCTGCAAGCGCGCACCCGCCAATTGATGGATGGTTTGCGCGAGGTGGCGAAGAAACACGGCATCCCGCTGAAGGTCCAGGGCGCTGGCGGCATGTTCGGACTCTTCTTCACGGACCAGCCGGAAGTAACGCGCTTCGAGCACGTGGTTAACTGCGACACCGACCGTTTTGGGCGTTTCTTCCACGCCATGCTGGAGCGCGGCGTCTACCTGGCGCCCGCGGCGTTCGAGGCCGGCTTTGTCTCCGGGGCCCACACGGAAGCGGACATTGACGCAACACTGCAAGCGGCAGATGAGGCCATGGCCCAGCTCTGAGCCGAGTCACCACCGGAACGCGCGCCGGATCCCGACCCGCGCCTCCATACGGCGGTAGTCGCGGTATTCCAGGCGCGCGTGATTGGTTTCCCACTCAGCCCCAAGCGTCAGGTGCCAGTCCGGATGCACCTGCCAGTCCGCCCCCAGATGCAGGCGCCAGCGCTCCTCCTGACGCCGCTCGACCCGCGTCCCAGCCCGCATTTCCGCTTCCTGGTAACGGGAAAGACGGTAAGTCATCCCAGCGGAAAGCCGCCACTGAGCCACTGGCCGGAATGCCAGAGCACCTTCAAAGCGATGGCGAACTGGCGAGGCGCTGTAGAAATCGTCCTTGAGCACGAGACCGTCCCGGTTTTCCTCAGTCCAGCTGTACCCCGCGGACGCCGTTACTGTATCCGTAAGAGGCCGCCTGTAATCCACGCTCGCAAACTGGTCACTGCCATCAAGCTCCGGAAAAGCCGCTCCTGCATTCACACCAGCCCTGCCAGCCTCAAACTGAACCAGCCCCTTACCCGGCCACCAATCCAGAAAGAGAGAGGACTCCGTACGCCGATAAACACGCTCCCCATCGAGCCATTGCCACTCAAACTCTGCTTCCACACCGGCTGTCACCATAGGGGCCAATGGATACGACAAAGCCACCCCCGGCTCGGCAACGCCCTCATCCGCCCCTTCATGGCCGCTGTAATGACGATAGTCAACGAGCCCTGAAACGGAAACCCGCCCCCCATGCCATTGCCTCAGCGTTCGCTGCCCCCATGCGACTGCTTCCTGAAATGGTGAGGCTGCCTCCGCGCGGCGGTCCCCGGCCAGGTTCAGGTTGTGTTCATACCCACCAACCGCCCGCACAAAAGCACGCCCCTGATCAGGTTCACTGTTGCTGGCGGTCTCCCCCAGCCGGTCAAGCTGCTCAGCAGCCAGGCTGGCGATACGACCGTCACGGTCTGTGGCCAGAGCCTCGGAAAAGTGCGCCCGAGCCGCCACCTTCCGCTCCCCTTCCAGCGCCACCAGGCCCAGGTTGTAATGGATCAGCGCCGGACTATCCGAAACCGACAGTAGCTGCCGGAAACGGCGCTCCGCCTTATCAAGCCGCCCGGCACGGAACCACGCCACGGCCAGGTTGTAGAGCAGCCCCTCTGTTTCTGACGTGTCCGTCAGGGCCCGCTCAAACAAACGCGCCGCCTGACTGTAGCGACCAGCCTGGAAGGCGGCGCGAGCACGGGATGAAAGCTCGTCTCCGGCCTGTGCGCAGGCCATCGCTGGCATGACGAGAACGGGTAACAGGAGCAGAACGTGGCGCAAACGAAGCCACATGCAGCTGAAGGCGGGTCCAGACCTGATCAAATCGATTCCCTACGGGCTCCCAGGCTCTAGCAGACGGCGTTGCTGGGGTCAGTGCTGGCCAGGCCCATCAGGATGTGACTGCTCCGAAGTGGGGACGTCCGGTCCTGATTGAGCCCCTTTCTCCGGGTGCTGTGAAACCTGGGACGCAGGGCGTGCAGATTCCCCCGGGGATTCCCCCAGACGCCGCCCCTGCTCACGGGCCCGATCCACTCCCTCACGAACGCTCCGGGGCGCTTGAGCTGCCCGATCAAGTCCTTTGCGAGAAACCGCGGCGGATTCACCTGGCGCTCCATCAGGTAATTCAATACGACGCACCACATTATCAGACACCGGTTCATCCTCAGGCACCATCCGCATGGTCACATCCAGATCCGTTTCAGCATGGGCCGTCCCCCAGCTCATAAGTGCTATCGCAAACAGCGGACTCAGCCAAACTCTCATCACATCACCTCAGCCACTCCTGTCGCGACCCTGGATCGGAGCACGAAAACTCCGCTCCTTGTCGCCATGACGAATACGGGCGACGAGTTCACCCTCGCCGGGGAAAAGCGTCCTCACCGGCAACGCCAGCAGGTTTTCACCGCGCTTCAGATCCACTTCCCAGCTGAGGCGACGCTCTCCCGGAAATGAAGCGATTTCCGCATTAGGCGGCATCTCTATGGTTAATGTCACATTCTGCAACGCTTTATCGGACTCAAACGCCAGACGCACGGTTTTTACCCGATCATCCGCCACCGGCCCTACAACTGTCGGGGGTTGCGATTCCTCTTGCAAGGGCAGCCCCCATTGGCCAATGAGCAACCCAACAGCCAGGCATGCTGCCATGGCAGCCGCCACAACAGGCGTACTCCAGCGTCGCCGGGCATCGCCGCCGCCGTGCACTGAAGCCAGAACCCGCCCCTCGAATCCGGAATCCGGCTCCGCTGTGACCGGCTCCCGCAGCAGCTCCCGCCAGCGCTGCTCTGCGCAAACCCGACGCGCGCATTGCCCGCAAACCGCCACGTGAGCCTCCACGGCTTCCCGCTCACCGGGGCTGAGGACGCCATCGCAATAGCCCTCAATATAGGCAGCCAGCTCATCACATTTCATGCTCATCCCCCTAATGGTACACACGCCACAGCACGGCCTAGGGTTCCATCCGTTTTGCCAGAATCTCACGCAGTTTCTGGCGGCAGCGGTGAAGCCGGGACTTGACCGTGCCCGGCGCCACGTCCAGCACGGCGGCAATCGCCTGCTGCTCCCAGCCTTCCACATCGTACAGGATCAACAATGCCCGTTGGTCGGGCGACAGCTCGGCCAGCGCCTCCTGGACCAACCGTCCCGCCTGCCCCCTTTCCATCTCCGCCAGTGGCTCCAGACTTGACCCCGGGTAACCATCCAGAAACTCCTGATGGTTATCAAGCGTCCCCATATCGCTCAATGCTTGCTCGCGACGACGCTTCCCCCTGCGATCCCGGTCCACAAACTGGCGATAGAGTACCCGATTGAGCCAGGGACGAAGATCATCAACAGACTGCAGCTCCTGGGTGCGAGGATAAAGCTTGACCATTACATCCTGCACCAGATCCTCCGCGTCAGCCGGATTGCCCGTCAGACGATGCGCCAACCGATAAAGACTCCGCATATGCGGCCTAACCAGCTCATCAAAGATTCGTGCCTGGGAACGACTGAAAAACAAGAGATACCACCTGCCTGGGTCGCGGTGCGGTCGGCTGTAGCAAAGACCAGAGACTGAAACGCCTCACCATGAATTTTCTGTAACTCGCATACCGGAACCGCTAGCGCTGCGCATGCGTGGGAATACCCAGATGCCATATCAGGCATCAGGAATCCGAAAGTTTAATAAAATGGAGATGATTATGATAACCAATACATTAAAACCACTCACCATTGCGATGCTTGCCGTTTCCACAGCGGGCCTTAGCGGGTGCGATTCCGATTCCTCTTCTTCAGGCGACGAGGGCACTTTCTCCCTAGCGCTGACGGATGCGCCAACACAGCAATTCAACGCCGTGAACATCACGGTGACCGGCGTAGCGCTCCAACCCGCGGACGGAGACCGGGTATCCTTTGAATTCGACAGTCCCAAGAACCTCGACCTTCTGAATTACCAGAACGGCGACAGCGTTGCCCTTCTGGAAAACCAGAGAGTGCCCGCAGGCGAATACAACTGGATGCGCCTCAAGCTGGATACCGATAACCTCAGCGTTGAGGACAGCGAAGGTGAGAAGACCCTGTTCATTCCCTCGGGCGAACAGACCGGCCTCAAGACCTCCGGTTTTACCGTCGCCCAGAACAGTCAGACAAGCTATACAATCGATTTCGATGCCAGTAAATCCATCGTGAATCCCCAGGGCGAGACCCCGGACAACGCGGACTACCTGCTCAATCCTGTGTTGAGGCTCGTGAACAATCTGGAAACAGGCACCATCAGTGGCCAGGTCGGCTCCAACCTGCTCTCAGACTGCGAGAACGATGGCGGCCTGGTCTACGTCTACACAGGCGCCGAGGCCACCATTGGCGACCTTGGCAGCGACAATGAACCGCTGTCGATCGCCACTGTGGAAACCGACTCCGAGACCAGCGATTTTGTCTACACGGCCGCGTTCCTTGAAGAGGGGGACTATACCCTGAGTCACACCTGTGATGCCGATGACAACGAACAGGACGAGGACCTCGCCTTCAGCTCCGGAGAGACCGTTTCCGTTACAGCCGGTGAGACAACGGAGCATAACCTGAGCGCTAACCAGTAACCGGCCAAAGCGGGAGCCGGGCTAGCGCTGCCCGGCCCGTTCCCTGGCTGCCTCCGCACCCGCCTGGTCGCCCAGGCGGGCGCGGATCCCAGCCAGTTCAGACCACCCTTTATCCCGAAGCGTCCCATCATTACCGGCCTTGCTGATGCCTTTGAGCACGAACTGCTCAGCACGGGCGAGATTGCCCTGCTGGCGATGCACCCGGCCAAGGGCGTAATAGACCGCCGCAGCATCCGGGGCGATGCGCTGTGCCCTCTGGACCAGATCCAGGGCCCGGCCTCCGTCACCAGCCGCCAGAGCAGCATCCGCAGACCCCAGTAGTCCTTTCGCTGCCTCAGGAACCCCGCCGCCGGTATCTCTCTGGCGCTCCACTTGTTGAGATTTCTCGGGTTGACGCTTTTCAGCAGGCTCCCTCGCAGGCTCAGCGTCCTCCGTTCGCTTGCCAATGGGCGCTTCGTCCTCCCGTTCAGGCGGGGCATACCGGACGCTGCAGCCTGCCAGTAGCACCACCGCAATACCCAGGGTGGGCCACTTTAACCAGGGTTGAACCATCATTCGACTTACCTCTCTCAGAACACCTGCTGGAACCACCGCTGGATACGTCCGCCCATACTGTCACTGCAGGGGACCTCCTGCTGGGGCTCCGAACCCTGTATGAAGGGGATGCGTCTTGCGCCTTCACACTGTTGCGCTGTGATACCGCCGGTAGCTGTGTCGATCCAATGGTACGCCACCGACTCGGGCACCACCGGGGAGAACGCCCTGGTGGTGCCTTCAGCCATGATCCGGCCCCAGATCTGCAGCGCACCGGTGCTGCCGGTCAGGCTGGTTGCATCGTAATCATCGCCCCCAACCCAGACCACGCCCAGGTGATCCCCTGTAAAGCCCGCAAACCAGCTGTCACGACCCTGGTCAGTTGTACCCGTCTTGCCAGCGGTATGCACTCGCTCCGGAATGAGATTGTACACGGAGCTGCCCGTGCCTTCGCGCATCACCTCCTGCATGGCGTAATGCAGCAGGTGCGCCGGTCCCGGCTCAACCACCTGCTCCATCTCCAGATCATAACGTGACAACACCTCACCATCCGGTGTCGTTACACTGCGGATACTGCGCAACGGAACCCGGAAGCCACCCGAAGCGATGGTCTGGTACATGCGAGCCACCTCCAGAGGCGTCATCTCCAGGCTTCCAAGAAGCATGGAGGGGTACTGACGCAGCTCACCCTCTGCCCCCAGCCGCTTCAGGGTTTCGGTTACCTCGGGCAGCCCCAGATCCAGCCCAAGCCGGACGCTGGCCTGATTGTAGGAATGGGAAAGCGCCCGGTGAAGCGGTACCTGACCATGGGACTTACCACTGAAGTTGGCCGGCGACCAGGTCTTGCCGTTTTCAAACTCCAGGCGGAATGCCTCATCCTTGAGCGGCGAAATCAGCGTGTACCGCGACGGCTTTTCCAGAGCCGTGAGATAGGTCGCAGGCTTGACCAGAGATCCGATCGGCCGACTGGCGTTCATCGCCCGGTTGAATCCCGGGAAGCGGCTATCGCGCCCCCCCACCAAGGCCTCAACTTCACCACTTTCACGCCCGGTAATAACAACCGCGCCTTGAAGGGCGCCCGTTGCCTGCCCTTGCTCCAGAGCCGCCATCATACTGCTGGCTCTGGACTCAGCCACCTCCTGGAGGCGAGGGTTCAGGGTGGTAAAGACGCGAAGGCCAGCAGTTTCCAGATCCTCGTTCCGATAATCGCGGGCGAGATGCTCACGCACCAGCTCCATAAAGGCAGGGTAACGGTGGGTGTCCTGATCCGGAGCACTTGCCACATCCAGGGTCCGCTTCTTGAGCGACGCCGCCCTTGAGTCCGTAATCAAGCCCCGGTCGGCGAGCAGATCCAGTACCAGATCCCGCCTTGCCCGTGCCTGTTCAGGCCTGGTGCGTGGATTGTAATACCCCGGTCCACGCACCATCCCCACGAGCAGCGCGGTTTCATGGAGTTCCAGCTCGCTGAAGGGCTTGGCAAACCAGAACCGGCTTGCCAGCCCAAAGCCATGGATGGCCCGGGTGCCGGACTGCCCCAGATAGGCCTCATTCATGTAGGCCTCAAGGATGGCCTCCTTGGAATAGCGCAGCTCCAGCAACACCGCCATAATGGCTTCATTGAACTTGCGCCAGTAGGTTTGCTCGCTGGAAAGCCAGAAGTTTTTGACCAGCTGCTGGGTGAGTGTACTGCCACCCTGAACCACCCGCCCAGCCCGCAGGTTCGCAAGCAGTGCCCGCGCAATGGCCGTGGGCGCCACCCCGTAATGGGACTCAAACCCGCGGTCCTCAACTGTTAATAATGTTTCCCGGAACAACTCCGGCTGGTCCTCCAGCTGCACCAGCACACGGTCCTCTCCATGACCGGGATAGATACTGGCAATACGGCGGGGCGCCAGACGCGCGAGCGCCGCTCCATCCGAGGCCTCAAAGCCAGCGATGGTACCGTTGGCAACCCTCAGACGCAGCGTCCGCTCAGGCGCCTCACCATCCGGGAACCGGAATCCACGGGTCCGGATACGAAACCGGCCTCCCTGGCGCAGGAACTCACCCGCATTATCCGGTGTGCCGTTCACAGCTTTATACCCGAGGGCATCCAGCTCCTTTGCCAAGGCCCCGGCCTCAAGCGACCTCCCTTCATAGAGTTCCAGGGGACGGGCGTACACGCGCGAGGGGATCTCCCACCGGTGATCCTCGAACCGGGAGGTCACCTGGACATCCAGATAGATGGTCCAGGCGGCCAGAACCAAGGTTGCCACCAGCCCCAGTCGCCAGAGCAGCCCGATGAAACCTCGGGCGCGGCGCTTATCCTGTTTTTTGCCTGTTTTTGCCATAGGCGCCGATTATAGCGCTCTGAAACGCCACGTCATGGTCCGTTTCATGTTCAAATCATGACGTCCCCGTTATGATGTCAGAACATCCTTTCAGGAGCCGTGGAATGGAATCAGGGTTGATCAGTGCCTTACAGGCCCCGGAGCGATACCCTCACCCCGTCAGCACTATCCGCCTGATTGAAACCCACATTTCCTGGGTGCTGCTGACCGGCGAATACGTCTACAAGGTCAAGAAACCCCTTGACCTGGGGTTTCTGGATTTCCGCGAACTCAGCGCCCGTAAGCATTACTGCGAAGAAGAACTGCGGCTCAACCGCCGGCTTGCGGAGCCCGTCTATGAAGCCGTGGTACCGATCTCCGGCAGCCCACAAGCACCAGCCGTTAACGGCAACGGCATGCCCATCGAATACGCGGTGCGCATGCGCCAGTTCGACCCCGAACAGACCCTGGACCAGTTGAGTGAGCGGGGTGAGCTGACCGCGGAGCATCTGGATGAACTCGCCGAGCGCGTGGCGGGGTTTCACGAATCAATCCCCTCGCTTGCCCCAGACAGCCCTATGGGCCAACCGGATGTGCTGAAAGAAGCCATGGAGGCTAACTTCACCACGGCTCTGGATCGGCTGGACGATCCCAGCGACCGTAAACAGGCGCAGGCGCTTCTGGAATGGACCCGGGATACCTTTGAGCAGCAACGGGAACGCATTCAGCAACGCCTTGCCAACGGACGGGTTCGGGAGTGCCACGGCGATCTGCACCTGGGCAACATCGCCCTTTTCGAAGGCCGGATCACGGTGTTCGACTGCATCGAGTTCAACCCTGAATTCCGTTGGATTGATACCGCCAATGACCTGGCCTTCCTCCTGATGGACCTCGAAAGCCGCGGCCATCCCGCCTGGGCCACCCGGGTACTCAACCAGTACCTGGAACACAGCGGGGACTTTGATGCCCTGGCGCTGCTGCGCCTGTTCAGCGCCTACCGCGCCATGGTGCGCGCCAAGATCGCTCTGCTCAGCCCCGCAGACACCCACGAAGACTGGCTGCACAACCTCCAGCGTTATCGGCGCTACGCCCAGCTGGCCGAGCATTACTCACTGATCCCCCAGCCCTGGCTGGCGGCAACCACCGGTTATTCCGCCAGTGGCAAGTCCCTGTTCAGTGCCGCGCTGGCGGAGCAGTTCAACATGATACGGCTGCGTTCCGATGTTGAGCGCAAACGCCTGTATGGACTCGGCCCAAAAGACGCCAGCGACTCCGCCCAGGACGCCGGAATCTACACACCGCAAGCCTCTGAAAAAACCTATAAGCGCCTGGAATCGTTGGCATACCAGATCCTGAGCGCCGGCTACCCCGTCATTGTGGATGCCGCGGCACTGCGCCAGCATGAACGGGATGGTCTGGCGGAAGTGGCGGAATCACTGGCCACACCCTTTGTACTGCTCGCCTGCGAGGCACCGGAGTCCGTTCTGCGCGAGCGGATCCGCGAACGGGCCGAGCGTAAGGGAGAAGTCTCCGAAGCCGATGAGGCTGTGCTTGAACACCAGCTGAGTACGGCGGAGCCTATAGGGGACAGCGAGCGCAGCCACACCATCCATATCCACACTGACAGGCCGGGGGCCATGGACGCATTGCTCCAGACCCTGCCCCCAGTGCCCTATCGTCAGTAGATCGGCCCTGTGGCAGCCCGCAGACAAGGCACTATACTGGGAGAGGCAAGTCGCACAACCCTGGATGGACAGACCAATGGAAGAAGATCAGGCACGCAGTATCGACGATCCGCTCTACAAGGCACTGCGCGACGAAAACATCCATGCCTTCAATGAGGCCCGCGAAAAGCTGGACAGGCTACCGAGCTTCGCCTATGGCGACTTCCGCGGCCTGGATCTGCGGGGTCTTAACGCACGGGGCCTGGATTTCAGCCATGCCTATTTCCGTGGCGCAGACCTGAGAGGCATCGATTTCCGCGGCTCTGAAATGGAAGGCGCAAGCATTGCCAATACCAAGATCTCGGGCTGCTTCTTCCCCAACGCCATAGCCGCCGATGAGATCGTGATGTCCCTCAACCACGGAACACGCATGCGCTACCACCCGGGAGCCGGGGTTCCGGGCAGCACCGGCACCTGATCGCCCGGGTGCAGCCCCTGCGGGGCCATCCGCATGCGCCAGGCGCAGCACTCCACGCCCCGATCGACGACCTCGCGCAACAAGTGGGCGTACACCGGATCAATGCCCGCGGCTGGCCGGACCTCGCGGGCACCGGAATGGCTCACGCAGAACAACAGCATCGCGCGGTCCCCGGCCTCAACACGCCCCGCCAACTCGCGCAGGTGTTTCTGGCCACGCACGGTCACCGCATCCGGGAAATAACCGATGCCCTGCTCAGCCAGCGTCACATTCTTTACTTCAATCCAGACCGGCGGGCGCGCACCGCTACTGTCCTCAAGAAGCCAATCAATGCGGCTCTTTTCACTGCCATAACGGACCTCCGGACGAAGCCGGTCATAGCCTTCCAGCGCGGCGGGTCGTGCGCTGTCCAGAAGTTCTCCCATCACGGTATTGGCACGAGCGGTGTTAATGCAGGCAAGCGCTTCCGATTGGGCGCTTTCCACCAGCTCCCAGGTCCAGGCCAGTTTACGCCTGGGGTTGGTTGAATAACTCAGCCAGACCCGGGTGCCCGGCTCATCGCACCCCATCATGGAGCCCGTGTTCGGACAATGAGCCACCACTGTTTCCCCGGTTTCCAGCGTCACATCCGCCAGGAAGCGCTTATAGCGACGTTCCAGAATGCCGGGTGTCAGCGGTGGATCAAACTCCATGGGTGGCTCCCCCTGATGTTATCTGCTACGTTTCGCAATCTTGCCTGCCACGCCCAGCATCTTCTATAAAGAGCAGGTGGCGTGGAGAATCCGGACTCACGGCAATGATGCCGAAGGTCAGGCGCCGGCGCCAGGCCGGCTGCGACTAGAAAGGGGTAACCATTATGTCGAAGAATGAACCCGCTGTTCAGAACGACTTCGCTGACTTCAAGCCTTACGAGGCAGGAGAAAACGAAGAATACATGAACCAGGAACAGCTGGAGCATTTCCGGCAGATCCTGCTCGGCTGGAAACAGCAGTTGATGGAGGAGGTTGACCGCACGGTACACCACCTCCAGGAAGACGCCGAGAACTACGCGGACCCAAGTGACCGGGCGACCCAGGAAGAGGAATTCAGCCTGGAACTGCGTACCCGGGATCGCGAGCGTAAGCTGATCCGCAAGATCGACAAGACGATCGACCGGATCGACAAGGACGATTACGGGTTCTGCGACCAGTGTGGTGTGGAAATCGGCATCCGGCGGCTGGAGGCGCGCCCAACCGCCACACTGTGCATTGACTGCAAAACCCTGGCCGAGATCCGGGAAAAGCAGACCGGCGTCTGATCCAGCTGCGGCGGTTTCATGGCCTACCGTGGCCGTTTTGCCCCCTCGCCTACAGGCCCGCTCCACTTCGGCTCGCTGGTCGCCGCACTGGCGAGCTGGTTGGACGCGCGTGCTAACGGCGGCAGCTGGCTGCTCCGAATCGAGGACATCGACCCGCTGCGTGAGGTCGAGGGGGCGAGCCAACGTATCCTGAATGACCTTGTCGAACACCACCTGATTCCCGACGAACCGCCCTGGCACCAATCCCGGCGCGGTGATGCGTATGAGGCCGTCCTCGCACAGCTCCGGGAGGCGGGCCACCTCTACCCCTGCCCCTGTTCACGGCGCGAACTCAATGAACACCATGGGCTGCACCCCAGGCACTGCCGCAGCCACCCGGACTGGGAGCAGCCGGAACCCTTTGCTCTGCGCTTGCCGGTAGAGGACCGCGAAGGCCACTGGTACGACCGGGTTCTGGGCGAGCAGGCCCTCCGCCTCAGACGAGAGCTGGACGATGCGATACTGCGTCGTAAGGAAGGCTTCTACGCCTATCACCTGGCGGCGGTTGTGGATGACATCGACCAGGGCATCAACCAGGTGGTCCGGGGCCAGGATCTGGCCGAGCTCACACCGATCCACCTCTGCATTTACGAAGCCATGGGGCATACCCCCCCGGACTATCTGCATTTCCCGGTAGTCTATAATGAAAAGGGCCAGAAGCTGAGCAAACAGGCCGGTGCCTCCCCCATCAACGCCCTGGCACCACGGCGCAACATCACCCAGGCCCTGACCGCCCTGGCCCACCGTCCCCCGGCGTCGCTCCAAGAAGCGCCGGTGGACCAGCAGCTGGAATGGGCCATCAACGCCTGGGATACAGCCAGGCTCAGAGGCGCCTAGAATGTATATCTACCGCCTGGTATTCCTGCTGGTCCTGGCCATCTATATTTTCTCACCCGGCATCATGGACTGGTGGGTTCAGCCTGGCAGCGCCTGGTACCAACCCTTCGGGCTCTGGCTCGCGCTGATCGCACTGGCCTTCTGGCTTGATTACCGGAGGGACAGCGATGAGCTTTAGTGTTCCCACGCTGCTGCTGATCAGCGCGCTCTACCTGGCCATTCTGTTTGGCATCGCCCATGCCACGGATCGTAACTGGCTGCCAAGGCGCTGGACCCATCACCCACTGGTTTACATCCTCAGCCTGGGCGTCTTTGCCGGAGCCTGGGCCGTTTTCGGCGCCGTCAGCATGGCCCACAACTTCGGCTACGGCTACCTGGCGTATTACCTGGGCCTGTGCGGCGCCTTCCTGCTTGCCCCTGTGCTCCTGCACCCCATACTCAGGCTGGCACGCAGCTACCAGCTCAGTTCACTGGCGGACCTGTTCACGTTCCGGTACCGCTCCCAATGGGCAGGCACCCTCGTCACCCTCTGCTCCAGTATTGCCATAATCTCACTCCTCAGCCTGCAGATGCAGGCCATCGCTGGCGCCATCCAGATTCTGGCGCCCGGAGCCAGTCGTTGGCTCAGCGCCACCCTCTTTGCCATCCTTGCCGCCGTATTCACGGCGCTTTTTGGAGCCCGACGCAGCCAGGGCGTGGCCCGCAACGAAGGCCTGGTCATGGCCATGGCGTTCGAGGCCCTGGTCAAGCTGGTGACGCTGGGCACCATCGCGACCGTGCTGCTGTTCACCGTCTTTGACGGAACAGATGGCCTCAATGCCTGGCTCCAGAACCAGAGCCACCAGGTCAGCGCCCTGGAACGGCGCCTCAGTGACGGCAACTGGCGCGCCCTTCTGCTGATCTCCTTTGCAGCAGCGCTGGTGATGCCACACATGTTCCACATGACCTTCACCCAGAACCCCAGCCGCCGTGCCCTGGCGCGGGCCAGCTGGGGGCTGCCGCTGTATCTGCTGCTACTGGCCCTGCCCATTCCCATCATTCTTTGGAGCGCCCGTGCCCTTGAGGTCCCCGGCAACCCGGAACTGTTCACCCTGAGCCTGGGCGTAGTCCTGGAGTCGCCGCTGCTGGCAATCCTCGCCTACCTGGCCGGCCTTTCCGCGGCCAGCGCGCTGACGATCGTTCTGACACTGGCGCTGTCCGGGATGCTGCTGAACCACCTGATCCTCCCGTTGCGCTCGCCCCCTGAAAACCGCAGCATCTATACGTGGCTGCAGGGCGTGCGCCGGCTGCTGATCCTGGCCATCATCCTGGCGGCACTGCTTTTCCATGGCCTTGTTGGTCGCCACCTTGCCCTGGAGAACCTCGGCCTGCTGGCCCTGACCGGCGTGCTCCAGCTCCTGCCAGGCGTCCTGGCCGTCATCTACTGGCCAGAAGGTAACCGTAAGGGTGTCATCAGCGGCATTGCCGTGGGTATGCTGGTCTGGTTTGCGGGTCTGGTCATGCCCTTTACAACAGGGCTGACCCCGGGCGACTGGCTGGGCATCGAACTGATCAAACCTTCCCGGACCGACAGCTGGCATGTCCCCGCCTTCGTCTCGCTGACCTTCAATGTCGTGTTTTTCGCGCTCACCTCCATGCTGACCCATACCAGCAACCGGGAAAGCCGTGCCGCGGAATCGTGCAGCATCGGCGCCATGGCCAGGCCACCACGGCGGGAACTGGAAGCGACCTCCTCCGAAGAATTCAAGTCCCAGCTCACCGCCCCCTTGGGCGCGGAGGTTGCTACCCGTGAGGTGGACCGTGCCCTGACCCAGCTGGAGTTGCCGGCCTCAGAGAACAGGCCTTACCCGCTGCGCCGTCTTCGCGACCAGCTGGAGGTCAACCTATCGGGCCTGCTCGGGCCGGCCATTGCCCAGGACATCGTCCAGCGTCACCTGGGCTTCAAACCCCAGACCGATGCCCAGGAACCCCAGCACGACATCCAGTTCGTGGAAGAAACACTGGAAGACTACAAAACCCGGCTGACCGGGCTGGCCGCCGAACTCGACAGCTTGCGCCGGCACTACCGCCAGATCCTCCAGAACCTGCCGATCGCCGCCTGCTCACTCGGCAGCGACCATGAAATCCTGATGTGGAACCACGCCATGGAAGCGCTGACCGGCGTGGAGGCGGGCCGGATCGTGGGCGCCACCATGGAGGCGCTTCCTGAGCCCTGGCAGGAGGTGCTGGCGAGTTTCCATCACAGCGAAGCGCAGCATCAATCCCGCCGCCGCGTGGACCTTGGTGGCCAGCCCCACTGGTTCAACCTGCACCAGAGCGATATTGCCGGCCCTGGCCACCCCGAAGGGGGCACGGTCATCCTGGTGGAAGACCAGACCGAAACACGGCGCCTTGAAGAAGAGTTGATCCACAGTGAAAGACTGGCCTCCGTGGGACGACTGGCCGCCGGGGTGGCCCACGAGGTGGGCAATCCGGTCACCGGCATCGCCTGCCTGGCCCAGAACCTGAAACTGGAGACACAGGCACCGGGCGTATTGGACACAGCGGATGAAATCCTGAGCCAGACCCACCGCATTTCCAGCATCCAGCAATCGCTGATGAACTTTGCCCGTTCAGGCCAGGATGGCGTAAGCAACCCCCATGCTCCGGTGCGGATCCGGCGCTGCGTGGATGAGGCCATCCACCTGATTTCACTGGCCGAGCGCGAGTCGGCCAGCCCCTACCGTAACCACTGCGATGAGGAACTCTTCGTTCCAGGTGACGAACAACGCCTGGTGCAGGTGTTCGTGAACCTGCTCTCCAATGCCCGGGATGCCGCCCCCGAGGGAACGGACATCCCGGTTGAGGCCCAGCGCGCCGAAGGCACTGTAGAGGTCACGGTAACCGATGAGGGTGACGGCATTGCACCCGGTGACCTGGACCACATTTTCGACCCCTTCTACACCACCAAAGGACCTGATCGGGGTACGGGCCTGGGTCTGTCCCTTGTCTACAGCATCGTTGAGGAACATCATGGCATCATCAACGTTGAAAGCCCGGCCAATCCCGACAGCGCTCGGGGCACCCGCTTTGTGCTGCGTTTCCCGGAAGCCCGGACGACGAACGAGACAATGGACCAGCCATCATGAGTCGCATACTCATTGTTGAGGACGAAGCGGTCATCCGCTCGGCCCTTGAAAAACTGCTCACCCACAACGGCTACGAAACCGAAGGGGCCGACTCCATCACGGACGCAGCCGCACGCTTTGACCTCAACCACTTCCACCTCATCATTACCGATCTGCGCCTGCCAGGCGAGCCGGGTACCGACCTCATTCATCGCGCGCCGGATGTGCCCGTACTCATCATGACCAGCTATGCCAGCCTGCGCTCAGCGGTGGATGCCATGAAAATGGGGGCCGTCGAATACATTGCCAAACCCTTTGACCACGGTGAGATGCTCGAGTGCGTGGAACGGATCCTGGCCCAGCAGCCAGCACCGGAAACCACCCAGGAACCCACCGAGTTCAGCGGCCCCACTGGCGACCCCTCACACTTCATGTACGGTGAATGCCCGGCCATGCACCGGGTGTTCCACCTGATCCGCAAGGTCGCTCCCACAGACACCACGGTTCTGATCATCGGCGAATCCGGCACGGGTAAAGAGCTGGCCGCACAGGCACTGCACAACCTCAACAGACGGGCACCGTGGAAGCTCATCTCGGTCAACTGCGCCGCCATCCCGGAAGCGCTGATCGAATCCGAGCTGTTCGGGCATGAAAAAGGCGCCTTTACCGGCGCCGTCTCAGCCCGCACCGGCCTGATTGAAGCGGCGGACGGCGGCACCCTTTTCCTTGATGAAATCGGGGAGCTGCCCGCGGAGGCCCAAGCCCGCCTGTTGCGGGTACTGCAGGAAGGTGAAATCCGGCGCGTGGGTTCCACTCAGAGCCGCAGCGTGGACGTGCGGCTGGTTGCCGCCACCCATCGAAACCTCAAGGCCATGACCCGCACCGGTGAATTCCGGGAGGACCTGTTTTACCGCCTCAACGTCATGCAGATCCGGCTGCCGCCGCTTCGGGACCGGGAAGAGGACATCCTGGGGTTGGCCAAACGCTTTCTGGACCAGATCAGCGAACGCATGACGCATCGCAGCTACACCTTCTCCCCGGAGGCCATGCAGCTGATCCAGCGCTACCGCTGGCCAGGCAACGTGCGGGAGATGGAAAACGCCATTGAACGTGCCGTAATCCTGGCAGACGGTGATGTCATCACCCCGGAGCTTCTGGACCTCGATGCGGAGGATGAAGAACCAGCCATCTCCACCGGCCTGGTGGGTGCCGACCAGCCTGCCGAGCCCCACCGCCGGGAGGAAGAAGCTCCCTCTGACCTGTCCCTTGAAGACTACTTCCAGCACTTCGTATTGGAAAACCAGGACCGGATGAGCGAGACAGAGTTGGCCCAGAAACTGGGAATCAGCCGCAAGTCCCTGTGGGAGCGGCGCCAGCGGCTTGGCATCCCCCGGAAAAAGTCCGGAGCCCACGGTTCCAGTGCCAGCCACTGACAGCCCCCACACCTGTTACCCACTGTTACCGTCCGAAACGCCGCCTGCTCGACCACAAAGCACAAGTAACAGCTCGTGCGCTATTACAGCGCCTCGCCACAGCTTGCGCTTTCGTAACCTCTTGTCTTAAAAAGTCATAATATTTCTGGCACGCCACCTGCTTCCCTCCGCGACAAATAAAAACAAGCGCGCAACAAAAACAAGAACGCGCACTTTTAAAAGGCAGCGGCCCAACAACAAGAACAAGCTGCCCCAAGGGCTCAAGAACAATAATAACGCCCTTCGAACTGAGTGTTTTGGCAGCCGAGCTTTTTAGCGGCCATTCCGCTCTCTGTTGCAAAAACGTTCCGTTCGTCGCAAAACGGTCGAGCGGCGACAACAAGAACAATAACGAACGCCTGATAACAACAAGAAGACCCTCCGATTGAATACTGGTTTCGGGGCTGCCTGCGGGCGGCCCCGTTTTGATTCCGCCCTCCGGACTCGCGCCAGCCCGCATGAATCGTTACACTCGCGCTTTCGGGTTAAACAGCATCAGCAAGAGACTCCATGGCGAGACGTTTTCTGGAACGGGTAAAGAACTGGTTCGGCCAGCTCGGCGGGCAGAACGGGACCGCCCCCCATGAACCCCGCATCATTCCGCGCGATGAACACAACATTTCGCGCCAGAACATCAGCGAATCCGCCAAAAAGGTGCTGCACCGGCTCAACCGCTCCGGGCACGAAGCCTACCTGGTTGGCGGTGGCGTGCGTGACCTGCTGCTTGGCGGTCACCCCAAGGACTTTGACATCGCCACCAGCGCCACCCCCGAACAGGTGCACGAGCTGTTCCGCAATTCACGCCTCATCGGGCGGCGCTTCAAACTGGTCCACGTACTGTTCGGACGCGAAGTCATCGAGGTCACCACCTTTCGCGGTCCGCCGGAAGACACGGAAAACGACCCCCACATCGACGTCAATGAACAGGGGCGGCTGCTGCGCGACAACGTCTACGGCACCCGCGAGGAGGACGCCGTCCGGCGGGACTTCACGGTCAATGCGCTCTATTACGACATCCAGGACTTCACCGTTCACGATTATGCCGGTGGTGTGAAGGATCTGCACAACCGACAGCTCCGACTGATTGGTAACCCGGTAACCCGTTACCAGGAAGACCCGGTACGCATGCTTCGCGCCGTGCGCTTTGCCGCCAAGCTGGATTTCACCATCGCCGACGATACCGCCCAGCCAATCCGGGAAATGAGCCACCTTCTGGAGGACATTCCACCGGCACGGCTGTTCGAGGAAGTACTCAAGCTTTTCACTGCGGGTCAGGGCGAGACCACCTATGAAATGCTGAAGCGCTTTGACCTGTTCGCCCCGCTTTTCCCGGAATCCGCCAAGGCCATCGCCGAAGGGGAACCGGATGAGGTCATCCGGATCGCGCTGGCCAGCACGGATCGGCGGGTCAGCCAGAACAAGCCCATCACGCCCTATTTCCTTTATGCCGCGCTGCTCTGGCCCGCGCTGCAACAGGCGTGGCGCCAGGAAGAGGAAGAAACCGAGCAGCCTGCCTACCAGGCCCTGCAGCAAGCGGCGGGCGAAACCATCCAGAACCAGACCCAGGCCACCGCCATTCCGCGGCGCTTCAGTACCCCCATGCGCGAGATCTGGGAGCTGCAGCTGAGGCTGGGCAAACGCAGCGGCAAGCGCGCGGACCGGTTGCTGGAGCACCCAAGGTTCCGTGCCGCCTATGACTTCCTGCTGGTGCGTGAGGAAGCCGGGGAAGATACCCAGGGCCTGGGCGCCTGGTGGACGGAGTACCAGGATGCCGATGCCGAGCGCCGTCGCGAAATGATCAGCGCTCTGGGCGGCGGCGGCAAGAAGCGCAGCGGCCGCCGCAAACGCCGTAAGCCCGCAAGGAGCGACTCATGAGCGTTACCGCCTGGGTCGGGCTCGGCAGCAACCTGGACAGCCCGCTGCAACAGCTGCATCTGGCGCTGGAGGCACTGCACCAGGTTCCAGAAACCACGCTGGCGGACGCCTCCCCCATCTATCGCAGCACCCCGGTCGGCCCCTCGGACCAGCCGGATTTCCTCAACATGGTGGCGAAGCTGGACACGGATCTGGACGCCACCACACTGCTGCACCAGCTGCTGCGCATCGAGGATGCCCAGGGGCGTGTTCGGGCCCAGGTCTGGGGCCCCCGGGTCCTGGACCTCGACCTGCTGCTCTACGGCCAGCAAACCATGGCGCAACCGGAACTCACCGTGCCCCATCCGGAAATCCCCAATCGGGACTTCGTGCTGCGCCCACTCCTGGATCTTGCTCCGGATCTGGCCCTGCCCGATGGCCGGCGCATTGACCAGCTGCTCCGGGAGTGCCCGGACAACAGCCTGACGCCGGTCACACTTGCCTGAACACAGGGCCGGCTTTACCCTTGACGGAATCCACCTTGGAACCGGGAGCCGCTCATGAGCACCACCATTCAGTCGCTACGGGACTATCGCGATAAAGGGCAGAAATTCAGCTGCCTGACGGCCTATGACGCTACCTTCGCGGGGCTGCTCAGCGACTGTGGGATCGACGTGCAACTGGTGGGCGATTCCCTGGGCATGGTGCTTCAGGGCCGCGACAGCACCGTGCCCGTCAGCATGGCGGACATGGTTTATCACACGGAATGCGTCGCCCGGGCCCAGCCCGAGTCCCTGATCATGACCGACCTGCCCTTTATGAGTTACGCCACCAACGAGCAGTGTCTGCATAATGCCGCTAGGCTGATGCAGGCAGGGGCCCAGATGGTCAAGCTTGAAGGCTCGGACTGGATGGCCGAAAGCGTCCACCAGCTGAGCGAGCGAGGCATCCCGGTCTGTGCCCACTTGGGCCTGACTCCCCAGTTCATTAACAAACTTGGGGGCTATCGGGTCCAGGGCAAGGGCACGGAGGCGGCTGAACGCATGACGGTCCATGCCCGGCGTCTGGTTGAAGCGGGAGCGGACATGATACTGCTTGAATGCGTCACCGCTTCGCTGGGCGCCCGTATCACGCGTGAGGTGGGCGTGCCGGTGATTGGCATCGGCGCCGGGCCGGACACCGACGGCCAGGTCCTGGTCCTTCAGGATGTCCTCGGTATCAGCCGCGGCCACAAACCCCGCTTCGTGAAGGACTTCCTGCCGGAGGGCGGATCCGTGGAAGGCGCCATCCGTGCATTTGACCAGGCCGTCAGGAACGGCGAATTCCCCGAAAGCAAGCACAGTTTCAGCGGATGAAGACCGCCCATACCATCGCCGATCTCAGAACCGAGCTCAATGTGCACCGGGATGCCGGCGCGCGCATTGCACTGGTCCCCACCATGGGCCACCTCCACCCGGGGCACCTGGCACTGGTGGAGGAAGCACGGCGCCAGGCCGACATTGTGGTGACCAGCATCTTCGTGAACCCGCTTCAGTTCGGCCCCAACGAAGACCTGGACAGCTACCCGCGCACCCTGGCCGACGATCAGCAAAAGCTTGAGCCGCTGGGCAATGACCTGGTGTTCGCGC
Organism: Salicola sp. AFF1; assembly: GCF_056783195.1. Lineage (NCBI taxonomy): Bacteria > Pseudomonadati > Pseudomonadota > Gammaproteobacteria > Oceanospirillales > Halomonadaceae > Salicola > Salicola sp. AFF1. Next base: position 28,707 of record NZ_JBXAYL010000012.1, read on the forward strand.
CCAGCGTGCGCGAAATCTACCCCAACGGCATGGAATACCACACCCACATCACGGTTCCGGCGATCACGGAGCTCCACTGTGGCGCCAGCCGGCCGGGACACTTCACCGGCGTTGCCACCGTGGTAACGGTGCTGTTCAACATCGTGCAGCCGGATCTGGCGGTTTTCGGCGAGAAGGATTTCCAGCAGCTGGCGGTCATCCGTAAGCTCACCAGGGACCTCTACCTGCCCATCGATATTCAGGGTGTTCCCACCTACCGCGAATCCGATGGGCTGGCCATGAGTTCGCGCAATAACTATCTGAGCGAGCCCGATCGCGAACGGGCCGTGCGCCTCTACCAGATGCTGTGCTGGGCACGGGACGCCATTGCTGAGGGAAGACGCGACTACAGCACCCTGTCAGACGAGGCCGTTCGCGCCCTCGACAGCGAAGGGTTTCATCCGGACTACTTCAATATCGTCAACAGCGATACCCTGGAACCGGCGGACCGGCAGGATACCCGGATCACCATTCTTGCCGCCGCTTGGCTCGGACAGGCCCGGCTGATCGACAATATCAGCCTGACGCTGGACAACAACTGACCCGCTCAGGGAGATGAGCCAGTGACGACCCAACCCCTGCCTCCCCTCACCGAGACCCCGGAATGGTCCGCACTGATGAACCACCGCCCGCAGCTGGATGCCCTGCCCCTGCGGGAACTTTTTGAGCGCGACCCCCAACGCTACCCAAGGCTGACGATCGAAGCTGCCGGACTCGCTCTGGATTACTCACGCAACCGGGTTACGGACCAGACCCTGACCCTGCTCACCCAGCTGGCCCGGGCACGGCGGCTCCCGGAACAGGTCGCTGCCCTGTTCAGCGGGGAACGACTGAACACCACGGAAGACCGGCCCGCCCTGCACACGGCCCTGCGCCAACCGGACGATACCCCGGCATGCGTGCAGGGCGAAGACATTATGCCAGCGGTCAGCACCACTCTGGCGCGCATGGAAGCCTTTACCAACGCCGTGCGCAACGGTGACTGGCAAGGCATGACGGGTAAAGCCATTACCGACGTGGTCAGTATTGGTATCGGGGGCTCCTACCTGGGACCACTGACCGCCACTGAAGCGCTGGCTCCCTTCCAGTCAGACCAGCTGCGCTGCCACTACGTGGCCAATGTGGATGGCCATGAGATCCTGGAAACCCTCAAAGGCCTGAACCCGGCAACCACCCTGTTCCTGGTCCAATCAAAGTCTTTCACCACCCAGGAAACCCTCGCCAATGCCCGGGTGGCACGCCAGTGGTTCCTGGACGGCGGCGGCAGTGAGGCCACCGTACAGAACCACTTCGCGGCAATTACCGCCCACGCCGAGCGTGCCCGCGATTTCGGCATTGCCGGGAACAGTATTTTTCCCCTGTGGGACTGGGTCGGCGGGCGCTATTCCCTGTGGTCGGCCATTGGCCTGCCGGTTGCCCTGGCAGTGGGCATGCCCCGCTTCCGTGAACTGCTGGCCGGCGCCCACGCCATGGACCAGCATTTCCGGGAGACCCCCCCGGAACAGAACATGCCCATGATCATGGGACTTCTGGGACTGTGGTATCTGCACGGCTTTGGCGCCGAATCCCAGGCTGTCATCCCCTACAGCCACCTCCTGCGTCACCTGCCGGAGCACCTGCAACAACTGGAAATGGAGAGCAACGGCAAGCGCGTATGCCAGGATGGCACGCCTGTCAGCCATCACACAGGGCCCGTGATCTGGGGCGGCCCCGGGGTCAACGGCCAGCACGCCTATCACCAGTTGCTGCACCAGGGGACGCGCCTGGTGCCAGTGGATTTCATTCTGCCACTGACCAGCGACAACCCGGTCGACGGCCATCACACCATGCTCGCGGCCAACTGCCTGGCACAGGCCCGGGCCCTGATGCTCGGGCAGACGGAGCAGGAAGCGCAGCAGGCGATGATCGCCCGCGGTACAGAGCAAGCGGAAGCCCGGCGCCTGGCACCACACCAGGCCATCCCCGGTAACCGGCCGAGTAACCTCCTGACTATGGAGCGGCTGAGCCCCCGGACACTGGGCGCCCTGATCGCCCTTTACGAGCACCGCACCTTTGTTCAGGCGGCGATCTGGCACATCAATCCGTTTGATCAGTGGGGTGTTGAGCTGGGCAAGCAGATTGGCGTGCAGATCCAGCCGCAGCTCAAGGGCGAGCCAGAGGGCGACCTGACACTCGACAGCGCCACGGCCGGCCAGATCGCCCGCTTCCGGACGGCACAGGGCGATGCTTCAGGTTCGCGGTGAGATCCGCTGACCCTGCCAGTCGAATTCAATGGCCCACAGGCGCTGATCACGTTCGTACGCCTGCCACAGGTCGGCGTAACGTTGCCCGTTAACCGGGTGGCGTTCATCAGGGGCGATCTCTGCCAAGGGCCGGAGCACGAAGGCGTTACGCAGGATTTCGGAACGGGGCAGCTCCACGCCATCGATGATGCCGACGCGATCCCCGTAGACAAGCACGTCCAGGTCCAGCGTCCGGGAACTGAAGCGTGGCCGGTTACGTTCACGCCCGTTGTCATCCTCGACCTGCTTGAGCCATTCCGCCAGCTCACCAACGGGTTCATCGGTCTCCAGCCCGGCCACCAGGTTCAGGAAGTTTTCACCGTCAAACCCAACGGCCTCACTCTCGTACACCGACGAAATCACCAGAGCACCAAAGCGGGCTGACAGGGCATCCAGTGCAGCGCGGACGTTCGCCTCGGTATTTTCGTTGGAGCCAATGCTGATGTAGACTCGATTCATTCGTCTTCTCCCCGTTCCACCACCACGCCCACGGACTGGGCACTGGCAACAGCACCGGGCTTGCGCAACACAATACGCCGGTAGCTCACCCCGAATTCACTGGCAATCATTGCAGCCAGCCGTTCCGCCGCAGTCTCAAGCAGACGGAAGCGACCCTCTTTGAGGCATCGCGTCACCGCTTCCGAGACCGCCGCGTAATCCAGGGCCAACGCAAGGTCCTCCCTGGAAGCTGGCGCGCGATTATCCCAGCGGAGGTCAAGATCCACAAGCAGGCGCTGAGCCACCTCCCGTTCCCAGTCCAGGACCCCGATCACCGCCTCAACCGCCAACTGCTCAATGAAAACGCTATCCATTCCAACTCCCGTACTGATCGATTATCCTGAAGCCTTGATTCCGATTCAGGGCGTTCGATGGAACTACTGTTCGCACTACTGCTCTGCGCATTGGGTTACCTGAGCGGCTCGATCCTGTTCGCGCCCCTGGTGTGTCAGCTGCTCAATGCCCCACCACCCCATCTCTATGGCTCCCGCAATCCCGGTGCCACCAATGTGTATCGCATTGCCGGTCCCGGGCCTGCCATGCTTACCCTGCTGGGTGATGCCCTGAAGGGCTGGGCTCCCGTTACCCTGGCAGTCTACCTTGAGGCCACTCCCGCAACACAGGCTGCGGTAGCGCTGGCGGCCATAGGCGGCCACATGCTGCCGGCATTGTCCCGCTTCCGGGGTGGCAAGGGCGTTGCCACTACCCTGGGAACCGGCCTGGCGCTGGCCGCCGGCACCATCCTGGCCATGGCCCTCATCTGGCTCCTGGTGTTCCGCCGTTGGCGCATTGCCTCGCTGGCCTCGATCATTGCCGCCGGCAGTGGCCCGCCGCTTGCGCTCTGGCTCAATCCCGAGCACGCCGCGCTGTTCCTGATGATTACGCTGGTCCTGCTGGTTCGCCACCGGGATAACCTGATCCGCCTTGCACAAGGAAAGGAACGTCACCTCTGGTGACGCAAGCCCTCAAGGCAAACCGCCTCCAGCCCCGGCAACTCGGTAAGCGGCCAGCGGGGTACCGCCAGCATCTCGCTGCCATCACACTGCCCGGCAGCCAATCGCTGATGGCCGGCGTAGGCAATCATGGCACCATTATCCGTGCAGAAATCCAGCCGGGGAAAGAACAGCTCCGCGCCATGACTGTTTTCCAGCGCTGCCAGCCGCTCACGTAGTGCCCGGTTGGCCCCTACACCACCGGCCACGACCAGACGCCGGACCCCCGTGTCTTCCATGGCGCGACGGCATTTGATGGCCAGCGTGTCCACCACGGCCTGCTCAAAAGCCAGTGCCACGTCCGCGCGCAGGGTCTCATCCGGGCCCTCCGGGCCCGCCTCATCCCGCAGGGTATTACGGGTGTACGTCTTGAGCCCGCTGAAACTGAAATCCAGCCCCGGCTTGGTGGTCATTGGGCGAGGGAAGCGGAAGCGCCCCGGCGTGCCTGAAAGGGCCATTTTGGCCACCGCCGGGCCACCGGGGTATCCCAGATCCAGCATGCGTGCCGCCTTGTCAAACGCCTCGCCAGCCGCATCGTCAACGGACTCGCCCAGCAGCTCGTAGCGCCCGAGCGCTTCTACCTTCACAAGCTGGGTATGCCCCCCGGAGACCAACAGGGCTATGAAAGGGAATGCCGGCGCGCGCTCTTCCAGCATGGGAGCAAGCAGGTGCCCTTCCATGTGATGAACACCAAGCACTGGCACCCCCAGCCCACGCGCCAGGCCGTGCGCGAAGGTACTGCCCACCAGCAGTGCCCCGATGAGGCCCGGCCCGGCCGTATAGGCAATGGCATCAATGCGCTCGCGGGCGCAGCCCGCTTCATCCAGAACATGTTCGCACAGCGGCAGAAGCCGGCGGATGTGGTCCCGGGAGGCCAGTTCCGGCACGACGCCGCCATAGGCCGCATGTTCAGCCACCTGGCTGTGCAGGGCGTGGGCCTGCAAACCGTCGCTGCTGTCGTAGAGGGCAACGCCGGTTTCGTCACAAGAGGTTTCGATACCGAGTACGCGCATGATCACCGCTTCCTGAATAACCGGCACAGTGTACCAGAGCCAGGCGCCGACAACCCGCCTTCCCCCTTCTCCGAATCCCCTTTACAGTACGCAACCGAGTGCGTAGACTTGCTGGTCCTGCACAGGCAGACCCTTTAACGCATCAATCTGACAACGGATTTTAAGGTAGGTGATTTCGCATGCCCGCTGTGAAAGTGAGAGATAACGAACCGTTTGACGCGGCTCTGCGTCGCTTCAAGCGCTCCTGTGAAAAAGCGGGGGTTCTTTCCGAAGTGCGTCGTCGTGAGCACTATGAGAAGCCCACCGAGGTGCGCAAGCGCAAGCGAGCCGCAGCGGTTAAGCGTCATCTCAAGAAGCTGCAGCGTGAACAGAAGCGCTTCGAGCGCTATTACTGATCACCCGGACGCCCGCCTCGCGCGGGCGTTCCTGCTTTTTGGGGCCCGGAACCATGGCCGGCATGATCCCCCAGACCTTTATTGAGACCCTGCGCGACCGGGTCGATCTGGCTGAAATCATCGGCCAGCGCGTCCACCTGAAGAAAGCCGGCGGCAACTACAAAGCCTGCTGCCCGTTCCACGACGAGCGCACCCCCTCTTTCAACGTCCGCCCTGACAAGGGCTTCTACCACTGCTTCGGCTGTGGCGCCCATGGCGATGCCATTGCGTTCCTTCAGGAATACGAGAACCAGAGCTTCACAGAGGCCGTGGAAGCACTCGCCTCCCACCTGGGTCTGGAAGTCCCCTACGACCCGGCCACCCGCGAGACCATGAAACGCAGCCAGAGCCTGACCGGCGCGCTTGAGGAAGCGACCCAGTTCTATCAGAAGGCTCTCCGGGACCACCCCTGGAGTCGGCTGGCGCAGGAGTACCTGGCCAACCGGGGCGTGGACCAGGCCATGATCGAGCGCTTTGCACTGGGATTTGCACCACCAGAAGGGGATGCGCTCGCCAACCGGGTCGATGGCGAAACCCGCCAGGCCCTGCTTACGGTGAAGGCGCTCAACGAGCGCAACGGCCAGGTGCGCGACCTGTTCCGCAACCGCCTGATGTTCCCGATCCGCAACCCAAGGGGGCGCACCGTCGCTTTTGGCGGCCGCACCCTGGGTGACGATAAGGCAAAATACATCAATTCCCCGGAGTCCGAGGTCTATCACAAAAGCCGTGAGATCTACGGCCTCTATGAAGCACGCCAGGCCAACCGCAGACTGGAATCCTTGCTGGTGGTTGAAGGCTACATGGATGTGATTGCCCTGGCCCAGATGGGAATCAGTAACGCGGTTGCAGCCTCGGGAACCGCGACCAACGAAGAAAGCCTCCAGACCCTGCTGCGCGCCTCCCATCACCTTATCTTCTGTTTCGATGGCGACACCGCCGGCTATCGCGCCGCGGACAGGGCCATGGAAAACCTCCTGGGAATGCTTGAAGACGGCATGCACATCCAGTTCCTGATGCTGCCGGAAGGCGAGGACCCGGACTCGCTGGTACGCACCGAGGGCAACGACGCCTTCAGCCGCCGCGTGGAGGCGGCGACACCGCTGTCGCGCATGCTGTTCGAACGCCAGAGCGAGGGTCTGGACCTCAGCCTCGCAGAGCACCGGGGCGAGCTCCGGAGCCGGGCGGAACCCCTGCTCAAGCGCATGCCGCGCTCAGCCATCCGGGATGCGCTCTGGGAAGAGCTCCAGCGCCTGACCCGCCGCCCAGCCGCCGGCAGAGGCGACAGGCGCGGCAATAACCAGCCCCATCACACCAACCCCCAGCCCAGTGGCCAACCCGCCATGGCCCTGGACCGGGACACCCTGCTGGCCCTGGCGCTGTATTACGAGCCGCAGCTGGCTTCCGAAGTCCAGTCAGTCCCCGGGGCAAACAACCACTACCCATCGGCCTCCGCGTTCGCGGCATGGATCCTGGACAATGGCATCGAGCATCGCACCAGCCTGCTGGTGGAAATGGCCTTCTCCGCTTCCGCCCGGGAGCGCTTTGCCGGGCTGTTCAACCGCATCGAGCATTTCCCGGAACACGAACCGCTGTTGTCGGACGCCCGGCAGATGCTTGAGCGCACACGCTCACGCCACGAGACCCGCCCGGCAAACGAGATACTCGCCGGGCGCAAGCCCAGCGAGCTGACCGAAGCAGAGCGCCAGGAACTGCAGCGCCTGCGCGAAAACCGCTTACGGGACAGCCATTGAACACCCTCCATTGAAATCCACGGGTGTTGTCCCCAGATTAAGCGGGCAGCTGGTAACCGACGCACTAAGACGCAATCACCGGTAGCGGAATCCACCGACTGGAATAACGGATGGATCGTGGCTATAATGCTCGATTCATCTTGCCCCAGACAACACCGAGCCCAAAGGGTGACTATGTCAGCCAATTCCCAGAAATCGCGACTCAAGGATCTCATTGCTCGAGGCAAGGAGCAGGGATACCTGACCTACGCCGAAGTCAATGACCACCTACCGGAGGATATCGCCGATCCGGATCAGGTGGAAGACATCATCCAGATGATCAAGGACATGGGCATCCAGGTTACCGAAGAAGCCCCGGATGCCGACGACCTTCTGATCACCGATGGTGACTCCTCCGCGGACGACGCCGCCGCCGCTGAAGCCGCAGCGGCACTGGCCGCTGTGGAGAGCGACGCCGGGCGCACCACCGACCCGGTTCGCATGTACATGCGCGAGATGGGTTCTGTTGAACTGCTCACCCGTGAAGGCGAGATCGTCATCGCCAAGCGCATCGAGGAAGGCATCCGGGACGTAATGGCGTCCGTGGCGCACTTCCCGGGGACCGTCGCGGCCGTTCTCAACAATTACGACAACATTGTTGAAAACGAAGGCCGCGTCAGTGACCTGGTCACCGGCTTCCTCGACCCGGAAGGCGAGGAAATGGAGTTCCCCGCCGCCAATGCGGCCAATGAAGAAGCCGCTCCCGAAGCCGCGGAGGCAGCCGAAGAGGAAGCTGAAGACGCGGACGAGGAAGACGCCGAGGAGGCCACCGAAAGCGACGGCGGCCCGGATCCCGAAGAGACCCGCCAGCGCTTTGAGATGCTGCGGGACCGACTCAACACGGCCATGGAAATGGTCAACGAGTACGGTCGTTCCAGCGACAAGGCACAGGAAGCGCTGGACGAGCTCGGTCGGGTGTTTGCCCCGTTCAAGCTCAACAACCGGCATTTTGACGAGATGGTCAATGTGGTGCGTTCCACCAATGACACCGTGCGCCAGCACGAACGCAGTGTCATGGCCATCTGCGTGAAAGAGTGCGGCATGCCCCGCAAGGAATTCATCAAGCAGTTCCCCGGCAACGAAACCAACCTCAACTGGGCCGAGGAACTGGCGAACACCGATCGCAAGTACGCCAACGCCATTGGTGAACGGGCCAACGACATCATCCGGCTGCAGAAAAAAATCGCCAATGTTGAAGAAGGCGTGGGTCTGGATGTTACCGACATCAAGGAAATCAACCGCCGCGTCTCCATTGGCGAGGCCAAGGCCCGCCGCGCCAAGAAAGAGATGGTCGAGGCCAACCTGCGCCTGGTGATCTCGATCGCGAAGAAATACACCAACCGTGGCCTGCAGTTCCTGGACCTGATCCAGGAAGGCAACATCGGCCTGATGAAGGCCGTGGACAAGTTCGAATACCGCCGCGGCTACAAGTTCTCGACCTACGCCACCTGGTGGATCCGCCAGGCCATCACCCGCTCCATCGCGGACCAGGCCCGGACCATCCGGATCCCGGTTCACATGATCGAGACCATCAACAAGCTCAACCGGGTTTCCCGCCAGATGCTGCAGGAAATGGGCCGCGAGCCCACCCCGGAAGAGCTGGGTGAGCGCATGGACATGCCGGAGGACAAGATCCGCAAGGTCCTGAAGATCGCCAAGGAGCCGATCTCCATGGAGACGCCCATCGGCGACGACGAGGACTCGCACCTGGGTGACTTCATCGAGGACATCCTGGCGCTGTCCCCTGTGGAATCCGCAACGGCCGAAGGCCTCACGGAAGCCACCAAGGGCGTGCTCTCCGGCCTGACCGCGCGCGAAGCCAAGGTCCTGCGCATGCGCTTCGGCATTGAAATGAACACCGACCATACCCTTGAGGAAGTCGGCAAGCAGTTCGATGTTACCCGCGAGCGCATCCGCCAGATCGAGGCCAAGGCACTGCGCAAGCTGCGCCACCCCTCCCGTTCCGATCACCTGCGCAGCTTCATCGACGAAGGCTGATCGCGGGACTGGCGGGCGCCGGCTTCCCCGGCTAGAATGGCGCCCGCCTCCCTCCTTACCGGGCCTGTAGCTCAGTTGGTCAGAGCAGAGAACTCATAATTCTTTGGTCGCTGGTTCGAGTCCAGCCAGGCCCACCACTCGCCCTTACCTCAAACTCCAAGAAGTTCCAAAACCCATTTAGTAGATAGGGCTGGGCCAGGTCTGTCCAGTCTAATGTATGCCTCGTTAAGACTCTCGACAACTTCCGTCCATTTTCCGTATGGACTACCCTGCTCAACATGTATCGATTGAGGTTTATGTTCCCAATCGAGTTTTAAAGGAAACGGTAAACACCGGTGCGGCCTCAATGGACAAGAAAACGCTCAGCGAACGCGACATCTGCACCAAGTTCATCACGCCCGCCATCGAGCAGGCCGGCTGGAACATCAAGAGCCAGGTGCGCGAGGAGTTTCCACTGACAGACGGCCGAGTGATTGTGCGCGGTCGCATGCACTCGAGGGCTAGACCCCGCCGAGCAGACTACGTGCTCAACTACCAGAAGAACCAACCCATCGCAGTCATTGAGGCTAAGGACAACAAGCACAGCCTCGGAGATGGCATGCAGCAGGCACTGGCCTATGCTGAAGCGCTCGATGTCCCGTTCGCATTCAGCAGCAACGGTGACGGATTTCTGTTCCGCGACAATACCGGCTTGGGCGACAAAACCGAGTCCACCATAGAGCTGGATGAATTCCCCTCACCGGAATGGCTCTGGCAGCGTTACTGTCAGTGGAAGGGCCTGGAGTCCACAGCCAAAACCATCGCTGAACAGCCCTACTACGACGATGGGTGGGGCATGACACCCCGCTACTACCAGATGGTTGCCATCAATCGCACGGTGGAGGCCATCGCGCGCGGCCAGAACCGAATCCTGCTGGTCATGGCGACCGGCACCGGCAAGACCTACACCGCCTTCCAAATCATCTGGCGACTCTGGAAAGCCGGGCAGAAGAAACGAATCCTGTTCCTGGCGGATCGCAACGTGCTGGTGGATCAAGCGAAGAACGGCGCGTTCAAGCCCTTTGGGCAGGCTATGACCAAGGTCGGCAACCGCACCATCGACAAGTCCTTTGAGATCTACCTGTCGCTCTACCAGGCGGTGACCGGCGCTGAAGAAGACAAGAACATCTACAAGGAGTTCTCCCCGGATTTCTTCGACCTTGTCGTCATTGACGAGTGCCACCGCAGTAGCGCCTCTGAGGATTCCTCATGGCGGGCCATCCTCGAGTATTTCTCGTCCGCCACGCACATTGGGCTCACGGCGACGCCCAAAGAAACGAAGGATGTCTCCAACATCAATTACTTCGGGGACCCGCTCTACACCTACTCCCTGAAACAGGGCATCGAGGACGGCTTCCTGGCGCCTTACAAGGTAGTGCGCATCGACCTCGACCGTGACCTTCAGGGATGGCGGCCGGACAAGGGCCAGACCGACAAGCACGGCAACCTCATCGAGGATCGCATCTACAACCAGAAGGACTTCGACAAAGACCTCATCCTGGAAAAGCGTACAGAGCTCGTGGCGAAGAAGGTCACTGAATTCCTGGAACAGACCGATCCGTACCAGAAGACCATCGTTTTCTGCGAGGACATCGACCACGCCGAACGCATGCGCCAGGCTCTGGTCAATGCCAACCCCAAACGTGCGGCCGAAAACCATCGCTACGTCATGCGCATCACTGGCGATAACATGGAGGGCAAGGCCGAGCTGGACAACTTCACGAACCCGGAAGAGCCCTACCCGGTCATCGCCACCACCAGCAAACTCATGACCACCGGCGTGGACGCCAAAACCTGCAAGCTCATCGTGCTGGATCAACGCATCCAGTCCATGACCGAATTCAAGCAGATCATCGGCCGTGGCACGCGCATCGACGAGGACTACAACAAGCACTGGTTCACCATCCTCGACTTCAAGAAAGCAACGGAATTGTTCGCTGATCCGGACTTCGACGGTGACCCAGTTCAGGTGTATGAACCTGCCGGGCCAGGTGAGAGCCCCGTACCCGGAACTGAGTACGACCCACACGACCCGGAAACTACGCCCACACCGGAGCAGGGTGAGGACCCAGGCGAATACGGCCCCGACCCAGAACAGCCTTGGCGCCCTGACGGGCCGGGAGGCGGCGAGCCTGAACCGCCTCCTGAGCGGACTCGCTACATTGTGGACGATGTCGAAGTGACCGTTGCCGCTGAACGTGTGCAGTACCTGGGCCCCGACGGTAAACTCATCACCGAAAGCCTGCGCGATTACACACGCAAGAAGGTGAAAGAGCAGTTCGTCTCCATGGACGAATTCGTTCGACGCTGGAATGACGCTGACCGCAAGCAGAGTGTTATCGAAGAGCTCGCGGAAGTGGGTGTGTTCTGGGACGACCTCATGAAGGATGTGGGCAAGAAGCTCGGGGACGATCCGGACCCCTTCGACGTCATCTGCCATATCGTCTATGACCAGCCCGCCCTCACGCGCCGTGAGCGGGCTGAGCAGGTGCGCAAGCGCAACGTCTTCACGCGCTACGGCGGCCAGGCTCAGGAGGTTCTGGAGCGCCTGCTGGAGAAATACAAGGACGTCGGCATCGAGCCCATTGAAGACCCCAAGGTGCTCACCCTGGCGCCGTTCACCGAACTGGGCTCAGCCATGGAACTAGCGAACGCCTTCGGCGGCAAGCAGGGCTACAAAGAGGCTGTACGCGAACTCGAGGACGCTCTCTACCAGCAGCCGTCATAACCCTCTGATACGCCAATACACCAGTATGCTCACGCATGCTGGATGAATGCACGTGACCAACGACAACGGACACCACACCCATCATGGCCATCAGCACGACCATCAAGAGTATTCAGGACACCATGCGCCAGGACGTTGGCGTGGACGGCGATGCCCAGCGCATCGGCCAGCTTGTGTGGATGCTGTTCCTGAAGATCTACGACGACCGGGAGGCCGAGTGGGAATTCCTGTATGACGACTACCGCTCGCCCCTGCCGGAGCGCATGCGCTGGCGCAACTGGGCGGCCGATCCGGAAGGCATGACCGGCGAGGAGCTCAAGCAGTTCATCGACAGCGAGCTGTTTCCGACCCTTCAGAACCTCCAGTCCGAAGGCGATGACCTGCGCGGCGTCATGATCCGCAACGTCTTCGAGGACGCCTACAACTACATGAAGTCCGGGCACCTCATCCGACAGGTCATTAACAAGCTCCAGGAAGGCATCGACTTCAACCGATCCGACCAGCGCCACGAGCTTGGCGACATTTACGAACAGATCCTCAAGGACCTGCAGAGCGCGGGCAATGCAGGCGAGTTCTACACGCCGAGGGCGGTCACGGAGTTCATGGTGAACCGCGTTGATCCCCAGCTCAATGAGACGGTGATGGACCCTGCCTGCGGCACCGGTGGCTTCCTCACCTCCACCATCGAGCACAAACGCCAGCACTATGTGAAAACACCGGATGACGAGCGCGTCCTGCAGCGCTCTGTACATGGCGTGGAGAAAAAACCCCTGCCCCACCTCCTGGCAACAACCAACATGGTGCTGCACGGCATCGAGGTGCCCGACAACATCCGTCACGACAACACCCTGGCGCGCCCCCTCACCGACTGGGGGCCCAGGGACCGCGTGGATGTCATCGTCGCGAATCCACCCTTTGGGGGCACCGAGGAAGACGGCATTGAAGTCAACTTCCCCCAGGCCTTCAGGACGCGCGAGACGGCCGACCTGTTCATGACCCTGTTCATCCACCTGCTTAAGAAAGGTGGCCGGGCTGCCGTGGTGCTGCCGGACGGCTTCCTTTTCGGCGAAGGAATGAAAACCCGACTCAAAGAGAAGCTGCTCAACGAGTGCAACCTCCACACCATCGTGCGCCTGCCCAACGGTGTGTTTAACCCTTACACCGGCATCAAGACCAACCTGCTGTTCTTCACGAAGGGGCAACCCACTGAGACCGTCTGGTTCTACGAGCATCCCTATCCAGAAGGCTACAAAAACTACAGCAAAACCAAACCCATGCGTTTTGAGGAGTTCGGACCGGAAATCGAATGGTGGGGCAGCGAGAGCGATGGATTCGCCAGCCGGGTGGAGACGGAGCAGGCCTGGAAGGTCTCCATCGAGGAAATCCGTGAACGCGACTACAACCTGGACATCAAGAACCCCTGGCAGGAAGAAGAGGAAGTCCACGATCCCGATGAACTGCTGGCCAAATACGAGCAGCAACAGACGGAAATCCAGGAAATCCGCGACCAGATCCGGACCATTCTGGATGACGCCCTGAATTCCCGCTCTCCGGAGGATAAGGCATGAGCGCTCAGGAGCTGATTACCGAACATCTTGGCCTCTGGACCAGCGCCACTACGCACGCAGCGAACGGCCGAGGCAAGAACGGCAAGGTTGAGCTGACGGGGATTCAGAAACTTAGAGAGTTAATTCTCGAGTTGGCAATTAGGGGAAAACTCGTTGAGCAAAACCCCGATGATGAGCCCGCCAGCGGGCTACTTGCGAGTATCGCTGAAGAAAAGGCGCTGCTGGCAAAAGAAAAAAGAATCAAAACTCCAAAAGATCCACCTCCAATCGCGAACACCGAAATACCTTTTGCATTACCCAATGGGTGGTGCTGGGCGCGAATGGAAGAGGTAAGTGAGTATATTCAGAGGGGAAAGGGCCCGAAATACGCAGATTCTGGGGAAGTACGCGTTGTTTCTCAAAAATGCGTGCAGTGGTCAGGTTTTGACCTGAGCCCTGCGCGATTCATCAACGACAACAGTCTAAACGCTTACCAAAATGAGCGATACATCAGGAAATACGACATCCTTTGGAACTCTACTGGAACAGGGACTGTTGGGCGAGCTGCTATAGCGAAAGAGCTACCTTTCCCAGTGGTAGCAGACTCCCACGTCACAGTGATCAGGTCTCTATTAATCAATCCTACCCATGTACTTAACTATATCTCGTCACCAACTGTCCAAGAACGAATAGATCCAGAGCATGAAAACTCATTGGTCTCTGGTTCTACAAAGCAAGTAGAACTGAATTCCAGCGCAGTTAAGTCACTACCAGTCCCACTTGCCCCACTCCGAGAACAGCACCGCATCGTCCAGAAAGTCGATGAACTCATGGCCCTCTGCGACCGGCTGGAGCAGCAGACCAGCGACCAGATCGAGGCCCACGAAACCCTCGTGGACACCCTGCTCAACACCCTCACTAAATCCGAAAACGCCACCGAGCTGGCCGACAACTGGGCCCGCCTTGCCGCCCACTTCGATACCTTCTTCACCACTGAAAAGAGCATCGCTAAACTTAGACAAACCATCCGGAAACTCGCGGTAATGGGGCTACTGACGCCTCAAGACGAGAGCGATGAGCCGATATCACTTACGTTAAAAAGAATTGCAGCCCCTCCAAAGCCTTCGCGCTATAAAAGAAGAAGCGCTGAGGTGGTACCAGGCAGCTGCGGCTTATCAATAAATGATCCCAACCTACCAACACCGCACGGGTGGGAATGGGTCCCCTTGATCCGGGTTGCGAGCTTAGAAAGTGGTCATACTCCCAGCAGGAGCCGATCCGATTGGTGGGGTGGAGACATACCTTGGATTGGAATTACAGATGCCAGAGAGCATAACGGAGGGGTGATTAATGCCACAGCCCAGTCAACAAATGAAGATGGACTAAAAAACTCAGCAGCTAGGTTATTACCAAAAGGCACTGTCTGCTTTAGTCGGACAGCATCGGTCGGATACGTCGTTATCATGGGAAGACCAATGGCTACTAGCCAAGATTTTGTTAATTGGGTTCCCACGGAAGCAATATCATCGGAATGGTTGAAATTGGTTTTAATGGCAGAAAGGCCAGAGATGAGCAGGTTCAGCAAAGGAGCCGTTCACCAAACCATCTATTACTCTGCTTGGCTTTCTATGAATATTGCTCTTCCTCCAGTCCCAGAACAGGATAGAATCATCGAAAAAGTCGATGAACTAATGACCCTCTGCCACGAACTTCAGAAACGCCTAAATCAAGCTGGAAAAACATGCTGTCAATTGGCTGAGTCGGTCGTACAAGGAGCCCTAAACTGATGCCGTATGACAGACCATGGAAGTCGTTTACGGAGCAACTGGAACTGCTCAAGTCCCGAGGCATGGTGGTCACCGACGAACCTGCCGCGTTGGATTACCTGGAGCGCGTGGGATACTACCGCCTCAATGCTTACTGGTACCCGTTCCGGCAATTTGAGGTGACCCAAGACCCCACAACCAATACGCTGACGACCCAGGCGCTGGACGAATTTCAACCCGGAACGCAATTCGTTGACGCGGTGCGCCTGTACCTGTTCGACAAGCAACTACGGCTGTATGTGGCGGATGCTCTGGAGCGTATCGAGGTTTCCCTGCGTGTAGACCTTGCCTACTTGCTGGGGCGACGCAGTCCGTTTGCCCATCTCGAGAACACAAAAGCCCATTTCCATCCGCGGTTTGCGGCGCAGCCATTCAGTCGATCCAACTCCATTCCCCGGTTCGAAGCCTGGCTGAGCAAGTACAGGGGCCTCGTGGCCCGCTCCAAAGAGGACTTCGTGCGACACTACCACCGCACGCACGGGGATGAACTGCCTATCTGGGTCGCCGTGGAAGTGATGGATTTCGGCGCCATTTCCCAACTGCTGAATATGATGCATCCGCGAGACCAACAGGCTATAGCTGACCGTTACGGCGTGCCGGACTGGAAGGTGTTCAATAGCTGGATATTCAGTCTCAGTTACCTGAGAAATCTGGTTGCGCACCACAGTCGTCTGTGGAACCGAAACATCACGTCCAAACCGAAGCTGCCTCAACTCGGTGTGCTTCAGTGGTGTAACGCCTTCATCAAGGATGAGGAAACACGTTTCAAGCCATTTCTTCTACTGGCTATCACCCGAATGCTGGTCAAGGCCGTGTGCCCGAACACGCATTGGCATCAGCGTGTGGCGAACCATCTGGACAATTTCCCGGAGCAGCACTCCTCCAAACAGCTTACGCTATCTGGGATGGGGGTTACCGAGGATTGGCAGGCATGGTGGTAAGCAGGCAATAAAAAACCCCAGCGTAGGTTGCGGACAACCAAGAGGCCGGGGTCGTGTTATCGAGAAGGATATCCCCGCTCTTCGGGGCAGTCAAGCGCTGTCTTATTCAATTTCCTTACACACTAGAGCTCCAGAGCTCCACGGCTATGGCAATCGAACAGGGCATTTGGAAATGTTGGCGCCCAGCCCCGCAAACTGAAGCCATCCGGTCTGGCCGAGGAGTCTCTGCTGGAAGACATGGCGATGAAGGATATCTCGATCCTCAGCGCCGACTGGCTCCTCATTGGCCTGTAGGTGAGGACCGACTTCGACAAGTACATCGACCTGCTGTCAATGGATGCCAACGGCTCCATCATCATCGTGGAGCTTAAACGCGGCAAGATAGGAGGCCTTTCATTGTGCCTACTTGCTCGTCAGCTATCGGATCCAGGCGGCGTAAAGACCTTCTCTTTCACATGATCAACGCTCGACAGGGATCATGATTTCATTATGACGCAGGAACCAGGGGGTAAACGGGGGGTTATAGCGCGCCCAGATGGGCCGCCCGTTGCCCTCAAGCGATTCCTTCTCCATCCAGTCAGTCAGCTTGGCCAAGTGCTCCTCATAGCGGTCCCTGCTCCAGGTGCCCGAATACTCGATAACCGCGACACGGCGCTCGGGCACAGCCCGTAACGCCACGTCCGGATTCGTGGGCTTGGGAAGTGTTTCAAGCGTGTACGAGGCCGGCATCACGAAAGAAACAACCCATCCGCCATCAGCTTCCCGCTGACCCACGGGCGCCGTCATCGCGATTTCCTCTGAGGCGGCAGTCTGTGTAACCGGTGCCGTCATCGCAATATCCTGATCCACCCGGTTCTCGCCGGAGATATACCCGAAAAGCCGGTCAAAGGCCTCGCCCCCTGCCTCCTCGAGCGTTGCATCAACGCGGGTCTCGGCAACGATCACACTGTCGTAATCCCGCAGCTCAAACGGAGGATCCTGTTCAACGGTTTCATAGGAAGGCTGTTCAGTGACCATACTGCACCCCTGGCTCATCACCAACACGCAAACGGAAACGAACAACCTCACCACTATTTTCATAACCACTGCCCTGCTGGTTGGTTGCTCACAGACGGTACGCCAGCATGCCGCATCCTGATCACCACGGATGCTGGCCTGTTGGTTTTACCCTGATGTCATCATTTCTTAATCAGGACCGTGGATACTGCCTGCGACATTCAGGCAGGAGCGGTTTTATGTCCGAGCAATCCTCCCAGATCGTTGAGCGGCTCTGGCGCCTCAAGCGCGGTATTGAGCATGGCCAGTGCCAGGGGTTGAGCTTCGCTCACCTCAACAATCTGCTTCGCGATCCGGCGTACCGCCAAGAGGTGCTGGACAAGGTGGTCCGGAATGGGACCGAGTCCATGAGTAAACTGGCGCTCGAGATTCAAGCCATGGATGCGGGCGAGCCGTTGATGGCGTCCGCTCAACCACCTCACCGGCAGGGGGAAGACCCTGATGAACCCCAAGCCGACGAAGAGCCTCAAGGTGGCAGTTGGCACTCGGCCCTGTGGCTGGTGCCCGTTCTGGGGCTGGTGCTGACCGTGGCAGTGGGATTCACCATGCTGGGAGACGACACCGTCAGAATCAGCGACGACATCACCGCCGAAACCATCTGGGAATCCGGGAACACCTACATACTCAAGGATATCATCAAGGTCCGTGATACCGCCCTGACTATTGAGGCCGGTGCCCGCATCGAGGGGACCGCACGGTCGGCCCTGATCGTGGGTCGTAACGCCAAGCTGGCCGCCCGCGGCACAGCAAAGGAGCCCGTGGTATTCACCAGCCATAATCCCACCGGCAAACGCCAGCGCGGCGACTGGGGCGGCGTGGTGCTTCTGGGCAACGCCCCTGTTAACCAGCCTGGTGCGCTCATTGAAGGACTGGAGGAAGGCACCGGCATCCGGCAATTCGGTGGCGATGATGGTCGCAGCAATTGCGGCGTTATCACACACACCCGTATCGAGTTTGCCGGGCACGAGGTGTACAAGGGCAATGAATTGAATGGCCTGACCCTCGGGGGCTGCGGCAACACCACCATCATCCGTAATGTACAGGTGCACCGGCCTCTGGATGACGGCATCGAGATGTTTGGCGGCACAGTGGACCTGAAAAAGGTGCTGATCACCGGCGCCGGGGATGACGGCATTGATTGGGACTGGGGCTGGCGCGGTCGTGTGCAGTTCGCGGTCATCCAGCAGCATCCGGATGCCGGTGATAATGCCTTTGAAGGGGATAACAATGGCAACAACCACCAGGCCCTCCCCCGGTCCGAACCGACCTTCTACAACGTCACCCTTGCCGGCGCCAGCCGCGGCAATAAGCAGAATCGCGGCATGGTGCTTCGCGAAGGCACCAACGGCCACTTTCACAACATGATTATTGATGGCTATGAACTTGGCACTCTGGACACCCGGGATGAGGTCGCCACACGGGTGCGCAAGGACGAGCTGACATTCACCCACAACCTCATCGCCGACACGGGCGACTCGAACGATGAGTACCGCGAAACCGGCGATCGGGATGATGATTTCGGGTTTGACGAGCAGGCCTGGATCCGCAAGGCATCGCATGACAACACCTTCCGGATGGAGACCGTTCTGCAGTCCATGGCCCGTAACATCGAAGGGCCCGGCTTCAAGCCCATCCTCCCGAGGCGCCAGATGACCGCGAAAAAGCCACCTCAAAGTGAGTTCTTCGAAGAATCCGCCGTCTTCCAGGGCGCATTCAGGCCCGGCTCTAAGGAATCATGGACGGATGGATGGACGGCTTTCCCACCCAACTGAGGCTGGCCGCCGGCCATGGCAGCCGGGAGCGGTGCCCCCGGGGCCAGGATCTCATGCCTGTTTCGCCTGATCCCTCAGCATGAACTTCTGCACCTTTCCGGTTGAGGTTTTGGGCAGATCCTGGAAATAGACCGTCTTGGGGGCCTTGAAACGGGCCAGGTGCTCGCGGCAGAACTCGATGATGGCCTCCTCGCTGACCTCGCCGGCTTCGGGCGTGAGGGTCACGAAGGCACAGGGCGTCTCGCCCCATTTTTCGTCTGGACGGGCAACAACCGCCGCTTCCAGAACATCCGGATGCTTGTAGAGGACACCTTCCACCTCAATGGTCGAGATGTTCTCGCCCCCGGAAATGATGATGTCCTTGATGCGATCCTTGATTTCCATATAGCCATCCTCGTGCCAGACGGCCAGATCCCCGGTGTGGTACCAGCCGCCCCGGAAGGCTTCCTCGGTGGCCTTGGGGTTCTTGAGGTAACCTTTCATCACGGTATTGCCGCGCATGCAGATCTCACCCACGGTCTCACCATCCCTGGGGACAGGCTCCATTGTGTCCGGATCCGCCACCATCAGCCCCTGAAGCGTCTGGTAACGCACGCCCTGGCGCGCCTTGAGGGCGGTCCGTTCCTCCAGCGCCAGGTTGTCCCATTCCGGTTTCCAGGCGCAAACGGTGACGGGTCCGTAAACCTCCGTCAGGCCATAGACGTGGGTGATCTCGATGCCCATGGCCTCGATATCGCCGATCACACTGGCCGGCGGCGCAGCCCCGGCGGTCATGGCCTGAACCGGATGATCGATGCTCTGGCGGGCCTCTTCCGACGCGCTCAACAGGGTGTTCAGAATAATAGGCGCCCCGCACAGGTGCGTCACCTGATGGTCACGGATCAGGTTAAGGATGGTTTCCGCCTCTACCCGGCGCAGGCACACATGGGTACCGCCCAGCGCCGTAACCGTCCACGGGAAGCACCAGCCATTGCAGTGGAACATGGGCAGCGTCCACAGGTAGACCGGGCGCTCCCCCATGGACCAGACGATCTGGTTGCCCATGGCGTTTTCGTACGCGCCCCGGTGATGGTAAACCACCCCTTTGGGATTACCCGTGGTGCCGGAGGTATAGTTCAGGGATATGGCGTCCCACTCATCGTCGGGGAGCGCCCATTCGAACGCTGGATCGCCCTCATTGAGCAGGGTTTCGTAATCCAGGTCACTCACGGGCTCCCCCTGGACAAACGCCCTGTCATTCACATCCACCAAAAGCGGTGGCGTATCAAGCCTGGCCACGGCTTCCTGGATGACCGGCGTGAACTCGCGGTCCACCAGAAGCACCTTGGCCTCGCCATGGTCAAGCATGTAGGCAATGGCCTCAGCATCCAGCCGGACGTTGAGCGCGTTCAGTACGCCACCGATCATCGGTATCGCGAAGTGGCTCTCCAGCATCTCGGGAATGTTCGGCATCATGGCGGCCACGGTGTCACCACGGCCTATGCCCCGCCCCTGCAGGGCGGACGCGAGGCGCCGGCAACGCTGGTAGGTCTCACGCCAGCTCCGGCGGACGCTGCCGTGGATGACCGCTGTGTGGTCTGGATAGACGTCCGCGGTGCGGGCAATGAAATCAACGGGCGACAACGGACTGTGGTTGGCCGTTGTCTTGGGAAGGTCCTGGTCGAAGATGGAGGTCATGGCTGCATTCCTCGGGGTTCTCCGGGTCAACGATTCGATTACCACTGGCAACCTAACCGCCCCGGGGAACCCAGGGGAATTAGACGATGGTCGCAGACGGGTCCCCCACGCGCAGCCCCCGCTTTCTAGTTGGTGGGTTCATCCTCCGCCCTGGGTCGCTCCACCAGCTCCAGACGCCCCATGGAGTCCCGCGCCAGGGCCTCAATGCTTTCCTTGGAAAAGGCATCCACACGGATGGTGTCGTACATCGCCGCCATGGCCTCGGACACCCGGGCGCGCTGCGTATCGTCCAGAAGCTCACGCTCCTGGGCCCAGTCCAGCAATTCCTCGCGCTGGTGGCCCAGCAGCATCTCGATGTCCTGAAGCTCGTCCGGGTCCGACTTGCGGATGGCATCGTTGATGCGCGTGCGCGCAGGCTCCGTCTCACGCGCCAAACGCAATGCATGCAGGATCCGGCCGACCGCATCCGCCGGGTCCTCGGTATGGTAGACCCCACGCGGAACGCGCTCCTTGGCGCCGCCTTCCTTGACGATGCTCAACGCCACGCGCTGCCCCAATTCGTCGTCCGGCCGACGCAGGCGAACGCCCAGCGGGAAAACAAGCGCTTTCAGCGGCCAGCGCAACGGTTTGACCGGAAAATTGGTCACCGCGGCGTACAGAGCCGTCTGGATATCATAAAGCGACTGCTGCAGGCTCCACTCAACCAGATCCCGGGTGGCCTCGTCATAGCCTTCCTCATGCCATTGCTTAATGGAGGCGGAGGCGTAGTAGAGCCCCACAAGGGCATCCGTCATGCGCCCCGTGAACCGTTGGCGCCCCTTGAGACTGCCGCCAAGGGTGAGCAGGCCCACGTCCGTAAGCACTGAGAAAGCGGAAGCAAAACGGGAAAGCTGCTGGTAATAACGCCGCAATCCCCCCTTGCCCGGTGCCGGCTCCAGAAGGCCACCGGTCAGCCCGAGCACCAGCGACCGCAATACGTTGCGCGTTGTATGGGCGATATGGGCAAAGAAGATGCCATCGAACTGGCGCACAGCCTTGCCCGTATCCTCCATACCCGCCGCCTCAATCTCCTGGATCATATAGGGATGACAGCGGATGGCGCCCTGGCCAAAGACCATGAGGCTGCGGGTCAGGATGTTCGCGCCCTCAACCGTGATGGCGATGGGAATGGCCTGGTAGATGCGTGCCAGGAAATTGCGCGGACCGCGGATGACCCCCCGCCCGGCCACCACGTCCATGGCGTTGGTCACCACCTTGCGCATCAGGTCCGTATTGCGGTACTTGAGCAGCGCCGAGGGCACCGAGGGCTTAACACCCCTATCCAGCATGCCGGCGGTAAAGATCCGTGCACTGTCCATCATCCAGGTGTAGCCGGCCATGGGTTCCAGCGCTTCCTGGACCCCCTCGAAATCACTGATGGAACGGCCGAACTGCTCACGCACGGCGGCGTAGGACCCGGTGGTCAGGCAGGCCATCTTGCCACCGCTGGTGCCCAGCGCCGGCAATGAAATGGAGCGGCCGATGGACAGGCACTCCAGGAGCATCCGCCAGCCCTGACCAACCATCTCACGCCCACCGATGACCTGCTCCAGCGGTATGAACACATCCTCCCCCCAGGTAGGGCCGTTCATGAAGACCGTGTTCATGGGCAAATGGCGGGGACCGTGGTTCACGCCCTCGGTGTCCGCCGGCACCATCACCGTGGTCACCCCCAGGTCGTGTTCCTCGCCCAGAAGATGGTCCGGATCATACACCTTGATCGCCAGCCCAATGAGCGTGGCCACCGGCGAGAGCGTGATGTAGCGCTTATTCCAGGTGACCTTCATGCCCAGGGTTTCCTGGCCGTTCCAATAGCCGCGACAGATCACACCCCGGTCCGGAATCGCGCCCGCGTCCGAGCCAGCCACCGGCGATGTGAGCGCAAAGCAGGGAATTTCCTCCCCTTTCGCCAGGCGGGGCAGGTAATACTGCTTCTGATCGTCCGTACCGTAATAGGTGATCAACTCGCCGGGCCCCAGAGAGTTGGGCACCATCACGGTGACGGCGGCGGAGACCCCCCTTGAGGCGATTTTCATCACGACTTCGGAATGGGCCATATCGGAAAAGCCCAGGCCACCGTATTCCTTGTCGATAACCAGGCCGAAGAATCCCTTCTCACGGATGAAGCGCCAGGCCTCTTCCGGCAGGTCATAGCGCTCGTTGGTGATGGACCAGTCATCGAGCATGGCGCAGAGCTCGTCCACCGGGCCGTCGATGAAGGCCTGCTCTTCCTCGGTCAGCTTCGGATGCGGCAGACTCAACAGATGGTTCCAGTCCGGTCGTCCCGAGAACAGCTGACCGTCCCAGTCCACGCTGCCGGCATTCAGCGCCTGCTGCTCCGTATCCGAAAGGGTGGGCAGCATGCCCCGCACCATTCCCAGCAGAGGACTGCTGACAAGGTTCCGCCGCAACGGCGAGGGAATAATGATCAACAGGGTGGCGAGAAGCAGCACCGCGCCCACAAACACACTCAACCAGTGCCAGCTATCCAGCCAGAACCCAAGGCCGGTCGCAACGACCAGACCGGCGGCACTGAGCCACCAGTTCGCCCCCAGGTAGAGCAGAACCAAGCCAGCCAACAGCCAAAGAAGAACACTCATGGGGTCACCTCCTTATATCCGGCCACCGCTTCTTGCGGTGGGTACGCTCCACCATATGCCCATCCCCGCGTTTGTAAAAGGGCTTTTGACACCATCCCATTTAACCTGCTGAGCCTTGGGCACTAGAATACACTTGAACAATAAGGGAAAGGATTTCAGCCCATGGCATGGTACGCCGTACAGCACAAACCCGCGCAGGCGGAGCGCGCCCTCGCTAATCTGGAATACCAGGGCGTGGAGTGCTTTTTCCCTGAAATTGATGTGGAAACCATCCAGCGCGGTAAGCGCCGCATCCGGCGGGAGCCGCTGTTCCGGGGCTACCTGTTCATCAACCTGGAGCTGACGGACCCGGTGTGGCACAAGCTGCGCTCAACGCGGGGCGTGGTCCGGGTGGTGAGCTTCGGCAACAGACCGGCCCCCATTGAGGACGACGTTATTCAAAGCATCCGGGAGGGCCTGGACTCGGCCGCCGAAGCCGGCGGTATCCGCAGAGGGGACAAGCTGGACATCCTGGAAGGACCTTTCCGGGGTCTGAACGCAGTCTTCCAGGAATACGATGGCGAGGCCCGGGCCATGGTGCTCATCGACTTCCTGCAGAAGCAGCACCGCGTTTCGATGGAACTGAACCAGGTGGCGCCCGGCTAGACGTTCACACTGCGCCCGCCATCAACATTGATGATCTGGCCATTGACGTAGGGCGCATCGCATACCAGCCATGCCACCGCGCTGGCAATATCGGTCGCCTCGCCAGCACGATGCATGGGGATTCTCTGGAGTAGCGCCTGCTTTGACTCCTGATCCAGTTCTGCGTCCCCCTCCGGCCAGAGAACCGCGCCGGGGGAAACCCCATTAGTGCGTATTTCGGGCGCCAGGTCTCGAGCCCAGGAGCGGGTGAGCGAGGCCAGGGCCGCCTTGGTGGCGCTGTAGACCGGGTGATCCGGCAGGGGGCGCTCGGAATAGATGTCGATCAGATTGATGATGCAGCCGCTCTGTAGCGTCAGCTCTTCAACCAAGTGCTCAACCAGCAAAACCGGCGCCCGCACATTGGTGTTGACCAGGCTATCCCAGTCCTCCAGCCGCAGTTCCCCCGTCGGCGTTGGGAAGAAAACCGACGCATTGTTGACCAGCACATCGAGACGGGACCAGTAATCCGTTGCCTGGCGCGCCAGCCGCTGGATGGCTTCCGGGTCTGCCAGATCCGCCTGGAGTGCAACCGCCGACCCCGGTCGCCGTTCGTTGAGGTCCTCAACCAGCGCCTCCGCGTCATGCTGGCGGCTACGGTAATGCACCACCACCCGGTAATCGCGGGCATGGAGGGCCCTGGCCGTTGCGGCTCCAAGCCTGTGTGCAGCGCCGGTAACCAACGCTACCCCGGTGTTCTCTGACATGATCGCCCCCTATTGGACATGGTGGGTTGGATTGACTCGTTCATAAAAGATTCGAATCGAAATGACCACCGGTTCACTATCACTGCACGGCATGAAGCAGATTCACATCAATCAAGAAGCGCCCCAATACGAGAGCTGAACTGCTAATGCATGTGGCTATTTTTTATTCAGATAATTGTTAATGTCGCCCAACTCATGATCAGAGGAGCGGAACATTCGCCGAACTGTTTCGTCATGACAGGACGACAGGTCCCGAACCCAGACCGTCTGCTCCCACATATTGGTAATACTGAACGACATTTTGCAGGATTCATATCCAGCATTCCTGAATGTTTCTTCCCAATACCAGTTTCCAATATAGCGGCCGGCTAACATAGCAACGACGCCAATAGCCATCATATAGCTGGCAATCTTCATGCAACGCTGTCGAGCCGGGCTATCCCGTGCGTGACGAATCTCAGCCAGGACAGCACACACACCCATCAGGAACATCCCCGCGAAACCGAGAAAGATCAGGTAAAAAAAGGATACTCCCGGGCTATGCACCAACACAGGTGCCTCCTGTCGGAGCAGTTCCCAATACTCTTGATGGGTTAAATTCAGCAGCCACGCACAACCAGCGATCAATACAAGCGCAAGAACGCTAAGGGAAAGCCCTGCCGCAATCATGACCTTCGGTTCTGTCACTACAGTGCCATCATCTTTGGACATAGACTCTCACCTGAGAAACCGCTGCATAAATTGCAGCTGACTCCAAAGAAATAACTGCTGTCCCTACGCACTTTCTTTAGATCCTGTTCCCACAAAGCTCGGTGTTCCGCGATCGAATCCGCCAGACTTGCAGTAATCCCCAGGTTTTTACTGAATAACGCCCTCAACTACTCTCTTTTTGAGCAAGGTACTCGTTAACATCCTTGAGACTGTACTCGTACGAGGAGAAAAGACGACGCACCTCCTCATCAGCACAGTAAGCCTTGTCGCGAACCCAGACTACCTCCGCCCACTTACCAGTGATAGCGAACGAATTCTCGCACGAGACGTACCCAGCATCCCTGAAAATTTCCGACCAGTACGAATTCCCAATGTAACGCCCCGCAAACATGGCCACCACACCAACCACGATCAGGCAACTGGCAATCTTCATATGCCGTCGGCGCCGTGGGCTATCCGAGGATTGGCGGATACCCGCTATCAGCGCAGAAAGACCAATCCAAAAAAGTCCTATCAATCCCGGGAAGCACAGGTAGAAAAAGGAGATTCCCGTGCTTTGGAGTAGAATAGGTGCGTCCTGAGCGAGCAGCTTGCGATACTCTTCATGGACATCACTGATGCCCCATACACCAAGGAAGGTCAACAGTAACACCAAGGCTATAAAGAAAAGCCCTCCAAGGACCATCACTTTTGGTTCAGCTGCAACAACGCCATCATCATCCCCAGACATACGGCTCATCGCCTGAGAAACCGTTGCATAAACTGCAGTTGGCCCTCAGCTGTACCAAAGAAATAACTATTATCCTTGTGCACTTTGCTCATAGCCTGTTCCCATTGATCTCTATGATCGGCGAGGGCGCCTGCCAACTTTTCAGTAATACCCAGCCTTTTGTCCAAAAAGTTTAAACCAAAGCCTACCATTACGGCCGCCAAGATCCCTGCCGCCAAGGGAGCAACAGCAATAGTAGCGCCTCCGACCAGAATGGGAACCAGCACTCCCGTAAGATACCCCACTCCAGTAGCAATTATCCCCTTTACTAGGTCAGTCGAAATCTTTGCCAAAACCGATTCAATAGCAGCCTGCTTGTCCAGAAAAAGCCATTCAAAACCACGTGTGATAGGGATAACAATGACAGTAAACAAGATACTACTGCGTGCAAGGCTGCCCATAGCGGCCTTACCAACCCCCATTCTCATAACCTTCGGGTTCTTCATACCATAACGAGGCGCGTTCAGATATCTGCGTAACCCAGGCTTTCCCCTGAAAATAATGAACTTCCGGCCTCCCTGCTGAACAACCCGGTAGGTTGTAAAGATATGCCCTGACCGGTTCATATCTGCGGCAAGCTTACCCAGAACAACACTACTGGAAACGTTGGAGCCGTGATCCCGGATGAATTCGAGTCCGTACCCGGTAAGCTGCTCAAACTCCTCGCCAATCTCCGCTTCCGAGCGCTTCAGTTTCTTCTTCGTATTTACCCAGATACCAACAAGTTCGTGAACCTGAAGGGCATACAAATCCACCTGGTTGCTGTCGAACTCTCTCTGGAGGGCTTCCCTGAGGGCCTTGCGCCTGTTCTGCTCAAGGTGGCGGCGGGTTCTTTGGTGATGCAGCATGGTGACCTCCTTGTTCCAGTGCCTGAGCCAATTGGCTCGAAATAATCCTTTTTTCAGCGAGCTGAATTTTCGAAGTTCCAACCACGGGTGTCAAGGAACCATAGGCTTATGGGTGCTCAACCAACGACATTCCGGATGCACCGAAGCCGCTCACGCTGGATAGCCTCACCCAATGCCTTACCTTTGTAGCCTTCTGCCATCAACGCTTTGGGATCGACCTGGCTGGCCTGAGCACGGGCCTCAGTAAGCGCGTTCGTCCAAGCGGCGGGAATACCAACAGCTTCCAGCACCAACAGAATCCGCTCGAATCGTTCAGGGCGCCGCCAGCCATCGCCTTCGTCAATCAGCGCCTGAACCCGCTCGGCTGAAAGCCTGCCATCAACGGGAAACCGCTCCAGAAGCGTTCCGGATGTCGCGGCAAGTTCCTTGCAGTCATTGGGCATCTTCATGCGGCTGTTGAGCGCTTCGCGCTCCCCGGAATCAAGACCGGCAACCAGTGCAGCAAAACGGACGTCGGTATCATCGCTCCGCTCTGTCGCCCTTTCCAGATGATCCAGGGGCTCACGCCCATCCCTGGCAAACAGCGCGGCGATTTCCGGCATCACGACGGCCAGCGCGCCACAGGCATCAAGAACCTCGAAATAAACGGCAGGCGCTTGCTCATGGAGGGCCCGGCGGGTTTCCTGCCAGACCCGTTCGGCCACCAGATGGTCGGCCTCACCATCGGCTACCATTTGCTGCATCAATGTCATTGTGTCGTCGGCTACCCGGAATCCCAGTGGCGCGAAACGGGCAGCGAAACGGGCGGTACGAAGGATTCTCAGGGGATCTTCGGTGAAGGCGCTGGAGACATGGCGAAGCAGGCGGGCTTCAAGATCCGCCTGGCCCCCGAACGGATCAACCACTTCGCCATCAACGGACCTGGCCATGGCATTAATGGTGAGATCCCGGCGCTGCAGATCCTCCTCCAGGGTCACATCCGGGTCGGCATGCACCGTGAAACCATGGTAGCCATGCCCCTGCTTGCGCTCGGTGCGGGCCAGGGCGTATTCCTCATTCGTTTCTGGATGAAGGAAAACCGGAAAGTCCGCTCCCACCTGCTTGTACCCGGCATCCAGCATCTCCTGTGGCGTGGCGCCCACCACTACCCAGTCCCGGTCCTTAACCGGAATACCCAGGAGTTCATCACGAACCACGCCGCCGACCAGATACTGCTTCATCATTCCGCTCCCTCAAATCCCAGCTGTCGCCAGGCCTCGTACACCACGATAGATGCCGCGTTGGACAGGTTCAGACTCCGCCGCCTTGGAAGCATGGGGATGCGCAGGCGATGGCCCTCGGGAAGGGATGCCAGAACGGCATCCGGAAGGCCCCGGGTCTCGGGGCCAAACAGCAGGGTATCGCCGGGCTGGAAGGCAGCCTGGTAGTGGCCCGTACTGCCCCTGGAAGAAATCCCGAACACACGCTGGGGGTTCACCCCGGGCTCGGCCAGGAAGGCGTCATAGTCCGAGTGCACCCGCATGCTGGCGAACTCGGAATAATCCAGGCCAGCCCGCCGCATGCGCCGGTCGTCAAGGCTGAACCCCAACGGCCGGATCAGGTGCAGGCTGAAGCCGGTATTGGCCGCCAGGCGGATGATATTGCCGGTGTTCGGAGGAATCTCCGGCTCGAACAACGCAATACGCAGCATCGGGATCAGCGCTCAAGCGCGAGCGCCACACCCATGCCTCCGCCAATGCACAGCGTCGCCAGACCCTTTTGGGCATCACGCTTGCGCATCTCGTGCAGCAGCGTCACCAGGATCCGGCAGCCGGAGGCGCCAATCGGGTGCCCAAGGGCAATGGCGCCACCGTTGACGTTCACCTTGCCCGTATCCCAGCCGAGATCCCGGTTCACGGCAATGGCCTGGGCCGCGAAAGCCTCATTGGCTTCCACCAGCTCCAGCTGATCCACGCCCCAGCCAGCATGATCCAGCGCACGGCGGGTTGCCGGGATGGGGCCAGTCCCCATGACCGACGGTGCCACGCCCGCGTTGGCGTAACCCCGGATGGTGGCCAGTGGCTCAAGGCCCAGCTCCTCGGCTTTTTCCGCGGAACACACCACGACCGCCGCGGCACCGTCATTCAGGGCCGAGGCATTGCCCGGCGTCACGCCACCATCCTTCTGGAACGCCGGCTTCAGGCCACCAAGCCCCTCGGCGGTTACGCCCGGACGCGGGTTCTCATCCGTATCCACCACCCTGGGATCGCCCTTGCGCTGGGGAATGCGGACCGGAACGATTTCATCGCTGAAGCGCCCCTCGTTGATGGCCGCTTCCGCTTTCTGCTGGGAGGCCGCGGCGAACTCATCCTGTTCCTGGCGGGTGATACTGTATTCACGGGCGATGTTCTCGGCGGTCACCCCCATGTGGTAATCGTTAAAGGCGTCCCAGAGGCCATCCTGAATCATGGAGTCGATCAGCTGCCAATGCCCCATCTTCTGGCCATTGCGACTGTTCGGCAGCACATGGGGAGCCTGGCTCATGCTCTCCTGGCCGCCGGCGATCACCAGTTCCGCGTCGCCACACCGCACCGCCTGGGTCGCCAGGTGCAGGGATTTGAGCCCGGAGCCACAGACCTTGTTGATGGTCATGGCCGGGACCGCCTCGCTGAGTCCACCCCCAATCGCTGCCTGGCGGGCCGGGTTCTGACCCACACCAGCAGTCAGTACCTGCCCCAGAATCACCTCGTCCACCTGCTCCGAGCTGATGCCGGTCTCGCTGAGCAGCTGCTGGATAACAGTGGCTCCCAGCTGGGCCGCGCTCTGATCCGCCAGGCCACCGCCAAAAGTACCGATGGCGGTACGCCTTGCCGCTGCAATAACAACATCACGCATGGCTGCTTGCTCCTGTCTTCAGATTTTGAGACCAGTTTACCAGATGCTCGCAAGCTTGGGCTCTGAGCCAGCATTGCACCGGCCATGGCGAGTGGATGAGAATAAGCAGGTTCCGCTTCCAGTCGGCTTTAAGGAAGACATCATCGTGAGTGAGCACATTGTCTGGCACGATCACAAAATCTCACGCACCGAGCGTGCCAGCCTCAAGTACCAACACCCCTGCCTGCTGTGGTTCACCGGCCTTTCAGGCTCGGGGAAGTCCACAATTGCCAATGCACTGGACGTTGCCCTCCACCAGCAGGGTTATCACACCTTCCTGCTGGACGGTGACAATGTCCGCCATGGCCTGAACAGGGACCTCGGCTTTTCCCGTGAAGACCGGGTAGAAAACATCCGACGCATCGGAGAGGTGAGCAAGCTGTTTGCGGACGCCGGTCTGATCGTGCTGAGCGCTTTCATCTCCCCTTTCGCCAGCGACCGCCGCCTGATCCGCAACATGTTTCCCGCTGGTGAATTCATCGAGGTGTTCATGGACACGCCGCTGTCCACCTGCGAGGAGCGTGATCCCAAAGGGCTGTATCGCCGGGCCCGAAGCGGCGAAATCCGGGAGTTCACCGGCATAGACTCCCCATACGAGGTTCCAGCACACCCGGAGATCACCCTGGACACTTCGGATCTCAGCGTGGACGACTGCGTCGACAACCTCCTCTGCTACCTCAGGGAGCGCCGACTGCTCAAACCCGGGGACGACACCTGACCACCATGGACTGGGAAGCGGCGTTCACCCTGACCACACTCGCGCTGGTTCTGGGCACCCTGGTCTTCACGCGGCTGTCCGCGGACCTTGTTCTTATGACCGCGCTGGCCGCCATGCTGATCCTGGGCATCCTCTCACCGGCGCAGGCACTGGCGGGGTTCTCGAACCCGGGCGTTATTACCATTGCCACCCTTTACGTGGTCGCGGCCGGGCTCAAGGAGACCGGCGCCATCCAATGGCTGGCCCGCCATCTCCTCGGCCACCCCAGGGGCGCCTGGCGGGCCCAGGCACGGCTGGTTGCCCCGACTGGCCTGATGAGCGCCTTCATGAACAATACCGCCGTGGTGGCCATGTTCATCCCGGCAGTCCAGGACTGGGCCCAGCGCCTGGGTATCCCGGCTTCCCGGTTGCTATTGCCGCTGAGCTATGCCGCCATCCTGGGCGGTACCTGCACCCTGATCGGTACGAGCACCAACCTGGTGGTGGATGGTCTGCTGCAGTCCCGCCTCGACATCCATCTTGGCCTGTTCGAGCTGGCCTGGGTGGGCCTCCCGCTGCTGTTGATCGGCGGCACCTTCCTGGTGCTGTTCGCCAACCGCATGCTTCCCGATCGCGGTGGCATCAGCGAGGACCTGGACGCCGTACGCGAATACGGCGTGGAAGTGGAAGTCGACGACAAGGGTCCCTTGCCGGGTAAAACCGTTGCCGAGGCCGGCTTGAGGGCGCTGAACTATGGCTATCTCACGGAGATTGAACGCGACGGGCATCTGATCTCACCCGTGGAGCCGGACCGCGACCTTCAGGGCGGCGACCGCCTCTATTTTGTCGGGGCTCCGGAATGCGCCAGTGAGCTGCGCCGCATACAGGGCCTCCAGCCGGCCAATGCCAATATCCAGCAGCTGGAGCTGGCCAACCACCAGCGCTGCCTGGTGGAAGTCGTTCTCGGTCCTGAGTTTGCGGGGCTGGGCCAAACCGTACGTGAAAGCCGCTTCCGCTCCCGTTTCAACGCCGCCATCCTCTCAGTCTCGCGTGAAGGCAAGCGGGTATCCGGGAAACTGGGCGACATCCGGCTCCGCATGGGCGATACACTGCTGCTGGAAGCCAGCCACGAATTCGTGGAACAGTACCGGTTCCGGCGCGACTTTCTGCTGGTGAGCGCGCTCAACGATTCCACCCCGCCGGATTTCAGCCGCGCTCCCGTGGCCCTCGGCATCCTGGCCGCCATGGTAACCCTTAGCGCCAGTGGCCTGCTCAGCATCATGGAAGCAGCTTTCCTGGCCAGCGGCGCCATGATCCTTTTCGGCTGTACCAGCGCCTCGCGTGCCCGACGGAGCCTGGATCTGCCGGTGCTGGTCATCATTGCCTCGTCCTTTGCCCTCGGCAACGCCATGGATGAGACCGGGGCGGCCCAGTGGGTGGCGGGCAGTCTTCTCGGCCACAGTGACCTATCGCCCTGGGTGGCCCTGGCCATTGTCTATCTGCTAACCGCCCTGTTCACAGAGGTGATCACCAACAATGCCGCGGCCGTGCTCATGTTTCCCATTGCCCTGGCACTCTCCGAACAGCTGGGGGTGAACTTCCTGCCCTTCGCCATTGCGGTCATGTTTGCCGCCAGCGCCAGTTTCATCACCCCACTGGGTTACCAGACCAACCTCATGGTGTATGGGCCCGGCCGCTACCGGTTCACCGACTACATGCGCATGGGCATCCCCCTGAGCCTGTTGGTGGCCGCCACCGCCATCACCCTGATCCCTCAGATCTGGAGCTTCCAGGGCTAAAGAGGTTCATCCGGCGGGTGCTGGTACGCAAAGCGCCGCCACAACCATTCGGCGGGCCCGGTCCGCCAATAGCGCAGCCACAATGGCGCGATCACCAGCAACACCAACCATACGGCCAGAACAAACTGGAGCTGAACAAGCCGCGGCGTGCCCTCAAAGCGCCCGCCAGTGTAGAAAAAGGCGGTGCCCAGCAGCGAACACAGCAAGTAGGCACTGAGCGCCACCTTACCCAACGCCCTGACGCGTTCCAGAGCCCCCTTCATAAGACCACGCCGAAGCGCCAGCATCACCAGCGAGGCCCAGCCCAAGGCTACCAGCGGCCCCGCCCACAGGTTGAACTGCCGGCCCGCGTAAAGCGCCTCCGCCATGCGCCACTCATGGGTCATATTGTAGAGTACGCCCCACTGGCATAGAGGCAGACCCATGCCGAAACCCAGCAACGCAAGCCGCCGATAGGGTGACTCCGGCCAGGTGCCGGAGAAAAAACCAGCGCGATAGAGCGCCATCCCCACCAGCATCAGTGCCAGGACGCGCCACCCTGACTCGGTTATCAGCATGGCCGGCCAGCTCTCCACCAGCACCGTGAGCCGATGCTGTAACTGGGTCATCCAGCTTCCCCGGTAAGCCTCGAGCTCTTGCTGCACCTGGGAGGAACCAGCGCTCCAGAACTGCTGCCTGACGGTTTCATACTCGTCCGCGGGAAGCCAGTTGAGCGCTGCCGTCATGAACAGGGCGAAGGCGAAGGGAACAAGGTAGAACAGCAGCGCCCAGCCCAGAAGCCGGGGCGGCGGCAGGTGGCGGAAACGCGCCGCAATAACCCCCACCACCGCGTACAGCAACAGGATATCGCCGTACCAGATGAATACCAGGTGCCCTAGACCAATCATCGCCAGAGCTGCCATGCGGCGCCGGATCACCCGCCCCGCTTGAAGCCCTCGCGCAGACAGCCGATCTCCCTGGATCACCAGCCCGGCACCGAAAAGCGCGGCCAACAACGGCATGAAGCTGTATTCGAACAACAGGTGGGAGACAAACCAGATCCAGAAATCCGGCCCTTCGAAGCTGCCCATAACCCCGGGGTTAAGCTGGGCGGTAGACACTTCAGCAAAAGCCCGGACATTGATCACCAGGATGCCGAGGATGGCGATTCCACGCAGCACATCAAGACTGGCCAGACGGTTCGGGGACTGAGACATGCCCCAATTCTGATCCCGCCATCGCCGGTGTCAAATGTTTCCCGCACACGACGGGATCGGGTACCCTTCCAGCCATGCTGCTGACAAAAACCATCGCCGCACTGCTCGCTCCATTGCCGCTGGTCTGCCTGCTCCTTCTCGCAGGCGGGCTACTGCAGCTGCTCAAGCGCAGGCGCCTGGCCGTCACCACCAGCTGCATAGCGATCCTTCTGTTTCTGGTATTCTCCGTAGAACCGCTTGCACGCTGCCTGATAATACCCCTGGAATCCCGCTATGCGCCCATCAGTCAACCTGAAGCCTTCCAGGACATCCGCTGGATACTGGTGCTCGGTTCCAGCGCCTCCGGGAATGCGGACGCACCGGCAACAACCCGCTTGAGCGGCATTGCCAGCCTCCGGCTCGCCGAAGGCCTTCGCCTCCAACGGGCACTGCCCGAAAGCACCCTGGTGCTCTCGGGGGGAAGCGTCTTTGGCAACGCCCCCAGTGCCACCGTTATGAGCCGGGCTGCCATCGCCATGGGGGCGGACCCACAGCGGCTACGCATCCACCCCAATCCACGCAACACCCGCGAGGAAGCCCGGTTCATGCGGGATGCGGTGGGCGACGCGCCCTTCCTGCTGGTGACATCGGCCTCACATATGCCCCGCGCCATGATGCTCAACCGCAAGGCGGGCCTTAACCCGATCCCGGCACCAACGGCCCGGCGCGCAACGGTAACCTCCACCAAGAACGATCCCGCTTTCTGGCTCCCCTCCGCGCAGGCCGTGGAGATGAGCGAACGCGCCATCCACGAATACCTGGGCATTGCCTGGGCCTGGCTCCAAGGCTACATCTGATGGTCCGAGGGATGGCGCTGCTGATCCTGATGCTTCTCAGCACCCCAGGTATGGCCGACCAAACCTTTCCCGCTACGGCCATCGCCGAGTGGGAACACCATCGCTTTACCGGACGGACGGATTACGAACTGGTAACCGAAGGGGGCGTGGAAGCGGTCCGGGCCAGTTGCCAGGGCGGCGCGGCTTCAGGCCTTTACCTTGAGCAACCGATTAATCTCGACGAAACCCCCATCATCGAGTGGCGCTGGCGGGTCGAGTCCGTTTACAGCGACATTGACGAGCGTACCCGGGAAGGGGATGACTTTCCCGCCCGGATCTACGCGGTCCACGAACCCACATGGCTGCGCTGGAAGACACGCGCACTCAACTACATCTGGGCCAGCCAGGAGCCCAAAGGCAGCAGCTGGACCAACCCCTTCCAGTCCCGGGCACGAATGATCGCGGTTGACTCAGGCCCACCCAGAGAGAACGGCCAGTGGCACACGGTGACCCGGAACCTGCGGGCGGACTTCATAGAGCAGTTCGGAAAGGCGCCGGAACGCATCACCGCTCTCGCCATCATGACCGACTGCGATAACCACGGGGGCCAGACCCGCGCCTGGTACGGCCGAATCCATCTACGCAGCGCCAGGAACCGTTTGGCGGAGTGAGCAATAATCGGGCATGATACGGGGCATGCAATCAATCAATGTCAGAACCCGCCTCTCAAAGCCTTTCCTGGCGATTTCCGCCATGGCTTTCAGCATCCTCGCCGGATGTTCCGGGGAATCCCACTTTCCCGCCGGCAACGACGCGTTCTACCAGCAACCGGAATGGGCCGATTACCGCCAGAAAGCCAAAGACAATGGGTATGAACCTGGCGTCATGGATTGGCAACAGGTCCCGGAACTGACCCCGGAATCCCCCATCACCCCCTGCAACAACCCACAGGAAGTGCTGGAAAGCTGGGCTGAAGCGCGAAACCTTGTGGGCAAGGCCCAGGCCGGGTCACTACAGACCAGCATGCGGACCCGCGAAGAGACCGAGGGTCATGTGACCGGCCTGCTCCAGCGCTGGGGATTCCGCGATGATTCGGTAGCGGGCGTTGATCACCGCATCCGTCTGGAAAAAGCCGACGGATGCTGGCGGATACAGCGGGTTGAAGCCCGCCACTACTGCCGTCGAGGCGTGGAGGACGGGCGCTGCCTCTGAGCCGGGCGGCTCAGTGGTTCTGCTGTTCCGCTTCGCCCGCCTGCTCCTGGCGACGGCGCTCAAGTGCCTGCTGATAGATGGCATCAAAGTTGACCGGCGCCAGCATCAGGGGCGGGAAGCTGCCCTTGGTCACCAGGGTATCGATCGACTCCCGGGCATACGGAAAGAGCACATTGGGGCAATAGGCGCCCAGCATCTGGCCCAGCCGGCCCTCGTCGAAGTTGCGTACCAGCACGATCCCCGCCTGCTGCACCTCAACGATGTAAGCCGTGGTCTCGCCGATCTTCGCCGTCAGCGTCAACGTCAGCACCACCTCGTACTGATCATCGCCTAGCGAAGTATGGCTCGTGTTCAGGTCCATGCTCACTTCCGGCTTCCACTGCTCACGGAAGATACCGGGTGTATTGGGTGCCTCGAAGGAGCTGTCCTTGATGTAGACGCGCTGCAGCGCGAACTGCGGCTGGTTCTCGTCGCCCTGCTGGCTGCCAGCGGCGCCAGCCTGTGTGTCGTTGCTTTCAGCCATTGCGTTTATTCCTGTCTAGGGTTACTGCCCGGGCCGACAACCCCGGCCCGCCGCGTAAGCCGGGGCATTCACTTGGTGACCGGGAGGTTGGCGTTGCGCCACTCCATCATGCCACCCGCGAGCCTGGCCACCTGGAGTTCCTCGCGATTGGGAATCTCCTTGACGGCCATGCCTGAATGCTGACCCGCCTTGTCCACGAGGATAATGAGTTTGTCCTTGTATTTCCGGAGCTGGTTCCCACTTTCCTTAAGCTTTGACATGGGAATGTGCTCGGCACCACGGATGTGGCCTTCGGAAAACTCTTTCTTCTCGCGCACATCCACCACAACCGCCTCATCCCGGTTGAGCATGAGCACGGCTTCCTGCGGCGCCAGCTTGCGCCCCGCACGGCTGCTTTCCACCCAGAAAAGCGCCAGCAGCAGTACGACGAAAGCACTGACCAGAATCCAGTGATTGATGGCAAACTCGAATAGCTGTTGGATCATTCTCCGCCACACCTGTGTCCGGGCCAAGCGGGCCCTGTTCGTTCAGCGGCGATTATACACAGCCCCCGGCAGCGACGACAGGTGTGCCAATGGCCGGGGCGACCGCAATCAGGTTAGAATCAGGACGTTTCTAGGCAACCCGGAACCCGAACATGAGTGACAGACGTCAGACAACCGCGCTCATCATCATGGATGGCTGGGGCCAGCGTGAGGCCTCCGACGACAACGCCGTGACCCTGGGCCATACCCCGGTGTGGGACAGCCTCTGGGCGCAATGCCCGCGCACGCTTCTGAACACCAGTGGCCTGGCTGTGGGGCTGCCCGAAGGCCAGATGGGCAACTCAGAAGTCGGCCACATGAACCTGGGTGCCGGGCGTGTGGTCTACCAGAGCCTGACCCGGATCAGCCGCGACATCGACAACGGCACGCTGGCGGAGAACCCGGCGCTCGGTGGCGCGATCCGCAGCGCCATTGCCGCCGACGCTGCCGTTCACATCATGGGGCTGCTCTCACCCGGCGGTGTGCACAGCCACGAGGAGCACCTGTTCGCCGCCTGCCGTATGGCCATGGATCAGGGTGCCCGCAAGGTCTATATCCATGCGTTTCTGGACGGACGTGACATGCCCCCGCGCAGCGCCAGGGAGTCGCTGGAAAAGGCCGACCGGCTGCTGCGCGAAGCCGGCGTCGGAAAGGTTGCCTCGGTCATCGGCCGCTACTTCGCCATGGACCGTGACAACAACTGGGACCGTATCGAAAAGGCCTACAACCTGCTCACCCTGGGCGAGGCCGACTACCAATCGGGTGACGCCATCGCAGCGCTGGAAGCGGCCTATGAACGGGGCGAGGACGATGAATTCGTTGCCGCCACTGCGATCGCCGCTGAAGGCGAATCCCCGGTCACCATCAACGACGGTGACGCGGTGCTGTTCATGAACTTCCGTGCCGACCGCGCCCGCCAGCTGGCGCACGCGTTTGTGGACCAGAACGTCAGCGGTTTCACGCGCCAGAGCGAGCCACGCCTGTCCGATTTCGTGACGCTCACGGAATACGAGGCCAATCTGGACACCAGCTGCGCCTATCCTCCCGAGTCACTCCCCAACATGCTCGGGGAATATGCCAGCAACCTGGGGCTCAAGCAGCTGCGCATCGCGGAAACGGAAAAGTACGCCCACGTCACCTTCTTCTTCAACGGCGGGCGGGAAGAGCCGTTCCCGGGTGAGGATCGCATCCTGGTGCCTTCCCCCAAGGTAGCCACCTACGACCTGCAACCGGAAATGAGCGCACCGGAAGTCACGGAGCGCCTGGTAGAGGCCATCAACAGTGGCCAGTACGACCTGGTGATCTGCAACTATGCCAACGGCGACATGGTCGGACACACTGGCAGCATTGAAGCCGCCACAAAGGCGGCCGAAGCGGTGGACCAAAGCGTAGGACGGGTACTGGAAGCCCTTGAGGCGAATGGCGGCCAGGCCCTGGTCACCGCCGACCACGGCAACTGCGAACAGATGCGGGACCCGGAAACAGGGCAGGCCCACACGGCCCATACCAGACTGCCAGTGCCGCTGGTTTATGTGGGGGATCGCCAGGTCAGCCTGCGCGACAACGGGGCCCTGTGTGATATAGCGCCCTCGCTGCTGAGCCTGATGGATCATCCACAGCCGGCGGAGATGACCGGCCAGACCCTGATCCAGCCTGGTACCTGAGATGCGCCGCGCCGTTCTGGCCCTCCTGCTTGGGACGGCGCTCGCGGCTCCGGCACAGGACAATGAGCAGGCGGCCCGCAAGCGCCTGGAGGACGTCAAGGAAGCCATCCAGTCCGTATCACACTGGCTTGAGGACGCGCGCGCTGACGAGGACGCCCACCTGACCCGCCTGCGCGAAGCCGAGCAGGCGGTGGCCCGGAGCCGGAAGCGCCTCCGCCGGATCAGTTCCGAGATCGCACAGCTTGACGAGGAACTCGACGGATTGGAGCAGCGCAACCAGCAGCTGGCAAACGAGGCTGAACGGGGCCGAGCAACATT
Organism: Salicola sp. AFF1; assembly: GCF_056783195.1. Classification (NCBI taxonomy): domain Bacteria; kingdom Pseudomonadati; phylum Pseudomonadota; class Gammaproteobacteria; order Oceanospirillales; family Halomonadaceae; genus Salicola; species Salicola sp. AFF1. The sequence continues at coordinate 67,355 of NZ_JBXAYL010000012.1, forward strand.
GAGGGAGGTGGTCCGCTCCGCGTGGCGCCAGGGCAACCAACCTGCTCTGAAACTGTTTCTGTCCGAGGAGGACCCTGGCCAGGCCGCCCGCCTGCTGCAATGGCACCAGCGGCTCGGGGACCACACCCGCAAGCGCCTGACCGAGCTGGCGGAGACACTGAAGGCCCTGGAGCGCAATCGCCAGGAGATGGAAACCACCCGCGAACAGCTGACGACAAAACACGAAAAGGCCCGGCAACAGCGGGATAAACTCCGTCAACAACGCCGCAAACGCGAGCAGCGCCTGGCCGAACTGCGCCAGCGCATCAGTGAGCGCGAGAGCCGCCTGAGTTCCCTGCGCGAAGACCGGGAGCGCCTGCAAGCGCTGATTGAAGAAATGGCCGCCTCCATTTCAGGCATTGAAGCCCCCAGCGATGTCCGGCCATTTGCCAATCTCCGTGCTAAACTGCCATGGCCATTGGAAGGAACCGTCAGCAACCGTTACGGGGAGGCGGTCGGTAACAGCGGCATGCAGGCCAACGGCATCCGCATCCGCGCCGACAAGGGCACGCCCGTAAGCGCGGTCCACTACGGCCGGGTTGTTTTTGCCAACTGGTTGCGCGGGTTCGGACTCATGATCATCATAGATCATGGCGACGGCTACATGAGCCTTTACGGCAACAACGACACCCTGAGCCGCTCAGCCGGTGAATGGGTGCAGGCCGGCGAGACCATCGCCCACACCGGCAACAGTGGCGGACGTTCCCAGCCCGGCCTTTATTTTGAAATACGCCATAATGGCCAGCCGGAAAACCCCGAAGCCTGGCTCGAAAAGCACTGAACAGGAACGCAGCGCCCATGCGACACAGCTCCCGGAACCCCATCACCGCCCTTGGTTTGGCGCTGACGCTCACCACTTTGAGCAGCGTCGCGTCCGAGCCCATGAAGGACAATGGCAAAGACCCCACACAGACCATTGAGAGCAAGCCGTCAGTGGAGGGGCAGGCCAGCGAGCTGGAGGTCCAGCTTGCGGATCCGGAGAAGCAGCTCCCACTGGACGAGCTGCGCAAGTTCACGGAGGTCTTCGAGCGGATCAAGCGCGGCTATGTTGAGGATGTGAGTGACAAAAAGCTGCTGAACAAGGCCATTGACGGCATGCTGTCAGGGCTCGACCCCCACTCAGCCTACCTGGAACCAGAGGCCTTCTCCCAGCTTCAGGAAAGCACCTCCGGGGAATTCGGGGGGCTCGGCATTGAAGTCGGCATGGAGGATGGCTTTGTGCGGGTGATCTCCCCCATCGACGGCACCCCGGCTCAGGAAGCGGGCGTCCAGGCCGGAGACCTGATTACCGAGATCGATGGCACCCCTGTGAAAGGCATGAGCCTGGGCGAAGCGGTGAAGGAGATGCGGGGCGAGCCGGGCACCGAGATTACCCTGACCATTGGGCGTGATGGCGAGAGCAGCCCCATTGAGGTCACCATTGAGCGCGCCGTGATCGAAGTGGACAGCGTGCGCTCACGCATGCTTGAACCGGGTTACGGCTATGTTCGCATCAGCCAGTTCCAGCAGAACACCGGCCAGGAGTTCGACACAGCGTACAAGGAACTCGTGAAGACCCATGGCGAGGATCTCAACGGCCTTGTTCTGGACCTTCGCAACAACCCGGGCGGGGTACTGGAAGCCGCCGTCGCGGTAGCGGATTCACTGATGGACGAAGGCCGTATTGTCTACACCAAAGGCCGGATTGAAAGCAGCCAGCTGAGTTTCGAAGCGAGCCCTGGTGGCAAGGCTGAAAGCGTTCCCGTTGTGGTACTGGTCAACTCCGGCTCGGCCTCCGCTTCCGAGATTCTGGCCGGAGCGCTCCAGGATCATCGCCGTGCCGTGATCATGGGGACACAATCCTTTGGTAAGGGCTCTGTGCAGACTGTCATGCCGTTGGGCGACAACCACGGCATCAAGCTGACCACGGCACGCTACTACACGCCGGATGGCCGCTCCATCCAGGCCAAGGGCATTGAGCCGGACATCCAGGTGCAACCAGCGGAACTACAGGATGTGGAATCCGGACGTGGGTTCAGCGAGGCGGATCTTCCTGGCCACCTTGAGAACGGTCAGAGTGGGGCTTCTGAGCAGGACGCCGATGATGACAAGCAGGCGGAGGCCCAGCGCCGCGACTACCAGCTGCGCTCAGCCCTGAACCTGCTCAAGGGCATGCGGATCCTCAAGCCGGGCCGCAACGATACGACGGAAAACGACGCGGATTCCGCCGACAGCACGACCGATGGAGCGGACTGAACAGCCCATGCGGCTCGCGCTTATTCTTGTACTGGGCGCCCTTCTGCTGTTTGGCCCCGGCACTGCGGTCAGCCAGGGGCCACCGCCGACCATCGCCATCATCATTGATGACCTTGGCCTCAACCGGCAGGCCGGCCAGCGCCTGATGGCGATGGACCAGCCCCTGACGCTGGCCTTCCTGCCCCACCGCCCCTATAGCCGCAAGCAAGCCAGGGCGGCTGCGGCCAGCGGCAAAGAGGTCATCCTGCACGTCCCTATGGCCAACAAGGCCCGCATTGGGCTGGGTCCGGGCGGGTTGGCTGCTGACATGTCCCGTCAGGAAACCCAGCGCACCCTGCGTCGTGCCCTGGCCTCGGTGCCGGCCGCCACAGGTATCAACAACCATATGGGCAGCCTGCTCACCCAGATTCAGAGGCCCATGAACTGGGTCATGGAAGAGCTGGCGGGACGGAACCTGCTGTTTATCGACAGCCGCACCACAGCGGCCACCGTCGCGAAAGCCACAGCGCTATCCAAGAACGTGCCCGCCATGAGCCGGGACGTTTTCCTGGACAACAACCGTGACGAGGCCAGCATCCACCGCCAGTTCCGCCAGCTTCTGAAGGAGGCACGGGAAAAGGGTACGGCCATCGGCATTGGCCACCCTTACGAGGAAACTCTGGATTATCTGGAGAAGATGCTTCCGAAGCTGGATCGTTACGGCTACGCCGTGGCCACGGTCAGCACGGTATGGTCCATGCGCCACAACAACCAAGCGCCTTTCCCGGACCTGCCAGACGTCCAGCTGGTCCGAACAAAAGACTGAGCCTCCAGCCCCGAAACCAGGGCTCAGCGCATCACAATGTTGTGGTCCCGCATGTAGTCCTTCGCTTCAGCGATGGTGTATTCGCCAAAGTGGAAGATGGAGGCGGCCAGAACGGCGTCGGCGCCACCTTCCAGCACACCATCCACGAGGTGCTGCAGATTGCCAACGCCGCCGGAGGCGATCACCGGCACGGGTACGGCATAACTGATGGCCCGCGTCAGGCCCAGGTCAAAGCCGCTTTTGGTGCCATCCCGATCCATGCTGGTCAGCAGGATTTCACCGGCCCCGTAATCGGCCATGCGCTGGGCCCATGCCACCGCATCCAGGCCGGTGGCGTTGCGCCCGCCGTGGGTAAAGATCTCATAGCGTGGAGGCTCATCGTCGCCGCTCACACGCTTGGCATCCACGGCAACGACGATGCACTGGGAACCAAAACGCTCGGCCGCCTCGCGCACGAACTCCGGGTTGTGCACGGCCGCCGTATTGATGCTGACCTTGTCCGCCCCGGCATTGAGCAGGTTGCGGATATGCCCCACATGGCGCACGCCGCCACCCACGGTCAGCGGGATGAACACTTCGCCGGCCATGCGCTCAACCGTCTCGTAGGTCGTATCCCGGCTCTCATGGCTGGCAGTGATGTCGAGGAAGGTGATCTCGTCGGCGCCAGCTTCATTGTAGCGCCGGGCAATCTCCACCGGGTCACCCGCATCACGGATGTCCACGAAGTTGACGCCCTTGACCACGCGGCCCTTATCCACGTCCAGGCATGGGATGATTCGCCGCGCCAGGGTCATGACGACGCCACCGAGTCGCAATAGCGCTGGGCCTCGGCCAGGTCCAGCGTGCCCTCGTAGATGGCGCGACCGGTGATGGCACCGCTGATGCCGGAATCCGCCACTCCCGCCAGAGCGCGCACGTCCGCCATGCTGGAGACGCCACCGGAGGCGATAACGGGAATGGAAGTGGACTCCGCCAGGCGGCGGGTTGCATCCACGTTCACGCCTTCCATCATGCCGTCGCGGGCGATATCGGTGTAGACGATGGCATCCACCCCATCGTTGGCGAACCGCTGGGCCAGCGTCGTGGCTGCCACGCTCGAGGTCTCGGCCCAGCCTTCAGTGGCCACCATGCCGTCGCGCGCATCCAGACCCACGATGATACGCCCCGGGTGGGCATGGCACATGGCCGTCACGAAATCCGGCTCGCGCACAGCCTGGGTTCCGATGATAACCCACTGAACGCCCGCATCGAGATAGGCTTCCACTACCTCCCGAGAGCGGATTCCCCCACCAATCTGGATCGGCAGCCCCGGGTAGTGGCGGGCAATGGCATTGATGATGTCGCCGTTGACCGGTTTCCCCTCAAAGGCACCGTTGAGGTCCACCAGATGCAGACGGCGAGCACCGGCTTCCACCCAGCGCCCGGCCACTTCCACCGGATCCCGGGAGAACACCGTGGAATCTTCCATACGGCCCTGGCGCAGGCGTACACATTCACCGTCCTTGAGGTCAATCGCGGGTATGATCAGCATCAGAGAGAACCGTCCCAATCAATGAAGTTGCGAAGAAGCTGGAGCCCGGCATCGTGGCTCTTCTCGGGGTGGAACTGCACCGCGAACAGATTGGGTGCGGCCACCGCAGCGGCCAGGTCGACGCCGTAATGGCAACGACCGGCGAGGTTGGCGTTACCCTCGGCCTCCACGTAATAGCTGTGCACGAAGTAGAACCGGGTGCCATCATCAATATGGCGCCACAGTGCCGGTGCTGCTGTCTGGAACACCTGGTTCCAGCCCATGTGCGGCACCTTCAGGCGCTGGCCATCCTCGTGGAGGTCATAACCAAAGAAACGGACGCTGGCGGGGAGCACCCCGATTCCCTCAGTGCCCTCATTCTCTTCACTGACCGCCATCAATGCCTGCATGCCCACGCAGATGCCGAGCAGGGGCTTGTCCGCCACCACGTCGCGCACCCAGTCATCGACCCCCAGCCGGCGGATCTCGGCCATGCAGTCACGCATGGCACCTACCCCCGGCAGGATCACGCGGTCGGCTGCCCGCACCCGTTCATACTGGTCCGTGATGGAGACCCGCACCTCCGGCGCTACCCGTTCAATCGCCTTGGCGACCGAGTGCAGATTCCCCATGCCGTAGTCAATGATGGCAACGTTCTGCATCTCAGAGCGCCCCCTTGGTTGAGGGCATGGCCCCGGCGGCGCGCTCGTCCACGGCCACCGCCATGCGCAGGGCCCGGCCAAACGCCTTGAAGACCGTCTCAATCTGGTGGTGGCTGTTGCTGCCGCGCAGATTATCGATGTGGAGGGTCATCATGGCGTGGTTCACACAACCACGGAAGAACTCCTCGAACAGGTCCACATCGAAGTTGCCCACCCGCGAGCGCGTGAACGGCACCTCCATGGTCAGCCCCGGCCGGCCAGACAGATCCAGAACCACCCGCGACAGGGCCTCGTCCAGTGGCACATAGGCGTGACCATAGCGGCTGATGCCCTTCTTGTCGCCCACCGCCTGTGCCAGTGCCTGGCCCAGGGTTATGCCGATGTCCTCCACGGTGTGGTGATCATCAATCTCGAGATCGCCACTGGCCTGGACGCTGAGATCCACCAGGCCATGGCGGGCGACCTGCTCCATCATGTGCTCAAGAAAAGGCACCCCAGTGTCGAAATCCGACTGCCCGGTTCCGTCGAGGTTCAGGTTTACCGAGATCCGGGTCTCAAGGGTATCGCGCTCAACACGCGCTGTCCGATCGGCCATGTCGTTCGTCCGCTGGCGTCCAAAACATCGATTATAGCCCGAAACCGCCCCGCCTTTCAGCGTCTCAGGCCGAGTGGAAAGCACTCTTGAGATTGTCGATGTAGGTATCGACCATGCCGTTGAACTCATGCTTGACCACGGGCGAGATGGCCATCTTCATCATCTTCGGCAACGGCAGGGTCAGTTCGCCCTCGGTCTGGAAGGCCAGCGCGGTCTGGCCGCCGCCAGCATCCCGCAGATCCCAGCGCCCACCGACCAACCCGTTGCCCTCGCCCCGCACCGGGCTCCACTCGATGACCCCACGCTCACGGTCCATTTCATAACGGCAGGCATAGACCGTCTGGATGCTGTACTTGTCCACGCCCACTTTCTCCATCTCCCAACGGTAGGTGTTATCCCCCAGGTCCTTGAGCTCCTGGACCTTGGGGAAATAGGACACCGAGCGCGGCACATCGGCCAGCAGCTCAAACACCTCGTCGTACTCCCCATCCAGCGTGAACTCCCGCTGGATCTCAATGGCGATTGTTATGGACATGATTGCATTCCTGTTGTTGGGACCCAGAGCTGTTCAATGTGCGCGCACCTTCTCCAATTCCATGATGTTGGTCAATCCCCCGGCATGAGTTATCTTGCCCTATCAAAGCCACTGTCAGGGAACGCAGAATGAAAGCCCTCCGAATAACACTCATCGCCATTGTCGCACTGCTCATCGTGCTTGTCGTTGCTGTAGGCGCAGCCCTGATGATCATTGACCCCAACGACTATAAAGGCAGAATCGAGCAGGCTGCCGCCAGCAATACCAACCTTGAGCTCGCGCTCAACGGTGAGATCGAGTGGTCCCTGTTGCCGCTGGGGCTTTCGGTAACGGATGTTAAGGCGTCACTGGACAATGAACCTTTCGTGGCACTGGACGAACTGGTGGCCAGCGTTGATCTGTGGTCATTGCTGCGGATGGCTCCCGCGGTGAATACCTTTCAACTGGACGGCTTCCAGGCGCAACTGAGGGTGGATGAAGACGGAACCGGTAACTGGACCCGGATCATGCCGGAGGGAACACCGCCGGCAAGCGGCCCGGGCGACATGGATTCCGGACAGACTGAGACCCCCGCCTCCACGGGCGCGGGAGCGGGCCAGCCCTCGACAGCGGAGGCCGGTGGCGAAGTGATCGCCTTCAACGTCCAGCAGGTTCGGATCACCAATGCTCGGGTCAGCTTTGAGGATCGCCAATCCGGCCAATCCTTCCAGCTCAGCAATGCGCGCCTTGAAGCCTCCGACATCGCCCTGGGCAAGGCCTTCCCAATGGAACTGGGTTTCAGCGCTTCCCTTGATGAGCCCGAGCTGGCTGTGGACGGTTCCCTGGCCATGCAGCTCAGGGCGGGGCAGCAGCTGGAGCAGTTTGTTCTGGACAGCCTGGATGGCGAGTTCAACCTGGCGGGCGCCCCCTTCAACGGGCAAACCGTGAGTGCGGCACTGAGTGGCTCAGCAAGCGCGGACCTCAACAAGGAGACCGCCTCTGTCAGCGATCTTGCAGCCACTCTGGAAAACGCGGCGATCACGGCCAACCTTCGTGTCCAGGGGTTCAGTGGCACCCCCAGCATCAACGGCGACGTATCACTTGCTGAGTTCTCACCACGAGCCCTGCTCCAACGCCTGGGTCAACCAGCCATCACAACACGTGATGACGACGTGCTCACGAAGGCCGGATTCGACACGACCCTTGCCACCCAGGATGGCATGCTCCGTCTTCAGGATACCCGGATCCAACTGGATGAAACCGAGTTCAACGGTGAAATCGGCTACGGGCTGGATGACGGTGCCCTCCTTGTGGACCTTCAGGGCAACCGCCTCAACCTGGACCGCTATCTGCCCCCCGAACCCCAGGAACCGGCCAGCGATGGGCCCCCTCAAGACACGGGCGAGCAGGCCGCCCCCAATGAGGGTGAGCTGCTGCCCCTGGAAGCATTGCGCAAGCTCAGCCTGGACATCCAGGTTGGGCTTGGCGAATTGGTGGCCAGCAAGCTGACTCTTACCGACCTGGCCGCCCAAGTCACCGGCGACCAGGGGCAGCTGTCACTGGATGAACTCAGCGCCAATCTCTATGGTGGGCGCTTCAACATGACAGGCGCACTGGATGCCCGCGGCGACACCCCTGAATGGCGGTTTGACAAGGAGCTCTCCGGCGTCAACTCACAACCATTGCTGATGGACCTGGCATCGATGGATCTGCTCTCAGGCGCCGTCAATGTCAGCGCCAGCGGAAGCTCCCAGGGCAACAGCACGCAGGCCCTTCTGGAAAACTCCGATGGCAAGGCCAGCTTCCGGATCGAGGAAGGGGCCATCGAGAACATCAACATGACGCGCATGGCTTGCAAAGGCATCAGCCGCGTCCACGGTGAGTCACTGAGCACGGACGACTGGGGCGAGAGCACGCCGTTCAATGACATGAGCGGTCATTTCAGCATCAACAGCGGCGTTCTCAGGAATGAAAACCTGACGGCTGACCTGGCCGGGCTGCGGCTGGAGGGCGACGGCATGGTGGACCTGATCCAATCCATGCTGGACTACCGTGTCGGACTGCACGTGGTGGGAGAGGTTCACCGTGATCAGGCCTGTCGTGTGAACGAGCGCGTCCAGAAAGTGGTCATTCCCGTACGGTGCCAGGGCGGTCTTGGGGATGATCCGGCCGACTTCTGTGGTTTCGACGGCGAGCGCTTCGGTGATGTGCTCGAATCCATGGCCCAGGAAGCCATTGAACGGAAAAAGGACGAAGCCGAAGAGAAGGCCCGCGAACGTGTGGAGGAGGAAATCAAGGAACGCGTGGACAAGAAAACCCGGGACCGGATCCGGAACCTGTTTGAATGAGCATGACGGACTGGTTCGCGACACAACTGCTGCAGTGGTACGAGCAGAACGGGCGCAAGGACCTGCCCTGGCACCGGGACAGGTCTGCCTACAGGGTCTGGGTCTCGGAGATCATGCTCCAGCAGACCCAGGTCACGACCGTTATTCCCTACTTCGAACGCTTCATGGAACGCTTCCCAACCGTCCATGACCTGGCCTCCGCCAGCACGGACGACGTGCTGAGCTATTGGTCCGGCCTCGGCTATTACGCCCGGGCGCGCAACCTCCATAAGGCTGCCATCACGGTCGAGGAAGAATACGGGGGCACCTTCCCGGAGACGCAGGAGCAACTCCAGGCGCTTCCCGGCATTGGCCGCTCCACCGCGGCGGCCATCGTCGCCCAGGCCCATGGCCGCCGGGCCGCCATCCTGGATGGCAACGCCAAGCGCGTACTCGCCCGTTACCACGCGGTGGAAGGCTGGCCTGGCCGCACGGCCGTTGCCAATGAGCTGTGGGCGCACGCCGAGGCGCACACCCCGGATGAGCGGATCCAGGCCTACACCCAGGCCATCATGGACCTGGGGGCCATGGTCTGCACGCGACGCCGGCCGGGCTGTGCCGCCTGCCCGGTGCGCAAGGGCTGCCTGGCCTACGCCCGCAATAACCCGGAAGCCTACCCGGGCAGCAAACCCAAAAAGGACAAACCGGAAAAAAGTGTCTGGATGCTGCTGATCGAGGATGGCGAGGGACGGATCCTGCTGGAACAGCGCCCGCCCAGCGGCATCTGGGGCGGCCTTATGAGCCTTCCGGAAGCAGACCCGGCGCTCCAGCAAGAAGAACTCCCAGACCACTGCGAACACTCGCTTGGCCTGGAAACCTCCGCCCCCCTGGCGCTGGAGCCGTTCCGCCACACCTTCAGCCATTACCATCTCTGGATCCGGCCAGCACGGCTTACGGCCACCAACACCCGGCGTCTCGCGGATAGCGGCAGGCATCAGTGGCTCCAGCGCCGGGATGCCCTGGATGCTGGTCTGCCTGCCCCCATTCGCCAGCTGCTCAGCTAGGTACTGTCGCCAGGAGCCACCAATACGGTCCCCAAGAGGGACCACGGCTCTACTGGATTCCCTCAAGCGCCTCCATCACCGCTTCGCATAGGGTTTCCATGGATCGCCCGTCACAGGTGACCGTTATATCCGCGTAGCGGTGATACAGCTCCAGCCGCTCCTCAAACAGATCCTCAATTGTCTGGTCAGGCCTCTTGGAAATCCCCCTCAGGCTGTAATCCCCGATCCGTTCCCGGACCGTCTCCAGGGACACATCAAGAAAGACCACGACACTGCTGGTCTTGAGGTGAGCCATGCCCGCTTCGCTGTAAACCACGCTGCCGCCGGTGGCAATCACGTGATTGGATACCGCCAGCGACAGCAGCACCTGCTCCTCCACCTCACGCAGCGCCTCGTAGCCTTTGTCGTCCACGATTGCCTGCAGCGTTGAGCCCGCACGACTCTGGATCAGCAGGTCCGTATCCACGAAATCCCGGCCACTGGCCTTGGCCAGCAGTACACCAACCGTGCTCTTACCCGAGCCCGGCATACCAATCAACGCAATATTGCTTCTGCGTTCATCCATCAAGCCGACACCTGCCCTCTTTGATCTATGCCCCAATGATACGCCAAATCGCCATAACACGGGCACCAGGCAGTCCATAGCCCTGCATCCCCCGTATCTAACGGTATGAGTCACAAACCGCTTCCCGAAAAAGTCTGCCCCGTCTGCCAACGCCCCTTCAAATGGCGGCGCAAGTGGGCAGGCTGCTGGGATCAGGTGGTCTATTGCAGTGAGCGGTGCCGGCGTCACCGAGGTGGGCAGAAACAGGTGACATGAATCCGGAATGCGCTAGCGCTACTTTGGACGTGACATCATTTTTCAAGGCTGTCGGCGAATTCACCAAGGGGAACTGCTAACTTTTTAGTTACTCATGCATGTCCTTTTAGCATTATTTCGCTTGCTCCCATTTTAAGCGTAACAGCGTTGCCACACTGATGGTCAACGTCATCAAGGCGATGAATCAAATACGGGATCCATCGCGCAAATCGATACCCAGGCCCAAACCTTTGGAAAATGCCAGACAGCCGCCGCCGGGAATTGCGATCGTGTCGGTCCAGTGCCCTGAAAACCTTCCCTCCAACTGGTTTTGGTTCGAATCCATTGCTCAGTTGAAAGCGGCATCCAAACACGATGTTGTCGTTCTGGACCTCCCCCAGGACCAGAGGGCGAACGCTCTTTTTGATCTGCGCCGAACCCCGGAATACCAGTTTGCTCTGATTTTTTTCCCTTCAGATGCATCGGACCCTGACATCGCGCTCAGTGACGGCCCCCTTCCCGAAGTTGACGAACTGGTAGCCCGCTGGCATTCACTGGAAGAACGGATGCAGTTGCTGCACAGCAACCAGATCCCCTCCCGTTTTCAGGAGCGGGTGCTGGCTTGGCTGTGGAGTCGACCGGACTCGGCGCTGGAGCCCGTGCGCGATACGCACCTGGCGCAGTTCTATCATTACCCGCTGATCCGGGCCATGGCAGACGATGACTCGATCGATGACGGTCTGTGGCTGCAACTGATGGTCGACCAGGGATGGCTGGAGCCACAGCAGCTGTATGACCGCATACGGCTATGCACCCACTGCGATTCCGCCCGCCTGAACTACGTGGACGTGTGCCCGGACTGCAATGCCCTTGAGATTAGCCGCCAGCCCGCGCTGCACTGTTTCACGTGCGGTCACGTAGCCCCTCAGGAACACTTCCTCAAGGAAGGGGTGATGATCTGCCCCAACTGCCTGACGCGCCTGCGCCACATTGGAAGTGACTACGACCGGCCGCTGGAAAACTACCGTTGTCGTGCCTGTGAGAGCTTTTTCGTGGACGCTGAGGTGGAAGCACGATGCCTTGATTGCAACAGCCGCCATAGTCCGGATGCCCTCCGGATCCGCGAATTCCGTCACTACAAGCTCACCGAAAGCGGTCGCTTGCGTTGCCGTCTCGGGTTCTCGGAGACACTGGGCCAGGAACAGTTCGGGCGTCTCAACCTGGTTGGCGAGCAGTCCTTTCGTAACCTCCTGGATTGGCAGATCCAGCAAAGCCGTCGCTATGGGGCCGCGGCCCAAGGTGCATTGCTACTCATGCACTTTGTAAACCTCAATGAAGTCCTCAGTCAGAATACAGGGCTTGCCATGCTGGACAACCTCGTTGAACGGATTCAGGAATCCATCCGTGACACAGACCGCTCCACACGCACACGGGAGGAATTCCTATGGCTTCTGCTGCCCCAGACCGATCACAACGGCATGCAGCAGCTGTGGCAGCGACTCAGTAAACTGCACCAGCTTTTCCCCGACCAGGAGGGCGTGAAACTCGATGTGCGTTTCGCCGGGTTCGCCCTCCCGGACGACCTGCTCAGTGGCGAGGATGGCGCCCTGGTCATGGCGCGTCTTACGGGTGAGATCCATTAATGGCCGAAACGCTGCAACAGCATCTGTTCGAGATCCTGGGCAGCTTGGGCAGTGTGCACGGGGTAACCCAGCTGTTTCTCTGGCTGTTCCCGTTTTTCCTGCTCCTTGAACTCCCTCTGAACCTGTTAATTGTCACGGGTATGATGCGCTGGTATACGCGACAGCTGGCAATGACCCCCCAAGCCAACCGCTATCAACCACGGGTCTCGTGCATCATCACGTGCTATAGCGAAGGCCGCGGTATTCACAAGACGCTGGAAACGCTGTGTGAGCAGCTCTATCCGGGCCAGATCGAACTGATTCCGGTTGTGGACGGCGCAAGCGCCAATCAAGTCACCATGCAGGCGTTACGTGATTTCCGGATTGATGCAAACCTCTACCCCAGGCGTTATCTGCGCCCCATCGCCAAGTGGCAACGCGGCGGTCGCGTTTCCTCCCTGAACGCCGGCTTACAACAGGCCACCGGCGACATTCTCTTGGCCCTGGATGGTGATACCTCTTTCGACAACACCATGGTTGACGCGATGGTCCGCCACTTCGAGGATCCCGACGTACCGGCTGTGTCTGGCAGCCTCCGTGTTCGCAACACCTGGGCTTCCTTCGTCACCCTGATCCAGGCATTGGAGTATTTTCTGTCGATTCAAAGCTCCAAGGTAGGGCTTGGTGAATGGAATACCGTCAATAATATTTCCGGTGCCTTTGGCGCGTTCCGCACCAGTTTTCTGCGGCGTATTGGCGGCTGGGACACTCACTCTGCCGAAGACCTGGACCTCACCCTCCGGATCAAGAGCTATTTCGGTCGCAAGCCACTGCGAATCCCCTTTGAACCCGCAGCAGTAGGCCACACCGATGTGCCCGAGACGCTGCGCGGCTTCTTCAAGCAGCGGTTGCGCTGGGACGGGGATCTTTTTTTCCTCTATATCCGCAAACACCGCCACAGCATGACGCCCCGCCTACTCGGTTGGCGCAATTTCCTGATGACACTGGCCAGTGGCTTTGTTTTTCAGTTGATGCTGCCTTTCCTGATCGTGGGCTATTGTCTGCTCGGCCTGGTTTTTTTGCCAGTCGAGGCCATCCTGGCACTCGCACTGGTCCTTTACGGTCTTTACTTTTTTGTGGCCATGATTCTTTACCTGGCGGGTCTTGCCATGGTCTCGGAACGCCCGCGAGCCGACCTCAAGCTGGCAATCGTCATGCCCGTGTTTCCGGTATTCATGTTTGCTCTTCGCTGTTGGGGGGTGATCTGCACGCTCAATGAAATCTTCCGGCGCGGCCACGAGGAAACAACCATGGCCCCGTGGTGGGTCCTTAAGCGGGGCAGGAGGTTCTGATGGCATCAGTACCAGCTTGGCGAAGTCCATTATTGAAAGCACTTTTAGCGGCATGGGCGCCAGTCATTGCCGCCCAGCCACTTGATTCCCTGTTGCAACGGATGACGGCAGGTCCTGCGGTTCAGGCCGCCGGTGCGGAGCAACGGCAATTGCGCACGGAACGCCAGCGCCGCGCCAACGAACGCGGCTGGACCCTGTTCGGTGGCCTGGATGGAGGCAGCTACAGGGAGCTGGAACGCAACGCCGATACAGACCAATACACGGGCTACGGTGCGGAACTCGGACTGCGTTACCCATTGCTTGGCACCCTAAGGCGGCGAACCGAGGCTGTTATTGAGGCCGAACTGGCCGTAACCCAGCAGCAGCATACGCAAGCACTGCGCCGGATCCAGCAACGCCTGAGGCTGCGCAACGCCTACATCGACTGGTGGGAAGCGCAACGTATCGCAGCCCTTTGCAGTGAGGTTAACGAACTGGCCAGGCAAGAGCTGGCCACCGTCAGAAAGCGTGCCCAGGCCAAGGGCCTTCGCCAATCCGAAGAGATGCTTCTGCGGCAACGCTGGTCCAGTCAGCGCCGCTCCTGTAACGAATACGCCCAGCGACCCCCCGTATTGCGCAACCGGGTCAGCCGTATCGCCGGAAACCCGATCAACCCAGGGGCACGGGCAGAAGCAGAGCCCCTGCCGGTCTCGCCCAAGCCGATCGCGCATTGGTCCGAACTGATTCGTAAACACCCATTAGTAGCATCACGTCGCAGTGCCCTCAAAAGCAGCAACCGCCTGCGGCCTGATCGCTGGTACCACGCTATCGAAGCGAACTTGGCGCTCTCCCAGCGGCTGGACCAGCGCAACGACATCAATGGCACAGGCAGCGGGCTGGCGGCGAGCCTGAGTTTTGAAGTGCCATTAGCCAGCGTCGCTGGCGGAAACAGCCGCGACACCACCACAACCGCAGACGACGCCGCCCGTTTACGCCTTGCTGAGACGCGGCAGCAGCTCAAAGAGGACCTGGGCAAGGCATTGCGGCGTTATCGTGCCAGCCTTGACGAAGTGCGTTACGAAATAGGCCAGGTTGAACTCACACAACGCATCGCCACCGAACGTGCGGCGCGAGCTGATATCGACACCAGGGCTGGCTTCATGGCACTGCGCAGGGCCCGACTGGAACGGGCTCAAGCGTCTTTCAACCTGATCCGCGCCTGGGCCAACGCCTGGCGTGAGCAGTCCGAACTCCACCTTCTGGGCGATAGGCCCGAGGGCCTTTCTCCACCATTGGGCAACAAGGGTCAACCCTGGCCGGGCTACACAGCGTCCCATTCTGCCACCCCCGTTGATTTACAGCAGGAAGGCAATTCCCCCTCCAATCCATGGAACCAGGCCGTTTACGTTTGGAACAGCCAACCGCTGTTATCTGAAACAACCCGGGAACGCGAATTGGCGGCGTTGCAGCAAGCCGGCATCAACAGGATCTATCTCGGGCTGAGCGCAAACCAGGTTGCCAACCTGGACCGCGTGCGGCCCGCGCTCAAGTCGCTGATACGCGACGCTCGCGACAAGGGCATGACAACCGATCTCCTTCTGGGCGAGCCCAGCTGGATCGAACCCGAGCATCGCCAGGACCTGGTCGCTTTACTGGCCAGGCTCGAAAGCATTCCGTTTGATCGACTGCACCTGGATCTGGAAGTTGAACAGCTGGGATGGCCCGTCCCCCAGCCGCGCTTGAGGCATTGGATGAGAACCGTGGAAGCAGCGCGCAACGCCAGCCCCTGGCCCCTGAATCTGGTCAGTCATCACCGCTGGTTTGCACCACAGCCATCGGGCGAGGTCTGTATCCCGTGCCGGGTTAGCGACATCGGTGTCGATCACGTTTCACTGATGATCTACACCAGCAACGCTGAACGCTCAACCACTCTTGCCAAGCGCATTGCCAGGGCTTGGCCAACGATCCAGTTCAAGCTGGCCCAGAGCCTGGAGCCATCATTGCCGCCCGCCAACAGCTGGCATGGCACCCCACCGCCCAAGCTGGTCGAGATGAATGCGAACTGGGCCAATAAACTGTCGCCCGCCGGCATTCTGGGGCTGGAGTGGCAGGACTGGACCGCCCACCCGCTTTCCGGCGCAAAGGATTGACCCATGAAAGTTCGTTTCTCCAGCCATAAGGAACAGAACCCGACTCACGAGGGTGGCCTGAAAGTCCTCTATGCCCCGGGCAAGCGAGCCGCCTTCCGGGTTCGCTGGTATCTGATCCTTCTGCTTGTCGCGTCACCGTTCCTTTGGTTTGTCGGCAAGCTGTTGATGGGAGTCGTACTGGTGGAGGCACCTGGCCGCATCACCCAACCCAGCATGGCAATACGTGCCCTGGAACCAGGGCGCGTTGCACAGATTCGCGTGGAGACAGATGATCAGGTAGAAGCCGGTGAGGTACTGGTTAACCTGGAGAACCCGGCACTGAGCAACCAGATCGCCCAGCTCTCGAACGACCCATCACCGGGTGTAACCAGCACCCAGCAAAGGCGTCAGCGCGAGGCGCTTGAACGCCAGCTGAACAGGGCCGAAAAACGTGTCCGGAAACTGGCGTCACTGGTTGAGGAGGGCGCCGCGACCCAGGGCGAACTGGAAGCCGCCCAGAATGAGCGCGATAGCCGGCAGGTGGATTTGGCAGCTTTCGAACGCAGTCTTGCGCAGTCGCGGGCTGCCTCCGAATTAACGGAACGCGAGCGGCGGCAGCTGAGCGCTTTGAGACACCGGCAAGCCCAGTTGACGATACAGGCCCCCGAAGCCGGCAGGGTTCGATCCATTGACGTGGTCAAGGGAGAAAATGTCGGCTCCGGTAGTCTCCTGATGCGTCTTGAGCGCCACGGCACCCCCCGTATCCATGTTTTCCTAGACCCTGGAAAGGTGGATCTGGCGTCCATTGGCCAACGCTTGCAGTTGCAGTTTCCCGATGGCAGCTGGTTCAGCGCCAAGGTCACCGCCATGCCGGACAGGATTCAACGGCTACCGCCGGATTTACGCTCTCCCTTTGGCAGCAATGACATGGGTATCGTGGTTCGCGTTAGCACCAACAAACCCATTCCGCAACGGTGGCAGGTGAACAATGTGCCTCTAACGGCCCGTTTTCCCAATGCCCTGGAACGATGGTGGCACCAATGACGGATGGATCCCCGAAGCCCCCAGCCCATCAATCAGCCACTCAAAGGGAATCCAGATCCGACAGGAGATGATCAGCGTGCGCCAGTACTGCCGTGCGACGCTCCTCGCCCTGCTTGTCCCAATTTCGGTAAATCATGCCCATGCGGGGATTGGACTTGAAATGCTCACGATGGCGATCAATGAAATGCCAGTAGAGGCTGTTAAAGGGGCAGGCGTCCGGGCCCGTGGTGGCGTTCACGTTGTAAGGGCAATGGCGGCAGTGGTCGGACATACGGTTGATGTACTTACCGCTTGCCGCATAGGGCTTTGACCCCAGGATGCCGCCATCGGCATGCATCACCATACCCTGGGTATTGGGCCGCTCCACCCAGTCGAACGCATCCACGTAGACGCCCAGATACCAGTCGCAGATCGCCTCGGGATGAACGCCCGCCAGCAGCGCGAAATTACCCGTGACCATCAACCGCTGGATATGGTGAGCATAGGCGTACTCAAGGGTGTTGCCAATGGCTTTGGCCATGCAACGCATGCGGGTATCGCCGGTCCAGTAGAACGCCGGCAGCGGCGCCGTGTTGCCGAGCCGGTTCTCATCGGCGTAGCCGGGCATCAGCGTCCAATAGAGACCACGGACGAACTCCCGCCAGCCCAGGATCTGACGGACAAAGCCCTCAACGGCATTCAAAGGCGCATGCCCCGAGTCGTATTGCGCTTGCGCCGCCTCGCAGACTTCCCCGGGCAGCAGCAGCCCGATATTGAGATAGGGCGAGAGCAGCGCGTGGAACAGGTTCGGCTCATCATCGGCCATCGCATCCTGGAAATCGCCAAACCAGGGCAGCCTATGCGCCAGGAAGTGCTCGAGCGCTCCCAGCGCCTCCTCCCGCGTTACAGCCCAGCCGAAGGAGTCGGTACGCCCGATATGCCCGCTCAGGTGGATTTCAACCGCCTCCATCACCGCCCTCGTGGTGGCATCCGGCTCAACACGGAACGGCGGCGGCGCGGGTGGTTCGCCTTTCCACTTCTTGCGGTTGGAGGCATCCAGATTCCAGGCACCACCCTCGGGCTGGCCATCGTCATCCATGAGCAGCCCCGTTTCCCGGCGCAGTTCCCGATAGTAGTATTCCATCCGCCACTGCTTGCGGTTGCGGCTCCACTGCTGGAATCGCTCAACGCTGGCAAAGAAGCGGTTATCCGGGCGAATGGTCAGCTCAACAGGAAGCTGCCATTCGCGCATGGCCTGATCCAGGCGCCACTCTCCGCACTGCGTTGCCACCACGCCCTCAGCGCCCGTTGATGCGACCGTGGCACGGACTGCCTCGCCGAGGCTTTGGTGGCCGCCCTCTGGATCAAACGCATGGTAATGAACACACCATCCCGCCTGTTCCAGCTCCATAGCAAAGTGACGCATGGCGCTGAAAATCAGCACCAGCTTCTGACGATGGTGGTTCGTGTAGCCTGCCTCCTCGGCCACTTCCGCCATCAGGATACGATCGCGCTCCGGATCCGCCTCCGACAGGGCCGGAAGGGAAGGGGTGAGCTGATCGCCCAGAACCAGAATGAGGTTGCGGATCGTCTGTTGTGTCATAGGGGACATTACGCTGGGCAAGCTATTTGGGTTTGCCCTCCCCCTTTTTTAACTGGACGTTCAATTAAAATAAATCCATACTCGTCTACCCGAAATCTCGATAATCCCTTATATCAGGGGCTCAGGAGCTGTGCCCACTCCTTCTGAGCAATCATCAGGGTGATGGGTCGCCGCCTGAGGGCGGGCAGGCCCATCCTGTCGATCACCAGAGGAAGGAACCGCAAGATGAACTGGTTCAGGATACTTCGGACAACCGGCGGGATTGCCGTACTGGCAACCGCTCTTGGAACAACGACCGCTTCTGCGACCGTTGAAGTGACGCGTGGCGCCACCGATCTGGAAAACGGCGATGCCACGGCCGCCGAGGACATCCAGCTCCGCAATGATGAGCTGGTGGCCTCCATTGCCGTGGACTCAGCACCACCCTGGGGGGTGGCCCCCGGTGGCATCATTGATGCCGCGCCGATCGTTGATGGCGACCCCCTGCGCGACAAGGTCTCACTGATCGACTTCATCCCCAACAACTGGTCCAGCTGGCCGACCAGCTACCAGCGTTTTGAGGTGCTCGAAGACGGGCCGGACGAAGCGGCCATCCGCGTGACCCGGGATTGGGAAGAGGTCACCCTGACCACGACCTACCGCCTGGAGAGTGGGTCTGACCGGATTCACGTCGTGACGACAATGGACAATACCAGTGACAAGGCCTACGAGAGCATCCTCTCGGGCTACGTCATGTGGCCCGACGGCGGTAACCTCTTTGGCCCGGCGGGGATGCACGGCACGGCAGAAGGCGAGACGACCGATGCCTTCGCCGACTGGTCCGCGGCGTATGACGAGAACTGGGGGTTTGTCCTGCACGCCCCGTACATGGACCGGATCGACTACAGCGCCCGGGACCTGTACCTCAAGCACGATCTGGCACCGGGCGAGAGCCGTTCGTTTGAAGGCTGGGTTCAGGTGCTGGATGACGGCAGCCTGGCGCCGGCTGTGGACGCCGAAGTCGCACGCAAGGGCCTGGAGGCCGGCACCGTCTCGGGCGAGGTGGCAACCGAGGCGGGTGCGACCGTGGAACGTCCGGTCGTGGTTGTTGAGAAGAACGGCGAGCCATACACCTGGGCGCTGGGCCGCCATGGCGAGTACCAGCTGAACCTGCCGAAGGGGGATTATGACCTCTATGCCACGGCACGCGGCTACGCCGACAGTGACCGCCATTCCATCTCCATTGGCAGCGATCCGGAGGAAGTGGATTTCAGTGACCTGAAAGCCCCGGGGCAGGTAGCGTTTACGATCACTGACGACGCCAGCGGTGAGCCGCTGGATGCCAAGATTCAGATTGCCGAGGGCCAGACGCCGCTGGTCGGTTTCCTGGGACGCAAGACCTTCTTCAGTGAGCTGGATGAACCTGGCAGGCGCACGGTGTCCATCGCGCCGGGCGAGTATGTCTTTGAGGTGGCCCATGGCACGCCGTTCCTCTCGAACAGCGATAAGGTATCCGTGACGGTTTCCAGCGGGGAGACGGTCACCAAGTCTGTCTCGGTCAAGCGGACAACCAGCCCGAACAACCGGGACTGGTTCGCCGCTGACATGCACCACCATTCCGACGTCCTGGATGGCTTTACCGGACCGGAATACGTCGTACGCTCCCAGTTGGCGGCGGGGTTGGACCTGACGCTGCTGTCCGATCACGACACCATGGCGAACCTGGAGGAGATGGCCGCCCTGTCCGAACAGCGCAATGTTCCGTTCATCCCGTCCATCGAGATTTCCCCGTCCTGGGGCCATTTCAATGCCTACCCGGTTGAGATCGGTGCGGACTACGCGATCGATTCCGGCAAGGCGCCGGTCCAGTCCATCATCGAGCAGCGTGACGCCCTCGGGGCGGAGGCGATCCAGGTGAACCACCCCTACATCAAGTATGGGTACTACACCAACATCGAGAACGAGACGACGACGGGGGGCTACTATCCGCGCTATGACCTGATGGAGGTCAATGCCGATGGTGAGTATGAGAAGACGCTGCGCAAGGCCTGGAACCACTGGAGCCGGGGCGAGCGGATCTATCTCAGTGCCGGTTCTGACGTGCATGACGTCTGGCAGTATGCCTCGGGTGAG
The DNA here is from genome assembly GCF_056783195.1 of Salicola sp. AFF1. NCBI lineage: Bacteria > Pseudomonadati > Pseudomonadota > Gammaproteobacteria > Oceanospirillales > Halomonadaceae > Salicola > Salicola sp. AFF1. The sequence goes on from NZ_JBXAYL010000012.1 coordinate 87,725, forward strand.
GTGCGCGCCTACGCCCACGTGCCGGGAACACTGGATGCCGATACGTTCGTTACCGCACTGAAGGGTGGCCACGCGTTCGTCACCTTTGGGCCGATGGTGTATCCGGATCACACATTCGGGGACGACCTGAAGGTAGCCAAAGGCGAGACCGCAACACTCGGCTTCGACCTGGAAGCGGCCAATGGCCTCAAGGCGATCCGACTCGTGAGTGATGGTGGGACAGTTGTTGATACGAAGGCGTTCGACGGTGCCGTCGAAGGGCGCGCTGAGTTCCAGGTCACGGCAAAAGAAGACACATTCTATGCCGTGATTGTCGAGGATCAGGGCGGTAAAAAGGCCTATTCCAATCCCATCTGGCTGGACGCCATGACCCACGTCCCGGCACCGGAAGCGGCTGACGCGGACGGTTGACCGGCCTGCCCCGTCCGGCCGACGAACGAGCCGGATGGGGCGCTGTTACCCGTGATCATCAACCGCTTAATGGGGTGAGCATAGGCGTGCTCAATGAACACACCAACCCCGACAGGGCCGGCTCGCCCCTACTGGAGCGCAAAGGTTACCCGCACCTGGGCCCGGGCATTCACATCGCCCACCTTGAACCGGTCCGCTTGCCCTGAGCTTGCACTGACGTCCGCTTCCATCATGGGGCGTGGCCCAGGCTGCGATGCATCCTGATGCTTGATCGTCACGGCCTGCCCCAGCGCCTGACCGGCACTGTCCGCCAGCGTCTCAGCACGGCGTCGTGCCTGCTGATAGGCCTTGGCCAGGGCTTGGTGTTCGGCACTATCTCCCTCCTCCAGTCGGAAGTTCGTGACCCTGAGCCGCTGAGGGTTGCGCTGTGAAAGCCGTGCCGTCCATTCGCCCATTGCCGCTACGGGCAGCCCTACCAGCTTCACGCTACGGCTTGCCTGGTAGCCCGTGAGACTGCGCTCACCCTCCTTCCAGTCGTATTGCGGCTTAATGCTCAGCGAGCGGGCCTGGAGCTCGCTCCCTTCCGGCAATGCCCCATCAAGGTCTTTGATCAGGGGATTCACCTTCGCCCGAAGGCGCTCACTGGCCTCAGACGGCCCGTCAGCGGTCACCTCAAAGCCCAGGCTCAGATCCACCCGTTCCGCGGGCCGGCTCACCTCACCGGTACCGCTCACCTCAACCCGGTTTTTGCCCGTTTCCACACTGCCACTGCAACCAGCCAGCACCACCAGTGCCGCTCCCGCGATAATAGAGCAAGCTCTCATGCCATCTTCTCCCTGTCTATTGCTGCCAAGCCCATACCATAGCAGCCATCCCCCTCAACTAGTCGCCAGGGTCCAAACCGAGATGCTCGCGCACTGCCACTTCTTTGCTCGGTTTAAGCCCCGCAGCTTTCCCCTCCTCCAGTGCGATCCCGGCTGGAACGCCCATGCGGTGACGATAGAGCGCCCACATGGCGCCTACCCGGTTGCTGCTGGCACAATGGATCAATATCGGGTAATGGCTGGTGGTCGAGGCGATCTCTGCAAACGATTGCACCTGCCCTGCTGTAGGCGTCGCACTCGATACGCTGATGCCGAAGAAATTCAAGCCGGCTTGCTGGGCCGCCCTGCGTTCCGCCGCCAGCCCTTCTGCCGGGGTCAGGAGACTGACCACGGTCGTGAATCCCATTGCCTTGAGTTCACTCATGGCCCCCTCACCCAGATGCCCCCCACTGCCAATATAAGGGGCGGGGCGGTTGTAATTGGTGACAATGGTCGTCATCTCATCACCATAGGGCGCCATGGGGGTATTACCGGCAATGTCAAAGGGAAGACCTCGCTGGGCTTCCCGGTCGCTTACAGCCCCGGTTTTATCCGGTTCCGGCTCACCAGCCCCCTCAAAATGGGCGCAGCCGGCCATGCCAAGGGGCCCCACCATCAAAACACTGGCCACCAGGAGGACTGTTCTGATCGCAGCATTCCAACTCATTGTTCCGCTCCCTTCACTCATTGCTACGTCAGGCTGAATGTTCAAAACCGTTATCCGAGCCAATGCGGGTGGCGCACACAAGCCGTATCAAAAACAGCGCAAACAACCCGCGATCAAGCTCTCTGCATCGGTTATAGTATCAAAAGGCACATTAATAGCTTACCTATTTAGAACAAACTAATATAAAGTTTTTCCAAAAACAAATGACAAAAGAAAACATGCTGACCAACACCACCCAGAATAACGACACGACCCCACTGACGCCGGAGGAAATGGCCGAGCACGCGGAGGAGGCCAGCCAGGTCCTCAAGTCCATCGCCAACCCGAACCGGTTGATGATCCTTTGCTCACTGATTGAGAGCGAAAAAACCGTGGGCCTGATCAATCGCGAGGTACCGCTCAGCCAGTCCGCCCTGTCACAGCACCTGGCACGGCTCCGGGCGGAGAACCTGGTTGTATCGCGTAAAGAGGGCCAGGCAGTGCACTACCGGATCAGGGACCCCAGGATTGTCCAACTGATGACCCGCCTGTATGAGCTCTACTGCGCCCCAGAAGCGCCTGCCTGACTCTTCCACCCGGCAATGCGTGCTTGATATAGGACCCTCCAAACATTAGATTATACTAATATGAAGTAACATTAAGCCGCCGAGGGGAGCTACCGATGATCCGTAAACCACGATGCCTGCTCATGATGCCGCTGCTTGCCATGGCCCTGCCCGGCGCAGCCAGCGAGCCGCCGTCCGAGGTTGAGCAACGCAAGAGCGGCGCCCGGGAAGTCACCAAACAGCTTGCCCAGGCGTTGTCCTCGGAGCTGCAGACCGCCATGAAGGAAGGCGGCCCGGAGGCGGCTATCAAGGTGTGCCGGGACCGGGCCCCGCAGATCAGCTCACGCCTTTCCCGGGAAACAGGCTGGCAGATCACCCGCGTGGGAACACGGGTCCGGAACCCACTGCTCGGCACACCGGACGCCTACGAGGCACAGGTTCTGTCTCAGTTCCAGCAGCGCATGGAAGCTGGGGACGCCAAGCAGCCTTTGGAACACACCGGCATCCAGCACGCCGCGGACAGCCGTTATTTCCGCTATATGAAGGCCATCAAGGTGAAACCTCAGTGCCTCGGGTGCCATGGCCCCGTTGAGGACCAGCCCGAAGCCATACGGGCCGCGCTCAAGGAGCAGTATCCTGCGGACCAGGCGGTGGGCTATAACGCGGGCGAGCTGCGCGGGGCATTCTCCGTGCTCCAGGACATGACAGCGCCTTATGAGGCGCCCTGACCCCTGGTTCCTGCATCACTGAGGGCTGCCCTCCAGGGCACTCAGTGGCACCGCCTCCTGCTCCAACATCATGCCATGATGAGCCAGGACCTCGATCAGCTCATGGACCGGGTCATCAGGGGCCAGCGTTGCCAATGCCTCGCGCGCGCACTCGAAGCTTTGCACGTTCTGGCGCCATATGGCGCGGTTACCGTAGCGGGTGAGCAGGCGCTGCCAGTCCGGCATCAACCAGAAGCGCGCCTGCTCCCCCACCGCCTCCTTCAGGCGCCGGTAGTTGTCCAGTCCCACACCGTCATAGTCGGGAAACAGGATGATCTCGGGCGCCCGCGGCCGCAGTGCCAGCCAGTTGAGCAGCGTATTCGCCAGGTTCCCCGCGTAGTACGCCACTGACCCACCCACTGAGGGCGGCATCCAACTCAGGTCATCAAACAGGGCCTGGTTCTCAACCAGCCACAGGGGCTGGCCTGAGCGCCAGCTGTCCGAAGGTTGAACCTGGAGCGCCCCCAGACCGTAGGCACGGGTGCTTTCCGAAAGCTCAAGCTGGCTCCCGGCGTCATTGCCCCAAATACAGCCCTCATTACAGGCCTTCAGCAGCAGGTAGTAATGCCCATGCTGAGAGGCTGATGCCTTGCTGTCACGATGCGTCGCGATATTGCGGGCCCGGGTATTGAGGGTGGGATCAAGCGAGACCTCCGAGTCCGGCTGCAGTGATTCAAAATGGCGTTCAAAAACGGCCCGGTTACTGACCTCATAGAGCCAGCCGCGCCCACTGCGGCGCCAGTGCACGCACCCGGTCTCGCGGCTGAACTGCTCCAGGGCCCGGCGCTGGGCCCGGGTCAGTGCCGAGCTGGAGCAGGTGCCCTCCTCCGCGCTCCCCAGCTTTGCCAGGGCAGCGGAAAGCGCCCGGCTCACTCCGGTACCTCGGCAAGCGATTCGAGAACCTGCCAGCTTTTGCGGCTGATGTGGTTGAGGCCATTGTGCTCCTGGATGGGCACGCAGTAGCGGGCGGTGGTCAGTGGTGCCGGTGACGCGAAGATCAGCGAAAACCCGAACTCGGAGGCCGCGTCGATCAGGCTCTTCTGGTTATCCGCGTCCAGCGCCAGGGCTTCGTCCAGATAGCACACGGCCCGAATGCTGTGACGCTGATCCTGCATCAGGTACAGCATTGCCAGACCGGTCACCAGTTTGGCCATGAGCACGGTCCCGTTGGAAGCGGCGCTGTCGATGTCATCAAAGGATTCCGGGTTGGCACCTTGCTTGGCGACAACAAACTGCAGCTGAAACAGATCCCCCACCCGGAGCCCGGACCGCGCATCGCCCTCCTCCACCAGGATGCGCCGGGCCTTATCCAGCTGTTCGTCATCCAGGACACTGCCCTGGCTGAATATCTCGAATGACTCCCCCGACGACACGTTTTCAGCGGTCTCGACCAGCCGCTCAATGGCCCAGACCAGATGGTCCTGGCGCTGTGGCGAGATACGGAACGTCGCCAGGTCGGAGAGCTGGCGCCGGCCAATGAGGCGGTTGAATTCACTCATGCCCTTTTCAAAGGCCAGCAGGCCATCACGGAGCTCCCGCAGGCTGGCGGTTACGTTGACCACGGCACTACGGGCCTTGCGCTCCAGCGCCTCCGCCTCGCGGGACAGCTGATGGCGGAAGTCCACAATGCGCTCAACTTCCTCCTCCTCGGCCCCGCTGTACTGGTATTTGGTGAGCCCACCGGTATGCAGGGTCATCAGCGTCTGGTGGATGTCGCGGTCAAGCTCCAGCACGCGGTTGCAGTCCTGCTGGTGTTCCTCAAGACGCTGCGCCAGCGACTCCAGTGCCACCTCCGTGGCCCCGAGCCAGCTTTGGTGGGGGCGTTCGGCCATGGAGAGAAACGGCTCGCGCGCGTCCAGGCGCTGGTCCCGGAGACGGCTGATCTGCTGGTTCTGGCGTTCCAGCTCGTGGAGCGCTTCGGTATTCTTGCTGATTTCGGCGTTCAGCTCACTGAACCGGTCGCTGAAACGGTTCAGTTCCTGCTCGATGCCCTGCAGCGTCTCCTGCTTCTGCCGGAGCGTTTCGTTGCGCTCTGCAGCGCCGTGCTGAAGCTGGCGCATTTCATCGAATGCCTCCAGGTCCCGGTCAATGGCCTTCAGGGCCTGTTCGTACTCATCCCGCGTTTGCCGCGCTTGCTCCATGGCCTGGGCGGCTTCCAGCTGCTGTTGCAGCTGCACGCCCTGTTGTTCCAGCTCAGCAAGCCGCTCCCGCAGCTCTGATTCCGTCCGCTGGCTGAAGCGGCCACTGAGCGGTGCCAGATTCAGGGTTATCCCCGGCAGTTCCAGAGTGTCCGCCTGCTGCTGGGTCAGCCATTGCCTGAGCGCTTCCGGCTCCAGCTGGAAATCATCGCTGGCCAGGGTCATGGCCTCGTCGTTCAGGGCGCGATTGAGATGCGCCAACTGCTCGCTGGAAAGCGACGCTGTGAGTGACTGGTAAAGATTATCATTAAGGGTTTCCAGCTCCCGCTGGGCCGCCTGATGCTGGCGCCGGTTCTCCGCCAGGTCCCTCTCGATCGCCTTGGGGGTTCGGTTACCCGCATTCTGAACCAGGGTGAGCTGGTGATCCCGCGCCGCCCGCGCCTCGTCATGGCGCTGTTCCAGCTCCCGTCTCTCATGGATCAGGGCAAACCGCTCCTCCAGCTCGGATTGGCGCTGGGCGGTCTGGTTCAGCGCCTCAATCGCGTTGCGCAGCGCTTCGCTCTGGCGGGCCAGATCGCGATTACGCTCATTCAGGGTGTCCCGCTCATGCGCCAGCTCCGAGGCGCGCTTGTTAAGGGCAGCGCGCTGCTGCTCAAAATGGGCCTGCCAGTGCTTGATGGCCTCATCCATGGATGGCTTGCAGGCCACCACCTTGCCACGCAGGGCCAGGCGCTCCTGGTGCTGCTGTTCCAGCCGGTCGATCGCCTCCAGATGGTTGCAGGCAGCCTGATACTGGGCCCGGTCCCGGTTCACGCCCTCGAAGGCTTTCTCCCATTCCGTCTTGAAGTCGATGCTGGCGTCCGGAAGACGGCGATGGAAAATCTTCAGAAGGTAGTCCTTCACCTCGCCAGAGGTCAGCTTGTCCAGGCGCAGGGTGCGGGTCAGCACTTTCTGATAGATCCCCGCGTCGCGGGCATTCTCAAGCCGGAAGACGCGGAAATCCGGCGCATTCCCTCCGCCACTGCGGCGTCCCCCGTAGAGCAGGTCCGCGAATTCCGAGGCGCTGTAGCTGTGCACCAGCCGACCCTGCTCCGCCATATGCTCCCTCAGCTGGGACTGGGCAACCAGGGTGCCGTCCGCCAGCCGGAAGTCCTCCACGTTAAGGGAGCCCGGATAGACAAAGTATTCATAGTCATGCCCAACCCCCTTGCCCACACAGCCGAGCACCATGGTGCCGGATTCCGGCAGGCTCACTTCCAGCAGGATGTAGGCGCTGTTGTCCGGGAAATAGAACCGGCGGGTCTTGTCCCAATCATGGGCGCCGAAATCCATGCGCCTCTGGTCGATGATCAGAAGGAACTGCAGCGCATTGATGAGACTCGTCTTGCCGGCGTTGTTCGGCGCCACCAGCGATACGGAATCATCCAGTGGCAGTTCCGCCCGCTGATACCCCGCACTGCCAAGCAACACCAGACGCTGGAAACCGTACTGGATGCTCATGATGGGTCGTCCTCAGTGCCTTCGTCACTGGCCACCGCCAACCAGTCCTCGCTGCGCTCCACCTGTGACGCCAACTCCTCAAAGTGTTCCAGATACCGGTGCACGGCCGGCAGCAACCGCCAGGCCCCACCGCCATCGCTGATGGCGAAGCCGTAATTCACGGCACGGTCCATGAGCTGGTTGAGTGAATCACGCGTCAGCTCTTCCGCCTCCAGGAGCGCCTGCTGTTGCTCATGAACGGCGTCCAGAAGCCGATGATCAATAACCCAGTCCTCGAAGCGCACCAACGCCTGCCCCGCGTCGGCCTGATAATCAAAGATCACCATGAACAACAGCGCCAGCTGGCGCGTCAGCCGGTTCACGCCACTGGAACTGTCCACGGTATGGAACCAGGCAAAGCCACGGGCATCCAGGCGCAGCTCGTAGCCCAGCGCCGCGAACAGCGACTGGTACGACGCCTGCTGCTGCTCAAGTTCGGCCCAGAGTGCCGGTTCCGCAGCGCGGTTGAGGTGCTTGCCGGCATTAAAGAACCGGAACAGCTCCGCGAGTCTCGGCAGACTCTCCAGATCAACAGGATTGCTCATGAGGACTCCAGCTCATGCGGGTAGTAGTGCACACGCACCTCGGTGAGGGCGGTGGCCACGGGGTCGTGATGCTGGCTGACCTGCCAGCCCGGCTCCTGGATCAGATCATGGTAGAGGCGCAGGATGACCGCATCCGGTAGCTCCGGATACTGCTCATGGAGCCAGCGCATCAGGTCCGGCACGGGCAATGCCTGCGCCAGCTGGCTCCGGAGTGCCTGTTCATCCACCCAAGCCTCAATGGTGTTTTCCTCGCCACTGAGCTCCTCCGGAAAGTGCTTGTGAACCGGCTCGTAATCACGAGCCTGGGCCATGATGGTCTTGACCTCATCGCCCACCGACACCCTCTGCTGGCGCTCAACCCGCCACACCGGCAATTCCGAGTTGGCCGTCCGCCGCGCCACCGCCCGGCGGAGGCCACGCTTGCGCACCTGCCCGAGCAGCGTGCTCACAGCTGCGGACAGATTGTTATGCTGGCGCGCTTCCTCGCGCAGTGGCAAGAGTGTCTCGGCGCACTTCTGGGCCACAACACGCCCCATGCGACGCAATTCCTTGGCGCGATAGCCAACCTGGCGCAGCTGCAAACGGTGGGTATAAAGCGCCCCGACCACGTTCAGCTGTTCATACGCCTGATCCAGTGCCTGCTCCGCCGCCTCCAGATAGGGATAGAAGGTCCCCTCCGGCCCCGTATCCATCATCTCGTTCATGGGCTCAACGTACTGGTCGTAAGCCTCCAGGACGGTGCGGTAACGCCGGGCCAGGGGGATGGCGGTATCCGCGGACTTGGCCTGCTCACCAATGTCCACAATGGCGTGACGGTCCTGCTCAAGCTGCTGCTCAATGCGCGTAAAAAGCTCGCCAAGCCGGCCCGCCCCGGTGCGCATGGCCTCCGGATCCCCCTCGGCAATACCTTCCGTGAGCGCGTCCGTTGCGGACTTGACCGCCTCCACACGCGCCTTGAGCACGGCGGAAAGGCCCAGTTCATGCTCACGGGTGAGACCACGCACAAAGTCCAGAACCAGGGAGTTGAGCTCAAAGACCTCCGTACGGGCCGGCATGGCAAGGATGTCGGACTGCCCCAGCGTCCGCAGCACCCCATCGCGCTCCGCAGCGCTCAGATCCGGATGGTGGCGGGCAATAACGGCCAGCACCTGCTCGCGGGTGAAGGTCTGGGTCTCGCGCGTGGCACGCACCAGCGATTCCACCACATCCCAGTACTTGTGGAGATTGAAAACCAGTGTTCGGGGTGCTGCCAACAGGCCGGCTCCTGGGATCCGAGGCATGATTCCCGGGGATTGTACCTGAACCCGCGGCGCAGGGACGACACGGGCAGGCCAAAAGGGAATCCAGCCCCCCGGCCACCGGATTCCGATGGCTTGGATGTGGCCGGGACTCAATCAGGGCGTTAGAGTGACCCGAGACGCTCAACCCCATTCACCAGTGGTGACCACACGATGAAACAGCTCAAGAACGAGAAGGAAATGGTCAAGAAGGCCATACAGGAAGGCATGAAATACGGTGAGAACCGGGGCGTGGTGGAGTTTGAGGCCACCGACTCGCAGGAACAGAAAGTCGAATACATCTATCGCCTGCTGGTCCACGACAACGTGATCCAGCCCCTCCCGGAGGACCAGGTCTCACAGAAGGCAATGAGGCACAAGCTTGCGATCTGGGCATCGAAGCTCAAGTAGCGTACCAGCCTGGGAGGTGTTTTACCCTGGATGACAGGCATTTTTAGCGGCCTGCCAGAGCTGATGGCTCGGCAGGCTCAACCTGTTTCAGGCATTCAACCAGGTTCTTGGTTCGCTGGCGCTTACACAGCACCCAACCAATTCCGGCGCACCTGGCTTACCTGCGCTACACTGAGTCAATCCCCGTGCCGACAATGTAAAGCCAGGTCATGGCGATATAGTAGAAAAACCCCGCCAATAGCGCAGCAATCATATAGATTAATGCATCTACCTTTTTACTTGACTTGAGCGAAATGGATACACAACTAATCGCGACTACGCCTAGGACCAGGTGAGATAAAAACCAAACAGGCTCCGGCAGGCCCAGATCCTGCCCCGCCCCACTGATTTGACGAATAATCGAGTCCGCCACGATAACCAGAGCCAGCCCTAGAATCCACACCAGATAGCCCGTGCAATGAATTTTTTTATTCATCTTAATCCGGCAAAGAGCCACCGTATCGGGGACCTGCCCCAGCCGCCCCGTTAATCTTTGCTTGCGAACTCTTCAGCCAGCGCCTCTTCCAGCTCTTCGGAATAGGGGAAATGGTATCCTTCAGCGGGAAGCACGAAGTTGCCATTTTCCTTTTTGAAGCTAGCGATGTATCGCTCGTCCGCAGCGGCGGGTTCAAAGCTTGATTCAACGGTGCGCTTATACTGGATACTGGCGCCTTGAGCTGTATCACCCGTGAATTGCCGCTCAACGGTGGCTTTGATTGCGCTGGTCGTATAGTCTCCCTCGGTTCGGAGCTCGTCCACTTCGGTGACTTTGATCAACACGGTGACATCGGTGGATTGAGCATTGGAGATCACCAGACCAATCGGCGGCCCCTGGTACTCAGCTGCTGACGAACAGCTCAGGACCAGAAGCGCGAACATAATGGCAAGGATGTTGATTCGGAACTTCCGATTTATCGATTGCATTCAGGGACATCTCCACAGATTGACCGCAAATGACTTGTTGAAGTAACTGCTGAGGCGAGCCCTGGAGCCATTCCACATATCCATATGCCCCGTTGCATCGCTCCAGCCACGAACCTTGAACTGGATGATTCCTTTCTTGCCCTTGACGGCATCCAATAGTTTGCCCGGTTCCTCATTGGTGATTTCCACGTCTGGCACGCCGTACATCTTGAGCAGGTATTTTTCCATTTCCGCGACGCGAAATGCATACCATTTGTCATCTTCCCCGGAAACCGCGCTGATGCCTGCGTAACCGCGTTTGATTGGCTGACCTGCATAGTTAAATGCACGGCTCAAGCGAATGGTGCAGGTGTTCTTGATCCAGGGATAGTCAACTTTTCCTCCGATCATCTCCTTGACTTGATTTGCGTTTTTCTCTTCAGGGTAATGCTTCCACATCTTTTGAAAGGGAGGGAGAGGCTTAGACATCCGTATACTCCTTAAGGTCTCATTCCATTGAACGGCTCTCTATCCGGAGAGCCCACGTTTCAGCCACAGGTGTCGCTATGAGGTGACTCGTTGCGCGCTATTCGAGAGCCATAGAGATGCGTGAGGGTCGCTGAAGAAGAATGTATGTACGAACAAACAATCCTTTTCATCAATCAACATCCTCTGTCTGAATAGCTGCAATAAAAACTACCCGTCGACTTAGGAACCTCTGAAAAAGCCCCCGGATTTGCGACAAGAGTTATGGTGATTTCTGGTGTATGGAAGCAGGCTGAAGAGGTGGTGTCAATGGCCATCTATTTTGACCCACCTTTGGCCAATAAAATTGACCCACCCTTCATAGTCTAGGTCTTGGTTTTCTGCTTCAGTCGATAGCTTTCTCCTCCCAGCATAAAGATGTGTGAATGGTGGATGACCCGGTCAATG
>NZ_JBXAYL010000013.1:0-85492 GCF_056783195.1 Salicola sp. AFF1
TGATCTTGGCGGAGATCAACCAACAGGATATGCCACCTCTTCAGCCTGCTTCCATACACCAGAAATCACCATAACTCAATGAAAACTTTCTTCTTTGCTTCCTAACAAATCCAGATAGCTGCCCAAACTCCTTCGAGTCTGGCTCCAAATATGACAAATCCACCTCTAAAGCTTTGATACGCTCTAATTCATTGAGGACACTAGCCAATTTATCTTTCCTTACGAGGATTTGCCATTTAAAGTATCCTTTGATCTGTTTTTTTGATTTTTTTCAGCTTTCTCCGCCGTCTTTCCGTCAGCTATAAATTCATCTTTCTTTTTGTCACGCTTCTGAGATTTTAGCTCATTGAAGCGCTTTTTTTATAAGATTCATACCTTGACCAATGCTGCAGGACTGGTGGTAATGTTGATATAAACCTACACCTGACTTTTTATTTATTATGAAAAAGTTGAATTCCATTATGTTTGAATTGCGATCTAGCTTGTTCACTTGGACCTTGAAGGAACTTCCTGCTTCTCTCAGTTCACAGAACGTTCTTTGACTCTTAACTGTTACTATCAGTCCGAGGTAATACTCACTGTCAGACTGAGTATCAACGAAAAGAAAGCGACCTGCCTCATCAAAGCTTTGATAATTCGTAGCCTGCTTGGCCAGCGCCGTCATAACTTCATCCAGAGTTATTGATTTCGGCGCTTCCACCGAGAAACCTAAAAATCGTACTAGCACAAAGTCTCCTTATTTTCGGGCTACATCATTATCGGTACAACGCCACGCATAACGGGCCGATTTGTGGAGCGGCCAGCGGAACAAAGCGCTCCCGTTGATGCGCTTGTTATGGGCCAAAACCAGTGACTAAACATGTAGGCTAGCGTTTCTGTCTAATGATTTTTATCCCTTCCCATATCGCCACCAGAATGGGAAGAACTACCAGAAGGAAGACATAAAAATAGAATTCCCCCGGCCTAGAATCCAACGCAACTACTGATTCCCCGCTCCCATATCTTGAATGGTGGGTAAATTTCCCATCGAAAAGGAAAACGGATGAACCAATCGCAATAATTATGCTCCATAGCACAGCCTTCTTTGAGGCCTTATTGTCATCGACACGGCCACCAAAGAGAGCCTTATTATCGGGTGGCTTTTTACCTTTTGATAATTTGTTGAGAATGAACGCCAATACAAATATTGCCAAGGCGCCGAGGATGAGAATGTCCTTCATTTTTCAGTGTTCCTTCATCTCGACTCAATCAGCCCATAACGAAAAGGCTTACGCGCCGGCTTGGAGGCGCGCAGCGCCGTAAAGACGGTCGCCGTAGAGCCGCTGGTTATGCCGCTGAACGCTGAACCCTGACCGCCACGAAGAAAATTAATGTAGCCAGGACAACCCCTACATCCATTATGATTGCCGGCGCTGCTTGGCCTAGAAATTCTTGGCCATAGATCATTACCAGCAACACGAATATGGTTTTACTCAGCGCACCTATTGCAGCGGCAAACACTCTGTGCCTTTCGACCAGTGCACCGTATATTAAAATTATACCGATAAGGCCAACGAGGGCAGACCAACTGCGTACGATGATGGACTCGAGGCCGCCGTTAAATGAAGCGCCGAACATTGATTGAAGTGCAGCTTGAGGTGCGATGAGGCCATAAAACATTGTTGCTGTTAGGAAGCCAGACACCAGCATGACCCACTTAAAGTTCCTTTTGACGAATTCCATAATTTCCTTATGTGCTTATAGTTGGGGACAGTATGTGACTCTGCCCTGCGGCATAACGCCGTTGTTCAGCGGTGCCCTTGTAGCGCAGCGAAAAGGGCATCCGGTGGAGGGCCGTCAGGCCCGGAACGCACTGGAACTACTGGTTAAAGGTAGGGCCTAAACCTCTCCGATGCGTTCGCTGCAACGAGGTGGGCATCAGCCGCGGCGTTAGGTTAGTTGTCCGACTTCCCAAACAAAACCTCATTTCCTGCTGCTTTCCTGATTCTGTGAATCCTGGCCGCCTTGGGATAGAAGACAAAGGATAATAGAAAAAACGCAAAAGCGGCGATCAAGAGGATGATCAGGCGCTGATCCAACTCACCATGCTCACAAAATCCAAGGACCGTGCCCGCCAGGCCAATGGCTGCAATTACCCAGCAAAACCAAATATCTCTAGCTCCGTCGTTCATCATCAACCGGACTCTCCAGTCGCGATGGCAGATATAGAATGACATTAACCTGAACATCCCTTTACCTTTAACGCGGAACGAAGCGGCGGCTAAAAGCCGTCCGCCTTGCGTGATTTGTTAGCACTTTTACTTCTTCCCATCCTCAATGACGACCAACAGTCCAACCCGCTCTCTTATCAAGTCGCATATCAAATCGGCATTTTTCTGAATCTTTTCAGAGTTCTCCTTTTGCTTGTCCCAGTACTCTCTCACTCCACTGGTGTCCTCTGAAAGATGCTCATAATCGATCGCCTCATGCCTTAGGTCTTTCAGGGTTTCGTTGATCGATTCATCTAATGTGTCCGGGACGAAGGGTTTGTTGGCTCGAATAGTCTCTACCAACGCGCCAAACGATTCATAGAAAGACTGCAAGCGCTCCTGCTTGATTTCATCTTTGGTTTTCTGTGGATCTCTGTAGTCCATTACGGGACGGAGGCGAAGGGCATGAGATGTGCAATCGCTCAAGCAACTCCATATCTCACGGTATGCCTTAAATTCAGCTTCAAATTGGACTCTGTGAACAAAAACACCTTTCTCCCGATCGCCTCGGATAGACTCCAGTGCTTTCTCCGTCTCCTCTCGAAACCGTTCTCGATCTTTGGCCAAGATCCGATTAGCCCACACTTTCCCCAGCCATGAAGAAGCTGCGATTACGATAGCTGCACTACCGCCAAAAGAAAGGATGATACTGCCGGAAAGAGTAAGAACTTCCTCAAAACTCATGTAGCTCCTTCGTGCTAACAGGTAATCGCTGGAATTCAGCGATATTGATATTCGTGACGTCTGTATAGCGCCGCTTGTCCTGCACGGACGCTCCGGCACAAACCTTTTAAAGAACAACAACATAGCGCAGCATCAGAGGCCATGCCGTGTAATCGTTTGACGTCTTGATTTTACGCTTTTAATAATACTGTATATTTAGGCAGTCTTGTGCGCAGGGCAGTCTTACTCCATCAACAGCACGCATCAACCTACAGCTTCTTGAGCAGCTCCGAAGAGCGGTTCGGTTCAACCGATAAGGCACTCGCAGCCCGTTAGCCATGAGCTGGAAAGAGATTGAAGGCTTTGTTGGCCACGCTACCGCCCCGGCGGACTTTCGTCACCGTCCGGTCAGCGTAGCTTGGGAAAGAACCCCGCGCCAACCGGTTACGGGTACCGTCGCCCATCACCGACTCACCAGTTCCGTAATCCCCCCACTTACACGCCCCAGGGCAGGGATGGACCGAGGGGCACAATCCCGTTCGGGTTGATCTGGGTATGCGTCTCGAAATAGTGGCGCTTTGAATAGTCGACATCCACGGTCTCGCGGATCCGGTCATCGGCAAGCATGCGCTGCATGTAGCGGTACAGGTGCTGGTAGCAGCTTAGTGGATGCACATTCAACTTGAAATGCGTCTGGTAGACGGGCTCAAAGCGCACGAGCGTTGGAAAAAGAAAGAGGTCCGACAACGTCATGGCGTTGCCATGCAGCCATGGCTGCTGCGCCAGGCGCGCGTCCAGGCCATCAAGGGTCTCAAAGAGGCGGCGAGCAACCTTCTCGTAGGTTTGCTGGTCCTGCGCAAAGCCCGCCTGATACGGCGGACGATTGACCTCGGTATGCAGCCACACATTCATGCGTTCGATGTCATCGCGCAGGTGGGAGGGCACCAATTTCTCAGGCGTGGGTGACACGCTGGCGAAGTGCTCGGCAAACTGCATGGCAATATCCGCCGATCCCGTATGGGTGACCTGGTTCTCCCAGCGGTCCCAAAGCACGGGCACACTCACGCGCCGCGGCGCGCCGTTGCCGGTATCCGGGAAAAGGTCACGCAGGGCGGACACCCCGTTCACGTCATCAGGCCAGTCGGCATCAAAGACCCATCCCCGGTCGTCGCGCACCGGCGCAACCGAGGATACGCTGACGTAATCATGCAGAGACAGCAGATTGACCATCAGGTGCGCTCGGTGGGAGAAGGGGCACGCGTACGAGATGTACAGGTGATGGCGCCCCTTGCCCGGGGTGAGCGGGTTACAGATGTCATCGTCTCCAAAGGGCCTCGCGGGCTTGAAGCCGGTTTGGGGATTCGGGTTGTCAGGGGCCATCAGCGGGTACCTTCAGGATCCAGCGGCATTCGGATAGATCCTATATCCCAACGCGGTGCCGCGCCAAGCAGCTGCTTTAGAACCGCTCAATCGCAACCGCCGTACCCTCACCCCCACCGATACAAAGCGACGCCACGCCACGTTTCAGCCCGCGCTGCTCCATGGCATTGAGCAGCGTTGCCATGATCCGCGAGCCGGACGAACCGATCGGGTGGCCGAGCGCGCAGGCACCACCAAAGACGTTGACCCGGTCCGCCGGCAGGGCCAGTGCCTCCATTGCCACCAGGGCGACCACGGCAAAGGCCTCATTGATCTCGAACAGATCCACGTCTTCCACGGACCAGTTGGCTTTTTCCAGCACCTTCTCCATGGCGCCAATGGGCGCCACGGGGAACTCAGCCGGGCAGCGGGAATGGGTGGCATGAGCCACGATCCGAGCCCGGGGCGTCAGGCCCCGGCTCTGCGCCTCGCTCCCGGAGGCCAGAACCAGCGCGGAGGCACCGTCACTGATGGAGCTGGCGTTGGCCGCCGTGACGCTGCCCTCGTTCGTGAAGGCCGGTTTCAGCTCCGGAATCTTGTCCGGCCGCGCGTTGCCCGGCTGCTCGTCAACGGCCACGGTGGTGTCACCCCGTCGGCCGGATACGGTGACCGGTGCCACTTCCGGCTCAAACCAGCCGTTACTGATGGCACTGTTGGCCCGCTCCAGGGACTGGATGGCGAAGGCATCCATGGCCTCCCGGCTGATGCCCTCATCATCGGCGGTGCGTTGCGCGAATACCCCCATCAGCCCCCCTTCGTAGGCGTCTTCCAGGCCATCCAGGAACATGCTGTCGATCACCTCGCCATGGCCCATGCGCATGCCTTGCCGGGCCTTGGGCAGCAGGTAGGGGGACTGGCTCATGTTTTCCATGCCGCCCGCGATCATGAGGTGATTGGTGCCGGCCTTGATCTGGTCATGAGCCATGATCACCGCCTGCATGCCCGAGCCACACATCTTGTTGACGGTGGTGCTGCCGGCGCTGTCCGGGATGCCGGCACTGCGGGATGCCTGGCGGGCCGGCGCCTGACCCAGGCCAGCCGGGAGCACACAGCCCATGATCACCGCCTGGAGATCCGCTGGCTGGAGACCGCCCCGCTCAATGGCGGACTTGATGGCGGTCGCCCCCAGCTCCGGGGCGCGCACGCCGCTCAGCGCGCCCATCATGCTCCCCATGGGGGTTCTTGCGGCGCCTGCGATGACAACGTCGTCTCTGGTCACTGTACTGATCCTCCAGATGGGATGAAGGGAACGAATGCTCAGGGGTCAGGCCTTGCCCAGAACGGAACGCGCAACCACCTCTTTCATCACTTCCGAGGTGCCACCATAGATCCGCTGCACACGCGCGTCGATGAAGTTCCGGGAGATGGGATACTCGCTGGTGTACCCATAACCTCCAAACAGCTGCAGGCAGCCGTCCGCCACCCGGCACTGCATTTCGGTGGCGCTGTACTTGGCCATGGAGGCGGTTGCGGCATCCAGCTCGCCCTGTTCGTACTGGCGGATGCACTGGTCCACGAAGGCCTTGTTAACGCGGTAATCGGTTTCCATTCGGGCGATTTCGAAGCGGGTGTTCTGGAGCTGGGCGAGTTTCTGGCCAAACAGCTCCCGCTGCTGGGAATACTCGATGGTCATGTCCAGCGATCCCCGCGCTGCGGCGACCCCAAGGGCGCCAATCACCAGGCGCTCGCGGGGCAGTTCCTGCATCAGGTAGACGAACCCCTTACCCTCCTCGCCGAGCAGCGCGGAGGCGGGCACACGCAGGTCCGAGAAGAAGAGCTCGGAGGTGTCGCCGCTGTGCTGACCGATCTTGTCCAGGTTGCGGCCACGGCTGAAGCCCGGCAGCGAGGTGTCCACCAGGAACAGGCTGATCCCCCTGGCGCCCGCCTCCGGGTCGGTCCTGGCAGCCACGATCACCAGGTCGGCATGCTGGCCATTGGTGATGAAGGTCTTGGCGCCGTTCAGGATGTACTCATTCCCGTCCTTGACGGCACTGGTGCGCATCGCCTGGAGATCACTGCCGGCGTCCGGTTCGGTCATGGCTATGGCGCCCACGCATTCGCCCGAAACCATGCCGGGCAGCCACTGCTGTTTCTGCGCCTCGCTCCCCAGGTGGCTGATGTAGGGCGCCACAATGTCGGAGTGAACCATCACATTGGTGGACAGAGCGCCAAAGCCCATGCGGGCCATTTCCTCGCCCACCACCACCGAGTACTGGAAGGGCGCGCCGCAGCCGCCCGCCTCTTCCGGCACGTCCACGCCCAACACCCCGGCCTCGCCCAGGGTGTGCCAGAGCGCGCGGGGCACAATGCCGTTGTCTTCCCAGGTCTCGTAGTGGGGCGCCACTTCGGTTTCCAGGGCCCGGATCACCGAGTCCCGGAACAGCGCCATCTCTTGCTGATCGATCGAGTGGGTCATGGGGGTCACCTGTCGGTTGTGGACGCTACCGGGGCGCCATGCGCAGGGCGCTGTCGAGGCGCACCACCTCGCCATTGAGCACCGGGTTGCGCACCATCTGGTCCACCATCATGGCGAACTCTTCGGGCTTGCCCATGCGGCTGGGGAACGGCAGGGTCGCCGCCAGGCTGTCCTGGACCTCCTCCGGCATGCCTTCCATCATCGGCGTCCTGAAAATCCCTGGGGCGATGGTGTTCACCCGGATGCCATGGCGAGCCAGCTCCCGGGCCGACTGCAGGGTCAGGGACACGATCCCGCCCTTGGAGGCGCTGTAGGCGGACTGGCCGATCTGGCCCTCGTAGGCGGCGATGGAGGCGGTATTGATGATAACGCCCCGCTCTCCCTCGGCGTTGGGCTCACGCTGGGCCATGTCGGCGGCGGCCAGGCGCAGGATGTTGAAGCTGCCGACCAGGTTCACCTGCACCGCCTTGTTGAAGGCCTCCAACGGCATGGCCCCCTCGCGCCCCACGATCTTGCCCGCCGGCGCAATACCGGCACAGTTCACGGCAATGGCGCAGGGTCCATGCGCTTGCTTGGCGCCGGCAACCGCCGCCTCGGCGCTTTCCGCGGAACTGACATCGCAGTGCCGGAACAGGCCACCAATTTCCCCGGCAACCCTTTCACCCTGCGCTTGGTCCATGTCGAGAATGGCCACCTTGCAGCCAGCCGACGCCAGCTGGCGGGCCACTGCCTCACCCAGCCCGGACGCACCGCCCGAGACCACAGCAGGTACTGTACTGAATTCCATCCATCCATCTCCTGATGCCCGTTCGCCCGGTGACCCAAGCCACCAGGCTTACGTTTACGTAAACATAAACCATGAATAGCAGATACCTCCCCGGCTGGCAAGGCACGACCAAGCCACGGGGGCCTTGGTGTGCCTGCAGCGAAGACGGGGCACGGCTGGTTACGCTTGCTCCTTGGCCCGGTCGCGCAGCATGAACCGCTGGATCTTGCCGCTGGGGGTCTTGGGCAGGGCCTCGACAAAATCGATTTCACGGGGAAAGGCGTGAGTGGACAGGCGCCGGCGGACCAATGCCTGCAGCTCGTCCTTGAGCGCCTGCTCGTCGTCGTCCGACGGCTCCTGGCCCTCCTTGATCACCACAAAGGCCTTGATGATGGCGCCCCGGGTCTCATCCGGCTTGCCCACCACGGCGGACTCCGCCACGGCATCGTGCTCCAGCAGCGAACTCTCGACCTCGGCGGGGCCCACGCGGTACCCCGACGTGGTGATGATGTCGTCATCCCGGCCGCTGAACGAGAAGCTGCCGTCCCCATGGCTGACCACCATGTCGCCGGTCAGGTAATAGCCGTTCGCGAACGGGTGCTTCTCGCCCCAGGTATAGCCGTCGAAATGGAACAGTGGCGACGCGGCAACGTCCACAGCCAGCTGGCCAACCGCCCCCTCGCCCACTTCTTCGTGGTTGTCGTTCAGTGCCACGACACGGTGACCGGGGCATGCATAGCCCATCGCCCCTTCACGCTCTGGGTGCGCCAGGCCGTGGAAATTGCAACAGGTCATGCCGGTCTCGGTCTGGCCGTAATGGTCCTTCACCGTGCAATGCAGGCGCTGGGCGACCCAGTGCATCACTTCCGGGTTCAGGGGCTCACCGGCACTGCTGCACACCCGCACCCCCAGGTTCTCGCCTTCCGGCAGGGCCCCATCATTGGCCTTCAGCAACCGGTAGACGGTGGGCGCCGCCGCGAGGTTGGTAATGCCGTACTTGCGGATCATGGCGTAGGTGGATTCCGGGGTGAAGGCGTTGGGGTTGAAGTGGGTCGCGTGCCCCATCAGCAATGGCCCCACCACGGCGTAATAGAGCCCATAGGCCCAGCCCGGATCAGCCACATTCCAGAACACGTCCTCATCACGCAGGTCGATGGCATAACGCATGTAGACGTAAAAGCCCAGCAGCGCCCGGGCCGGCACGGCCACCCCTTTGGGCTTGCCCACGGTGCCGGAGGTGAACATCTGCAGGAAGGCATCGTTGCCGCTGATCATCACCGGCTCGAATTGATCGGAGTGGTTGGCCAGGGTTGCTTCAAAGTCCGCCACATCAGCCCCGGTTTCCGCCGCATCGACGCAGAGCACCCGGGGGCAGCCCGAGACCTCGCCGAGCTTGGGATAATGCGTGGGGTCGGTCACGATCAACCGTGTCTCGGCACGCCCCAGGCGGTATTCAATGGCAGCGGAGCCGAAAGCGGTAAACAGCGGCTGGTACACCGCCCCCAGGCGCAGGGTTCCGGCAATCACGATGAGCAACTCCGGCCCCCGCGGCAGCAAACCGGCCACCCGGTCTCCCTTCTCAACGCCGAGCGATTGCAGGTAATTGGCAAAGCGCGCCGCCGCGGACTGGAGCTCGGCGAAGGTGAGCACACCGTCGCCGCCATCCTGGGTCTCGTAGAACAGGGCAACCCGGCTCGAATCCGAGGCCCATTGATCGCAGATTTCATGGCAGACGTTCAGGCCTCCGGCCAGGCTGCCATCCAGGACTTCCGCCTCCAGTTCGGCGGCGTCGAAGTTGTTGTAGACATCGCTGTATTGTGGAAGGTTCATGGTGTGCTCCTGTTGTTGTTGTCTTAGCGTGCACAGGGTCTGGCTCATGAAGCGGCGCCGGCTGGGCCCTTTGCCGTCATGAGTCCATTCGGTAAAACGTCAGGATGCTGGAGAAATCGAGATCGGCACTGCCCTGCCCCGCGTGGAGCTGATAGAGGTTGCGTGCCAACGCCCCCATGGGGATGGCCGACTGCTGCTTGACCGCGTTATCCAGGGCCAGGCCAAGATCCTTGTTCATGAGCTTCACGAGGAAGCCGCCCGCGTAGTCCTGGGAGGCCGGTACCCCCTCCATGACGCCGGGCCAGGGGTTGTAGACATTCAGGGCCCAGTTGCCACCGGAACTCTGTTTCAGGATTTCCGACAGCACCGCCGGGTCCAGGCCATTATTCGACCCCAGGGTCAGCGCCTCGCTGGTGCCTGCCATCACGATCGCCAGCAGCATGTTGTTGCAGATCTTGGCCACCTGGCCCGCGCCATGGGGCCCGGCGTGGAAGACGTTTTTGGCCATCGGCTCCAGCAGGGGTTGGGCGTCGCTGAACGCGGCCTCCTCGCCGCCGCAGATGAAGGTCAGGGTGCCGGCCTTGGCGCCGCCCACACCGCCGGACACCGGGGCATCCACAAAGGCCAGGCCCCGGGCGGTGGCGGCTTCCGCCACGCCACGGCTGGTTTCCGGCGCGATGGTGGAGGAGTCGATGACCAGGGTGCCGGGCGCGAGCATGGCAAGCAGCCCTTGATCCCCCAGATAGACCGACTCCACATGCTCCCCTGACGGCAGCATGGTGATGACACACTCGCAGCCCTCCACCGCGGCGCTGGCGGACCCGGCGCTGTGCGCCCCTTGTGCAACCAGGTTCTCCACGGCGGACTGGGAGAGGTCAAAAACGGTCACCTCATGCCCGGCCTGGATCAGGTGAGTGGCCATGGGCCCGCCCATGTTTCCAAGGCCGATGAATGCGATCTTGGCCATGTTGTTGCTCCTTTCTTGTTGTTGTGATCAGTTGAAAAAGTCGTCAATCCAGTCGCTGTCCATTTCCGCCAGCGTGGCGTAGTGCCATCGGGGCTGGTGATCCTTGTCGATCAGCAGCGCCCGAACGCCCTCCGCGAACTCGCCTTTCCGGACGCAGTTGTGGGACATCACCTTTTCCGTCTCCAGAACCTGGGCGAGGCTGTCCAGGCGGCTGCGGTGATAGTGGCGCCACATCAGTGCCATGGAAGTTGGCGAGGCGTTCGCCAGCCCCTTGGTGGCCTTGCCCAGCCAATCATCTCGACTGCTGAGCTCCATCAACTGGCCAACAACCGCTTCCAGGGTGTCGGCGTCCACAGCCCGGTTGATGGCGTCGAAATGGGTGCGCACCGCGGACTCGGGCATGACCTCACTGCTGTGCTGCTCAAACCGGCGCAACACACCACCGACCACGGCATGGTCAGGCCGTTCATGCCACGGGGCACGGGTCAGGGCATCGGCCACTTCCTGTTTGAGGTCCTGGCGGATAAAGCGGTCGGCCATCCCCGTGAACAGGGCATCCGGACCATTGATAACGGCCCCGGTCAGGCCCAGGAAAAGGCCCGTGTGGCCGGGCATGCGGCTGAGAAACCAGCCGGCGCCAATGTCCGGGTAAAGGCCGATATTGACCTCGGGCATGCCCAGCTTCGACTGCTCCGTCACCACCCGGTGAGACGCCCCCATCATGAGGCCGATACCGCCCCCCATCACGATCCCGTTGCCCCAACAGATGATCGGCTTGGGAAAGGTGTGGATCTGGTAGTCGAGCTGGTACTCCTCGGTGAAGAACCGCTGCCCCTCCCCGACATCACCGGCACCGGTCATGCTCTGGTACATCGAGACAATGTCACCACCGGCACAGAAGGCTTTCTCGCCCTCCGCCTCCAGCCAGACAGCCCGCACCCGCGGGTCCTCCGCCCATTGCTGCAGGCGCGGACCAAGCTGGTGGATCATCTCCAGCGATAGCGCGTTGTGGCTCCGGGGCGAATTCAGCCGGGCAACGCCAATGCAGTCATCGCCGGGAAGTGGCCACTCGTCAAAAACAACAGGTTGATCGCTCATGGCGCCCCCTTAATCAGCGGTTTTTCCACTCGGGTTGGCGTTTTTCAAGAAACGCGTTCACCCCCTCGTGTTGGTCCTCGGTACTGAACAGCGCCACGAAGCGCTCCCGTTCCATGCGCCAACCATCGGCGTGTGAGCGGCCCTCCCGGGCACTCATGATCAGGGGCTTGCAGCGGGCAACGGCGGACGGGCTCTGCCGGCAGGCGCTTTCAGCCAGCTCCAGGGCTTTATCAAGACCCTCGCCGGTGGGCACCACCTCTTCGACCAGGCTGATGGCCAGGGCCTTGTCCGCCTTGACCCGTTCACCGCACAGGATCATGCGCTTGGCCCAGCCCTCGCCCACCAGCCAGGGCAGGTTCTGGGTCCCTCCGGCACAGGGCAGCAGGCCAACCCCGGCTTCCGGTAAGGCCATCTCCACGTGTTCCTCGGCAATGCGGATGTCGCAGGCCAGGGCACATTCCAGCCCTCCGCCCATGGCATACCCATTGAGCGCGGCAATAGCCACGCCCCGAAAGTTGACCAGGGCCTCAAACGCCTGGCCGAAGCTCTGGGCCATCCGGGTGGCGTTGGCCACATCGCCATCGGCAAAGGCCTTGAGGTCCGCCCCCGCGGAGAAGAATTTCTCTCCCTGCCCGGTGACTACTAAGGCGTAGATATCGCGGTCCGCGTTCAGCGAGGCCACGGTCTCGCGTAGCGCTTCCAGCGATTCGGCCGTCCAGGTGTTGGCCGGCGGGTTGGCAATGGTGAGAATCGCGATGTGATCCCTTTTTTCCAGCTGAATCAGCTCACTCATGTTGCTTTCTCCTGTTATTGGATGGCCTCTGCAACGCCGGTCTCGAGCATGCGGTGGGCAACAATCAGTCGCATGATTTCGTTGGTGCCCTCCAGGATCTGGTGCACCCGCAGGTCCCTCAGAAGGCGTTCGAGGGGGTATTCCTGGATGTAGCCATAGCCGCCATGGAGCTGCAGGGCCTCGTTCACCACCTCGAAGCAGGTGTCGGTGGCAAAACGCTTGGCCATGGCGCAATGGAGCGTAGCCTGGGGGTCGCCGCTGTCCAGCTTGAACGCGCCCAGCCGCACCATCTGGCGGGCCGCCACCAGGTTGGTGCCCATGTCCGCGTACTTGAACTGCAGGGCCTGGAAGGAGCCCAGGGTTTGACCGAATTGCTGGCGCTCGTGCATGTAGTCACGGGCCCGCAGCAGCGCCGCCTGGGCACCGCCGAGCGAACACGAGGCAATGTTGAGCCGGCCCCCGTCCAGTGCCTTCATGGCAATGGCGAAGCCCTCGCCTTCCTCGCCAATCCGGTTGCTGGCCGGGATGCGGACATCCTCCAGGGTGACCGAGCGGGTGGGCTGGCTGTGCCAGCCCATCTTCGCCTCGTTCTTGCCAAACGAAATGCCCTCGGCATCGGCGGGCACGACAAAGGCCGAGATGCCCTTGGCCCCCGAATCCGGCCCGCCGGTCCTGGCCATCACCACCAGGGTGTCGGTTTCGCCGGCGCCCGAGATGAACATCTTGCTGCCGTTGAGCACGTAGCTGTCGCCATCACGCACCGCCTTGGTGCGCAGACTGGCCGCATCGGAACCGGCGCCCGGCTCGGTCAGACAATAGGAGCCCAGCCATTCGCCACTGGCGAGCTTCGGGACGATGGCCTGCTTCAGGGCATCGCCGGCAAAGCTGGCCACCATCCAGCTGACCATGTTGTGGATGGTGATGTAGGCGGCCGTGGAGGGGCAGGCGGCTGCCAACTCCTCGACGATGAGCGAGGTATCCAGGCGGGACAGGCCCATGCCCCCGAGGCTTCCCGGGGTATACAGGCCCATGAAGCCCATCGCCCCGGCTTCCCTGAGAACATGAACCGGAAAGGTGTGTTCCTGGTCCCACTCAGCCGCGTAGGGCGCCATGGATCGGGCGGCAAACGCCCGGGCGGCATCGCGGAAGGCGACCTGATCCTCGTTCAGACTAAAGTCCATGAGCAGACTCCTGTTGGTTCAGGGCGGACAATGCTGTTACCGAAGCTGGATGGAGAAGTCGGCCTCCGGCGAGGTCGTCTCGCTGGTAAACCAGCGCGAGGTCACCGTCTTGGTCTCTGTGTAGAACCGCACCGCCTGCTTGCCGTAGGCGTGCTGGTCCCCGTAGAAGGAGTTCTTCCAGCCGGTGAACGAGAAGAACGGCAGCGGTACCGGAATGGGCACGTTGACCCCCACCTGGCCCACCTCGATCTCGTGCTGGAACCGGCGCGCCACGCCACCGTGATTGGTGAAAATGGAGGTGCCATTGCCGTAAGGGCTGTTATTGATCAGCGCGATGGCATCGCCCAGGCTGTCGGCATTCATGCAGGACAGGACGGGCCCAAAGATCTCTTCGCGGTAGACGGTCATCTCCGGCGTGACGTCACTGAACAGCGTGGGCCCCACCCAGTTGCCCTCCGCCAGGCCGTCCACGGTGCAACCGCGGCCGTCCAGCAGCAGTTGCGCGCCCTCGGCTTCACCGGTGGCAATCAGCGATTCAACCCGCTCCTTGGCGCCGGCGCTGATCAGCGGCCCATAGCTGGCGCCCGAGTCGTTCCAGGCCCCGGGACGCACCTGGGCCATGGCCTCCTTCAGCTCCGGAATCCACTGCTGGGCCGCGCCCACGAACACGGCCACGGAGATGGCCATGCAACGCTGCCCGGCCGCGCCCACGGAGGCGCCCACCAGCGCATTGAGAACCTGCTGCTTATCGGCGTCCGGCATGATGACCATGTGGTTCTTGGCCCCGGCAAAGCTCTGGACCCGCTTCATGTGGCGGGTGCCCGTTTCATAGATGTACTGGCCAACCTGCACGGAACCAACGAACGAGATGGCCTTGATGACGGGCGTGGTGAGCAGGGTATCCACCTGCTCCTTGGCGCCGTGGACCACCTGCAGTACGCCTTTGGGCGCCCCGGCCTGCTCGAACAGTTCCGCCAGCCGCATCGCTGTCAGCGGAACCTGCTCCGAGGGTTTGAGCACGAAGGTGTTGCCGCAGGCAATGGCCATGGGGAACATCCACAACGGGATCATGGCCGGAAAGTTGAATGGGGTGATGCCGGCACAAACGCCCAGCGGCTGGCTCCAGGAATGGGTATCCACGTTCCGGGCCACGTTTTCCATGGTCTCGCCCATCATGAGCGAGGCCACATTGGCGGCGTGCTCCACCACCTCGATGCCCCGCCAGACGTCCCCCTTGGCATCGTCGAACGTCTTGCCGGTCTCCTCGGACAGGACCTCGGCAATGGCGTCATGGTGGTCTTTCAGCAGCGCCTGGTAACGCATCATGAGCCGGGCACGCTCGGACACCGGCGTCTCCTTCCAGTCGCGAAACACCTCACTGGCGTTATCAAGCGCCTGCTGCATTTCCCCTTCCGTGGCGCAAGGGACCTGGGCGATCACGTTGTTGGTGGCCGGATTGGTAACCTCCATCCACTGCTGACTGGCGCTCTGGACGAATTCACCGGCGATGTACTGGGGAACTGAATGCATGATGTGGTTTCCCTGTTGTTGTTATAAGGGGCGCCCCGCCGGCCTTCTGACTGGTCAGCGAGGCATCAATTCCCGAAAAGACTAGCACGGCGTCCAGCAAGGGGTGATTGACTAAATTTCGATCATGATGGACTATTTTTAGATGACCGAGACGCCGCATGCTGCCCAGAGCACCCGAACCTCCCGCTGGCCGGTACCAGAGGGCAGTATCCGTTACGTGGTGCCGGAGCCGATTGTCCGGCTATTGGCTGGTCATTCACTGACCCGGGAGCTGTACCCGCTGGCGTTCGGGCACTACCGCCGTGCCGCGGGCCACCACATGCATCGGGAGCACCATCCAGACAATCTTTTGATCTACTGCACGGATGGCAAAGCCTTCCTGAACATCGAGGGCGAGGCCTATACGGTGACGGCGGGCGACCTGCTGTTACTGCCCGCCGGGGCCCGGCACCGCTACGCCGCCGATCCGGATAACCCCTGGACGATCCATTGGGTTCACTACGCCGGGCCGCTGGCCAAGGCCTTTAATGAATTCATGGGGTTTGACGACACCACCCGCATCCGCCCCATCGGCCGCCAGCCGCAACTGCTGGTTGATTTCAACGGCCTGCTGTCGGTGCGGAAGACGGGCTTTCGGGCCAGCGGGCTGATTCATGCCAGTAACCGCCTGCGCCAACTGCTGGTGGCGGTCGCCAGCAACATGGATGAAATCGGCCAGAGCAACCAGGCGGCGCTGGACACCATCCACAACTTCATGTGGGAAAACCTGTCGCAACGCCTGACCCTGAACGAACTGGCGGAGCTGGCAGGACTCTCGCCCGCCCACTTCGCCACCCGTTACCGCGAACAAACGGGCACCTCCCCGATCCAGCACTTTCTGCACCTGAAGGTGGAGCGAGCCTGCCAGCTGCTGGATACCACGAGCCAAAGTTTTGCCGAGATCAGCCGCCAGATGGGCTATGACGACGCCTATTATTTCTCGCGCCTGTTCAAGAAGGTAATGGGCCAATCGCCCAACGAATACCGCCATACGGGCGGCCACTGAATCGCTTCCAGGCCCTGTTGCACGCCCGGCTTCGGCGCCCCGGGCGAGATCAGCTGTTTATCTTTTATCCATTGACGGCCATCAAGGAGCCTTCTAGGCTTAATTCTGCCGGCCCTCACAAGGGGCTTCAGGCACCGAGATAAACCGTTGCTGGCCAAAAGCCGGCAGACAACAACAAGACAACCACGAAAGCCGTGATCCGGCCTGGTGGGAGAAGGTTTTGCCATGATTGATGATACGTCTTACCCGGGTCAGGTGTGCCCTGCCTCTGCCCGTCCTCGGTGCGACGCCGCACCCATCCGTTCCATCTCGTCCCATACCAAGGGATCCGACATTCCCCGACCGCCGGGTTCGCCGCGTCTGCTGGACGCCGTTAACGGCCACTGAATCCAACGTTTAGAACGTCCGAACCGTCTCGTGCGCTTGAAGTGTGTCACGCGATGGTGTCGTCGTTTGGGGGAATGGTTATGCGTACGAATGTCAGTCTTAATGACGTCTGGGAAAAGGATTCCGGCGACGTCTACATGAACGGCAGCCAGGCGCTGGCCCGCCTTCCGCTGCTGCAAGCCAAGCTCGATGAACAAGCGGGACTGATCACCGCCGGCTTCATCTCAGGCTATCGGGGGTCGCCGCTAGGCGGCTTCGACAAGACCCTCTGGGGTGCCAAGGATCACCTGCGCAAGCACCGGATCCACTTTCTTCCCGGTGTGAATGAGGACCTGGGGGCCACGTCGGTGTGGGGCTCCCAGCAGGTGAACATGTTCGAACACGCCCGCTACGATGGCGTCTTCGCGCTCTGGTACGGCAAGGGCCCTGGCGTTGACCGCAGTGGTGATGTGTTCAAGCACGCCAATGCTGCCGGCACTTCCCAATACGGCGGGGTGCTGGCGGTCGCTGGTGACGACCACGCCTGCAAATCCTCAACGCTGCCGCACCAGAGCGATTACGGGTTCATGGATGCGTCCATTCCCGTTCTGCATCCAAGTGGGGTTCAGGAGGTGCTCGACCTGGGCCTCTACGGCTGGGCCATGTCCCGCTTCAGCGGTTGCTGGGTGGGCTTTAAGGCGTTGGCCGAGACCATGGATTCGAGCATTTCCGCCACCATCGACCTGGACCGCATCCAGATCCAGCGCCCGTCCATCGACCACCTGCCGGACGATGGCCTGAACGCCCGCTGGCCGGACCGGCCCATGCAGCAGGAGGAGCGTCTGCACCGCTACAAGCTCGCAGCCGCCCAGGCCTTCTGCCGTGCCAACCGGCTCGACCGGATCATCCTCGACGCGCCGGAGCCGCGATTCGGCATCATCACCACCGGCAAGGCCTACCTTGACGTGCTCCAGGCCCTGACCGACCTGGGTCTGGGCGAGGCTGAACGCCAGGCCATCGGCCTGCGGCTGTACAAGGTAGCCATGCCGTGGCCACTGGAACCAGAGGGCGTGTTTGAGTTTGCCCACGGCCTGGAAGAGGTGCTGGTGGTTGAGGAAAAACGCGGCCTGATCGAGGACCAGCTCAAGACCCAGCTCTACAGCTGGCAGGACCAGGTCCGGCCCACCATCATCGGCAAACAGGATGAGCAGGGGCATGAACTGCTGCCGTCGGTGGCCGAACTCTCCCCCGCCACCGTGGCCCGGGCCATCGCCTCCCGGCTGCGGGACCGCTACTGCAATGAGACACTCCAGCAGCGACTCGACTTCCTTAACGAGAAGGAAACCAGCCTGGAGCAGCCCAAGGAGCGGCTGGAACGCACCCCGCATTTCTGCTCCGGCTGCCCCCACAACACCTCCACCCGGTTGCCGGAAGGCAGTCGCGCCCTGGGCGGCATCGGCTGCCACTACATGGCCACCTGGATGGACCGCGAAACCCACACCTTTACCCAGATGGGCGGCGAGGGCGTGACCTGGCTGGGGCAGGCACCGTTCACCCGTGAGAAGCACGTTTTCCAGAACCTGGGTGACGGCACCTACTTCCACTCCGGCCTGTTGGCCATCCGGGCCGCGATCGCCTCCGGCGCCAACATCACCTACAAGCTCCTCTATAACGATGCGGTGGCCATGACCGGGGGCCAGCCGGTGGACGGCACCCTCACGGTGCAGCAGATCAGCCACCAACTCTACGGCGAAGGCGTGCGCCGCATCGCCGTTGTCAGCGATGACATCCACAAGTACCCCTCGCGGGCCGACTTTGCCGATGGCACCACCTTCCATGACCGCGAAGATCTGGACGAGCTCCAGCGCGAGCTGCGTGAGGTCGAAGGCTGTTCGGTGCTCATCTACGACCAGACCTGTGCCGCCGAAAAGCGCCGCCGGCGCAAGAAAGGCACGATGGAAGACCCGGACAAGCGCGTCATGATCAATCCGGAGGTCTGCGAGGGCTGTGGCGACTGCGGCATCCAGTCCAACTGCCTGTCGCTGCTGCCATTGGAGACCAAGCGTGGCCGCAAGCGGACCATCGACCAGTCGGGCTGCAACAAGGACTTCAGCTGTGTGCGTGGATTCTGCCCCAGCTTCGTGACGGTCAAGGGCGGGCGGCTGCGCCAGCCCCCCGGTGTCTCCCGGGATGTGGCGTTTGAGGAACTGCCAGAACCGGTCTTTGATGGCGAGCACGATCCCTACGGCATCCTGTTGACGGGCGTGGGCGGCACCGGTGTGGTCACCGTCAGCGCCCTGCTGGGCATGGCGGCCCACATCGAAGGCAAGGGCGTGTCCGTGCTGGATCAGGCCGGACTGGCCCAGAAATTCGGGCCCGTGGTCAGCCATGTCCGGATCGCATCGAACCAGGAGGACATCCACGCCGTGCGCATTCCCGCTGGCGAGGCGGACCTGATGATCGGCTTCGACATGATGGTGGCGGCCAGCGACGAGGCCCTGGCCAAGCTCGACAGCCGCTTCTCCCGCAGTGTTGTGAACACCGAAGAGGCCATGCCGGCCAGCTTCACGCGGGATCCGGACCTGGAATACCCCGGTGAGGCGATGGAAGAGACGGTGCGTTCCGCCTGTGCCCAGGACGCCAGCTGGTGCCTGGACGCCGGCACGCTCGCCAAGGCCCTGATGGGCGATGCCATGGCGGTCAACCTGTTCATCGTGGGCTTTGCCTACCAGAAGGGCCTCCTGCCCCTGAGAGCCGAAGCCATCGAAAAGGCCATCGAGCTCAATGGCGTGGCGGTTCAGGCCAACCAGCAGGCGTTCCTCTGGGGCCGGCGCTCGGCGCATGACCTGGAGCGGGTCAGGAAGCTCGCCTTCCCCCCGAAGAACGACGGCGTTGCCGTTCAGGTGATGGAAACCACCGATGACGTCATTGAACGAGAGAAGGAACACCTGACGGCGTACCAGAACACCGCGCTCGCCAAGCGCTATGAGGATCTGGTGCGCCAGGTTGAGACAACCGCCAGGGAGCGCCTCGGCGGCGACCCCATGCTGGTACGCACCGTCGCGGAGAATTACGCCAAGGTGCTCGCCTACAAGGACGAATATGAAGTCGCCCGGCTGTTCAGCGACGGCAGCTTCCGGCGGTACCTCAACGAACAGTTCGAGGGGGATGTGGAGCTGGAATTCAACCTGGCGCCCCCGCTGCTCAGCCGCAGCAAACAGGGTGAACGCCCCCGCAAGTTGCGGTTCGGTCCCTGGATGGAGCGGGTATTCCATGTGCTTGCCCGGGGCAAGGTCCTGCGTGGCACGCCGTTCGATCCCTTCGCCTACACCGCGGACCGGCGCCTGGAGCGCCGCATCATCCGCGAATACGAGGCGGATATCGACTGGATACTGCGCCACCTCAACCCCGACCACCTGGATGCCGCGCGCGCCCTGGCAGCCCTGCCCCAGAAGATCCGGGGCTATGGTCCGGTGAAGGAGGAGGCCTACCAGAGCACACGCAAGGAGCGGGAGCAGCTGAGGCAGGAACTCAACCCGAACAGTCCCTCGCACCGCCAGATTGCTTCCGCGGCGGCCTAGACCCAGGGGCCCGCTGGTTCACATGCCGAACCAGGCGGGCAAACCAAACGCCATGGGCGGGACCGACAAGGCCCCGCCCATGCCACCCACCAGGGTGGCCTTAAAGACAGAGAGCCAACACCATGAGCATTTTCAGCCATCAGGAATTTGACAATCACGAACACCTGTCGTTTTTCACCGACCCGGAGACCGGACTGCGCGCCATTGTTGCCGTGCATAACACCAACCGGGGCCCGGCCCTGGGCGGCTGCCGCATGTTCCCCTACGCCTCTGACGAGGAAGCCCTGCGGGATGTGCTGCGCCTGTCCCGTGGCATGACCTATAAGTCGGCGCTCGCGAATCTGGATCTGGGAGGTGGCAAGTCCGTCATCATCGGCGACCCGCGGGAGCACAAGAGCGAGGCTCTGATGGCGACCATGGGGCGCTGCCTTGAAAAACTCGGGGGCCACTACATCGCGGCCGAGGACTCGGGCACCAGTGTCCCCGACCTCAAGGTGATGGGGCACCATACCCAGTACGTGGCCGGCATCAAGGAGCGCCAGGGCATTGACGGCACGCCGTGCAACGGCGACCCCTCACCGGCGACCGCCTATGGCGCCTTTATTGGCATCCAGACCGCGGTCAGGCACCAGCTCGGTCGGGACAGCCTGGAAGGGATCAACATCGCCGTTCAGGGCATCGGGAATGTGGGCTTCCGGCTGGCCCGGCACCTGCATAACGCCGGAGCACGCCTGTGGGTGCACGACATCCACCAGGAGAACATGGACCGGGCCGTTGCCGAATTGAACGCAACGCCCGCCGACAGCGAGGAGATTCTCTATCTGCCGGTGGACGTGCTGGCCCCCTGTGCCATGGGGGCTGTACTGAACGACCAGTCCATCGACAAAATCCAGGCAAACATTGTGGCCGGTGCCGCCAACAACCAGCTGGCCCGCCCCGAGCACGATGCGGCACTGCACCAGCGTGGCATCCTGTACGCGCCGGATTTCGTGATCAATGCCGGCGGCATTATTGACGTCTTCTACGAGCGCCAGCAGCCGGAACCGGAAACGGTTCGCCAGCATGTGGAATCCATTGGTGACACCCTGGCGGAAATCTTCACGCGATCAGCCCGGGACGCGCAGCCCACCGGCACGATCGCCAACCAACTGGCGGAGGAACGCTTCCGGCAATAACCACGGGTTCATGGTCCCTGCCTCAAAAACAGACAATTGGATGTCTTCGGGCAGGGACTTTGACGTAAAATCCCCTCCGGCAACGATCAGAGGGTGATACCAAACAGGGGCGCGCCCCTTCTCCCTAAAACAACAAGACCTTGCAGGAGACAGTATGAGCGAACCACTTTCCTCCGCCGACAGCACCCCGGGTCAGCCGCCCAGACACAGGGGCGCCTGGTCCTCGCGGCTGGCCTTCATTCTGGCCGCTACGGGTTCGGCCGTGGGCCTGGGTAATATCTGGAAGTTCCCTTACGTGACCGGCGAAAACGGCGGTGGCGCCTTTGTGCTGGTGTACCTGGTGTGTATTGCCGCCGTGGGCCTGCCGATCATGATGGCCGAGGTGATGATCGGCCGCCGCGGTGGCCGCAGCCCGGTCAACAGCATGCGACTGATCACCGAGCGCGACAACCTCAACCCCGCCTGGCGGCTGATTGGGGCCATTGGTGTGTTGGCCGCGTTCATTATTCTATCGTTCTATTCCGTAATCGGTGGCTGGGCCATCTCCTACGTTGGCGTAACCGCCAGTGGTAGCCTGGCCGGGCAATCCTCGGATGGCATTGGGGAGATCTTCTCCAGTCTTCTGGCCAGTCCCGGCACCCTGTTGCTCTGGCATACGGTTTTCATGGGGATGGTGGTGTTTGTTGTGGCGCGTGGCGTTCGCGCCGGCTTGGAAAGGGCGGTCAAAATACTAATGCCGGCCCTGTTCCTGCTGCTGCTCCTGGTTGTGGGCTACGCCATGACCACGGGCCATTTCAGTGAGGGCGTAGCCTTCCTGTTCGAGCCCAACTTCTCCCAGCTCACCACGTCCGGCGTGCTGGTGGCCCTGGGGCATTCGTTCTTCACCCTGAGCCTGGGTATGGCGATCATGATGGCCTACGGCTCCTACCTGCCGAAGAACATCTCCATTGCCAAGACCGCCGTTACCGTCTCCGTGATGGACACCATTGTGGCCCTGGTGGCGGGTCTTGCCATCTTCCCCATCGTCTTCGCCAATGGGCTTGAGCCAGGTTCCGGGCCGGGGCTGATCTTCCAGACCCTGCCACTGGCCTTCGGCCAGATGCCGATGGGCAGCTTCTTCGGGGCGCTGTTCTTCATTCTGCTGGTGTTTGCGGCCTGGACCTCCGGCATCTCCCTGCTGGAACCACTGGTGGAATGGCTGGAAGAACAGAAAGGCATGAACCGGACCATCAGCTCGGTGGTCGCCGGCGTGGCCTGCTGGGCACTGGGCATCGCGTCAGTCCTGTCGCTCAACCTGTGGTCAGACGTCACACCACTGGGCGGCTTCGCGATGTTCGAGGGCAAGACCATCTTCGACCTGCTCGACTTCCTCACCGCCAATATCCTGCTGCCTTTGGGCGGTCTCCTGGTGTCGGTCTTTGTGGGCTGGTTCCTGTCCCGCCAGGCGCTGGAAAACGAGCTGTCCATGTCCCCCCGTGGGTTCGCGGTGTGGCACAACGTGCTGCGCTTCTTTACCCCGGTGGCCGTGGCGATCGTGTTCATCTATAACCTGCTCTAGGGGCACTCGCTAGCCCCTGCCCGACCGGGTTGGATCATCAAATCTGGCCCGGTCGGGTTCTCCCCGACCTCCCCAGAGGACTTGAAATCTTATCTCAAGCCGGTAAGGTGTACGTAAAACCCGCAATTGCCCAGGCTTAGCCGGCAGGCTACGGCCCCGCTGCTTGAGCCCCTGTCCCGCGTTACACCGTCTCAGCGGGATGATTCGGTCTGGCCTCACCGAGAGGCTGTTGAACAGGAAAGCTGACCGCATGATCTGGTCTGACGTTCGTCGGACACGTGATGGACACTTTCCCTGGCCAGTAGAACTGATTCAGAAACGAAAAGCAGCGCCGCTGCGCCACAACCAGCGGCCAGTCAGACAACGTCGTGCTGTGACGATGGCCGTGCATGGTATCGCGCAGCCGCCGTGACCCGTTTTACCGAGGAAGAACCAACAGACTGAGGAGGTCTGATCTCATGACCGAGAAATACGACAGTGAAGCCGTAAACACGGCGCGTGATTACTACAACAGCTCGGATGCGGATAACTTCTACTTCCACGTCTGGGGAGGCGAAGATCTGCACGTTGGCCTCTACAAGGATGAGAAGGAGCCCATCCTGGATGCCAGCCGCCGCATTGTTTCCCATATGGGCGAGCTGATGGCGCCCTATGTCCAGTCCGGCCAGAAGCTGCTGGATCTGGGCTCCGGCTTTGGCGGCTCCGGGCGCTACCTGCACCAGACACTGGGCCTGGAAGTGACCGGCCTGAACCTCTCCGAAGTTGAGAACGACCGCAACCGCCAGTTCAACAAGGAACAGGGCCTGCAGGACCGGATCACCGTCGTGGATGGCAACTTCGAAGAGCTGCCCTTCGAGCATGACAGCTTCGACGTAGTCTTTTCCCAAGACTCGTTCCTGCACAGCGGCAACCGTGAGAAGGTGATCGAAGAAGTGGGCCGGGTATTGAAGCCGGGCGGCCTGTTCATCTTCACGGATCCCATGATGGCGGATGATTGCCCGGAAGGCGTCCTGCAGCCGATCCTGGACCGTCTGCACCTGGATACCCTGGGATCGCCGGCCTTCTACCGGGATGCGTGCCAGCGCAACGGCATGGAAGAGATCGATTTTGAGGACAACACCCCCCAGCTGCCGCGCCACTATGGCCGCGTTCTGGAAGAGACCGAGCGCCGCGAGAAGGAGCTGGTGGAACGCAACCTGGTCTCCCAGGAGTACATTGACCGCATGAAGACCGGGCTCAAGAACTGGGTCCACGGCGGCAACAGTGGTCACCTGACCTGGGGCATCTTCCGCTTCAGGAAGAAGCAGTAGTCACGGCCCAGTGATACTCGCGTGATCAAAGCCGGCCTTTCGGGGCCGGCTTTTGTGATTCAGGGCCATCGTCAGCCTGGCGCGTGCACAGCCTGGTCGGTTCCTTGCGCCCTTTCTATTCTATTCCTATCTTTTAATCAGGATCCGGTTGCTCAGTCGTATTACAGCGTCCAGACACAATCTGGCATACCAACCCATTCACTGTAAGTTATAGCTTAAGGCAATTGATGTTCCGATAGGCCCGCAGATTCACGCTTGTTCATGTCGCGAGCCGGCAACCGCATCCAATGGGTTATGGATCAACCACCGGGAATACGGAGGACCTATGTGGATCAAACGCCTCGCCACCGCCGCATGTATTCTGATCACCATCCTGTTCTACTCATCCGCGAGTTTTGCCGATACGCCCTCTTGCAGCGCAAGCAAGGACTGGATCACCTCACCCAATCCTCCATCGGAAGTACCCAACGGCAAGAGCGCGGACTTCTGTGATTTCTATAAATTCAGCTGGCAATGGTTCTTCTATCTAACCTCAAAGCCTGAAGGCCACTCGGAACGACGTTTCCAGATGGCGGAACAATTCCCGATACTGGAGGGCAGTAACAAGGACTCATGTGACAGCCAGGCCCCACAACATGAGTTCTTTGTCCGCACCACCAAAGAACACAAGCCGGACGGAAGCTTCGTTCTCCCTGAACGCATCCATCAAGCCGGGCGTAATCAGGCTACGATTTATGATCAACAGGGCAATGTGGTGTTCTATGGCATCCGGTTCAGCCGGAACCTCTGCAATGTCGGCAAGATTCAGAGCCAGGACCAGTACCCGTCCGGCACCACTGAGCTCAAGACCGCCTGGCGCGTCATCAAGCCCCAGCAAAAGGACCGCTATTTCTCGATGGAAGCCGACATCGAGGGGCTTAAGGGCAAACAGCTGTTGGGATTGATCGGTTTCCACCTGGTGCGCGCCACTGACCTGCATCCGGAGTTCATTTGGTCAACGTTTGAGCACCGCGACAATGCCCCGGACTGCACCAACCCGCAAAGCACACCGGAGCCAGGCTGGTCGTTCACCAGTGCTGAATGCGCCAGCGCACTGGCTTCCGGCAATAAAGACAAGTGCCCATTCAACAAGGCCAACGCCAGCAAGAGCCTGACCGGTAAGCCCACGGAAATATGCCGCCTTTATCGTGATGGCACCCAAAAGGGCGATCACAAGAGCAAGATTAATTTCCAGGTGGTGGATTCGCTCAACACGCAGCTTCACAAGATGCTGAGCCAGCTGGACAAGGATCATTCCATGTCTGTCTGGAAGCACTACATGAATGTGGGCGCGCTCTGGGAAAATGACACCAGCAAACCGTCGTCGGTCACGAAAAACCAGCGCGGTTCCATGCGCCTGGCCAACACCGTGATGGAGACAACCTTTCAGGACGTCCACCTGAACAAGGGCTTTACTTCCAACTGTTTCGGGTGCCACAGCTACAAGGGGAGCCAGGTTAACACCTCTCCCTATGCCAGCCTGAGCCACAGCTTCGACGACATCATCGAGGGCCAATGCAGCCCAACGGACGTGAAAGCCGGCCCCATCTGGAGCAAGACCGACGCCGTCAAGAAGTGCGCTGAAACCTGCAGGGACAAGGGCGGCTGGAACGGTCAGTGGCGGACGACCAAGCCCGGCCAGATGTCGGTTTGTGCCTGCTGCGATGTGAAATGAACCCTGACTGGAAGCGCCAAGGCTGACTCTCCATAAAACCGCCGGCGGGGTTCGGCCCCGCCGGCGCTGGCCTCCAGGAAAGCCATACCGCACTTGAGCCGGTTCGCCAACAGCTGAGCGGAATGGACCAGCATCCCGGGTAGGCTGCCCGATACGGAAACAGCCGGTACAATCGCCTTCCAACCTGAAACACAGGGATACCACCGGCTTGTCCGCCATGACCCCAACGTTGGACCATTTACGGCAAATACTCGCCTCCGGAGCCGAAACGCCACTCGGCCGGATCATCACGCGCCGTCACTACGCTTTGCGACATGTGCCCGTGGGCACGCCTTCACTGATTGTGGTGCTGCGCGGCATCAAAACCATCGGCTTGCATGGCCGGGAATGGCAGGTCCGGGCCGGGGACTGGCTGGCGTTGAGCGCAGACCTGGCAGTGGACGTGGTCAATCAGCCCGAACACGGGCTTTATCACGCGCTGGCCATCGCCTTCAACGCAAGCGACCTAGACGCGGTTCGCCCCCTGGTGCCAATCCCGGAGCACGCCGCTCCACCTGTCCAGCCGGATGTCCAGGTGTCCGATGAAATGTGGCGCACGCTTCTCCACTATGCCGAAACCGCCGCGGACGCCCCCGAAGCGGTACGTACACACCGCCGCCGGGAGGTCTTGCTGGCCATGCTCGCCGAGGGCCAGGCCCAAAACCTGCTCGTAAGCCCTGCGGACCGCATCACCACCCGCGTCACGCACTGGCTGGCATCCCAGCCCAGCCGCCGCTGGCGCGTCGCGGAGATCGCAAGCAAACTCGCCATGAGCGAGCCCACCCTGCGGCGGCGCCTGGCGGCGGAGGGCACCCAGTTCCGGGACCTGCTGAGGGAAGTGCGCCTGGCCACGGCACTGGCACTGCTGCAACAAGGTAACGTCTCGGTAGCCCAGGCCGCCGAATGGGTCGGCTATGACTCCCCTTCGCGCTTCGCACAACGTTTCCGCGAACGTTTCGGTGAATCCCCCTCCCACGTGGCTACCCGCCCAGAATGATCGTTTCAGGCGAATCCCTGATCGGTCGCGAGCCGCATCCGGCGCCTAATCGCGCTACCTTGTCCTCTCCGTACACGGGAAAAGGAGTGAACCATGAGGATTCTGTTGCTTAGCTTGGCGCTGTTGCTCAGCCCCACCGCCCTGGCCGGGGACTTCAAGCTGCACAGCCCGGACCTGACCGCCGGGGAGCGAATACCGTCGCGCCACGTGCTCGACAGCTTTGGCTGCAACGGCGATAACCAGTCGCCGGCGCTGCGCTGGTCGGACGCCCCCAAGGGAACCCAGAGTTTCGCGATCACGGTGCATGACCCAGATGCACCCACCGCCAGTGGCTGGTGGCACTGGTTGGCATACAACATCCCTGCCTCGGCAACGGGCGTAGCGCGGGGCGCCAGCCGCGACGGCATGCCGAAAACGACCCAACAGGCACGCAACGATTTCGGTAGCCGCAACTGGGGCGGTCCCTGCCCACCCGCTGGCGATCAGCCGCATCAATACAAGATCCGCGTCTACGCGCTGGATCAGGCCAAACTCAAGCTGCCGGCCGATGCCTCTGCGGCCCTGGTGAGCTTCCAGGTCCGGTCGCATGCGCTGGCCCAGGATACCCTGACGGTGTCTTACAGCCGGTAACCGGTATCGCGCGCCCGGGGCCAACCCCCGGGTGCGCTCGCGCGTTACTCCACGCCGTTCCTGTGCTTAAACTCACGCCGCCGTGCGTGCAGGATCGGCTCCGTATAGCCCGCTGGCTGTTCGTGCCCCTTCAGGATAAGGTCCTTCGCAGCCTGGAACGCCACGGAGTCACCAAAGTTGGGCGCCATGTTGCGGTAAGCGGCATCACCCGCATTCTGCTGATCCACCTTCTCCGCCATGCGCTGCAGCGACTCGACAACCTGCGCCTCACTCACCACGCCGTGCTTGAGCCAGTTCGCCAGCAGCTGGGACGAGATGCGCAACGTGGCCCGGTCCTCCATCAGGTCCACATCGTGGATATCAGGGATCCTGGAGCACCCAACGCCCTGCTCGACCCAGCGAACGACGTAGCCCAAAATGGACTGACAGTTGTTATCCAGTTCCTCCCTGATCTCCCGCTCGCTCCACTGCGCATCACCTTCCCCATAGGCAGGGCCCGCAACCGGAATCGTCAGCAGGTCCTTCAGGGTTGCGCGACGACCGCCGGATAACAGCGCTTCCTGCGCCTCGAACACATCCACCTGGTGGTAATGGGTCGCGTGCAGGGTGGCAGCTGTGGGCGATGGCCCCAGGCGGTGG
This sequence comes from Salicola sp. AFF1, assembly GCF_056783195.1. Lineage (NCBI taxonomy): Bacteria > Pseudomonadati > Pseudomonadota > Gammaproteobacteria > Oceanospirillales > Halomonadaceae > Salicola > Salicola sp. AFF1. The sequence continues at coordinate 27,967 of NZ_JBXAYL010000013.1, forward strand.
AGGCCCCCTCCTTCGGCTGACCGATCTTGTGCTCCAGCATTTCAGCCATCTGCTCGGTCCGGGTCCACATGCCCTTGCCGATCTGCGCCCTGCCCGGCAGGCCGTGCGCCAGGCCCGCGTCGACGTTGTTGGCCTCGTACGCGCGCTTCCACCGTGCCGTCTGAAGATCGGCCTTGCGTACCATCGGCCCGGCCAGCATGGAGGCATGGATCTCGTCGCCGGTACGGTCCAGGAAACCGGTGTTAATGAATGCCACCCTGTCCTTGCTGGCGGCAATGCAGGCCTCCAGGTTCACGGACGTGCGGCGCTCCTCGTCCATGACCCCAACCTTGAGAGTGAAACGGGGCAACGCCAGCAGGTCCTCGATGGCCGCGAACAGGTCACAGGTAAATCGCACCTCTTCAGGGCCGTGCTGCTTCGGCTTCACGATGTAGATGGAGCCGGTGCGGGAATTGCGGTGCGGGTTGTCCTGGTCCAACGCTGGGATCGCCGCGGCTGCGGTAAGCACACCATCCATGATCCCCTCAAAGATTTCCTCGCCCTCCTGGTCCAGGATCGCCGGATTCTGCATCAGGTGGCCCACGTTGCGGACGAACATCAGGGAACGGCCATGCAGGCGCAGCGCATCGCCGTCGGTATCGGTGTAGACCCGGTCGTCGTTGAGCGCACGGGTGACGGTTTGTCCGTTCTTCGTGATCGCCACCGATAACTCGCCGGTATTCAGCCCCAACCAATTGGCATACCCCAGGGTCTTATCGGCGGCGTCCACCGCCGCCACGGAATCCTCGAAGTCAATGATGGTGGTGATGGCCGACTCCATGAGAATGTCCTTAACGCCGGCCTTATCGGTGCTGCCGACCCGGGATTCAGGATCAATCTGGATTTCCAGGTACAGGCCGTTATTGCGAACCAGAATGCCTTCCGGGTTGGTCTGATCCCCCCTGAAACCGGCATAGACCGCCGGGTTGCGCAGTTTGATGGCCCGACCGTCAATCTCGCCGGTGATCTGGCCGGACTCGACGGCATATCGGGTGACATCCTTGTGGGAGCCGGTCTCCAACGGGATGACGCCATCGAGGAACTCGCGGGCCCACTCAATGACCCTGTCACCACGCACCCGGTTGTAGCTGGTGCCCTTCTCCTGGCCGTTGGCTTCCGGGATGGCGTTGGTGCCGTAAAGCGCGTCGTACAGGGAGCTCCAGCGGGCGTTTGCCGCATTCAGTGCAAAGCGGGCATTGAGGGCCGAAATCACCAGCTGCGGCCCCGGCGTTTCGGAGATTTCCCGGTCAATGTTCTTTGTGGCGATCTCGAATTCGCCGGGATCTTCAGCCAGATAGCCAATCTCCCACAGGAAATTGTCGTACGCCTCCGGGTCCTGCGCCCCCCTGTGATCCCGATACCACTGGTCCAGCTTCGCCTGCAGCGCATCGCGCTCAGCCAGTAGCTCACGATTACGTGGGGTGAACGCCTCGACGATCCCGGCAAAGCCGTCCCAGAACGCCTGTTGCTGCGCTTGCGACGACCTGCCAATACGGGGAAGCAGTTCGTCGGTGACAAACCGGTAGAGACGGGAATCAACTTTTAAACCACCAATGGTGACGCGCTCCGTGTTTTGGGTGGGCATACAAGCTCCTTTCGGTATTGGTCGTATTGCGAGCCCCTCGATCAGGTCCCTGCTGACTCTAACCCCCTAAGGGGGTTAGTTCAAGACAGAATCCCCCCTCCTGCACAGAGTCCACCTCGACATCCATGACGCCGCTCGATACGCTGAAGCGCACTTTCACAACCGGTTAGGGCTCAATGGCCGACCCCCAGCTTCTTGATTTTGTGTTCCATGGCGGACGTCCCTGCCTGGATCTGTTCAATACCGTAAGGCGCCGCAAGGATCCGTACTCCCGGACCCAGGACCTTCTGGCCGAGGCGGATGGGTTCAGGGAATGGCTGCTCCAGGCGCAGCGCCAGGCGGGATGGGCGACGCTTTATCCGCCGCTCAGTACCAGCGCTGCCCATAATCCAGTGCCGGCGGGCATCCAGAACCAGGTGATGGCACTACGGAGCTTGATTGGCCGGTTTCTTACCAGGGATTGTTCCGCGGACGACATCGAAACGGTCAATCAGCTTGCTCAAGCAAGGCCTTGCTGGCAGTTATCGACCGATGGCGGGGCGTTATCCGCGCAGGACAATCTTGAACTGGAGGGCGCATTGGGGGTGATCGCGGAAGACTGTGCCCATCTTTTTGCCTCCGACCTGTCCAGAAACATCAAGGAGTGCGCGGAAGAACGCTGCGGGATTGTATTTCTGGACAAGTCAAACGGGGCCCAGAGGCACTGGTGCTCCATGAAGGAATGCGGCAACCGCTCCAAGGCGTCGAGGCACTACCACCGACACTAGTGCATGGGACCTGTGATGCGGTCCGTCCGGAGTCGTTGCCGGTGATCAAACAACCGGTAACTCCCCGCCGTTACGGCCAGCATGGTTCCAAAGCCGGTGCCGGCGGCGATACTGAACATCAGCAGGATCTGGTACTTCACCGCCAGTGCGGGCGGACTGCCGGCAAGGATCTGGCCGGTCATCATACCGGGAAGGCTGACCAGGCCGGCGGCGGCCATCATGTTGATGGTGGGGATCATGCCGGAACGCATGGCCTCCCGGCGGATGTCGCTGATGGCGTCCTGCCAGCGCTGACCGAGCATGAGGCGCCCTTCAATGTCCTCGCGCTGACGCCAGACGGTATCGGTCAGTCGGTCAAGGCTGAGTGAGATGCCGTTCATGGTGTTGCCCAGCATCATGCCCAGCAGCGGAATGGCGTACTGCGGCTGGTACCAGGGCTCCGGCCGGATGATGACGAGCAGGGTCATCACCGCAATGGTGAACGCGGAGACGAACATGGCGGAGGTGCCAATGCCAAAAGCCCAACCGCCCCTGAGGCGACGGCGCTGGCGCATCATTACTTCACGGCCGGCCAGTACGACCATGACCACGCCCATCAGCGCCACCCAGCCAAGCGCGCCCACGCTGAACAGGGCTTCCAGGATGAGACCAATCAGCGACAGCTGAACGGTGGTGCGCACGGCGGCGATCACCAGGGAACGCCCGAAGCCAAGGCGGATCCACCAGGAACAGCCAGCAAGGATCAGCACCAGGACGGACGCAAGCGCAAGCTGCCAGTATTGAAGCTCAATCAGTTCCATGGGGGACCTCTTCCAGGTGACGGCCGTTGATGCTGTAGTGGGCATCGCCCACACGCGCGATCTGGCTCCGGTCATGCGCTACCCAGAGGGTGGGCAGTTGCTGTTCATGGATGCGCTGGACCAGCCACTGCTCCACCCGCTCACGGGTCGCGGCATCCAGGTTCGCCGTGGGTTCATCCAGCAACAACGCGTCTGGATCCAGTGACAGGGCCCGGTACAGGGCAAGGCGCTGTTTCTCACCGGAGGAGAGCCGGCTGACCGGCCACTGGTGAACCTCGGGCTCAAACCCCAGGGCCGCCAGGTCGGCTTCACGGAGCGGGCCGCAGTGCTCACCCACGGTGTCATGCCACCAACGGCTCTCGGCCGGCACCAGCATCACGCGCCGGCGCCATTCATCCCCCCGCATACTGTGAGCAGGCGCATCCCCCAGGCGCACTTCGCCCTCATGGGGATCCAGATCGGCAATCGCCCGCAGAAGACGGGATTTACCGGAACCCGAGGCGCCGGAGAGACAGACGATGCGGCCAGGGGGAACCGTTAGGGTAAGCGCGTCCAACTCGCTCGTCCCCAGGGCATCAATGGTAAGGCTCAGGTTCATAGGGATCCGTTTCGTGAAATGAAGGTCATCATGCTGGGCGGCACACGGTAACGGCGCCCCCGGCAGGGGCCGGTGCCGTCCACGGTGCAGGTGCGGCGGTTCACCCTCCGGATGCGGCCCTGAAGCCCCGGGCCAAAGCGGACCCGGTCACCCGGGCGGAAGCGTTCCAGGGCGGCGGCTTCCGCAACCGGGCTGACCGGCGCACTCGATAACGCCAGGTTGCGCGCGGTGGCGGCCCCTGCCAGCCCCGCGCGCAACTCCCCCGCGCTGCCGGATTCGTACAGCCGGTCCAGCCATTCATAGAACGCCGCATTATGGACTTCACCATAACGTCGGCCGCCCGCGCGGGTCTGGAGCAGGTGAGCGAATTCGTGACAACAGCCATGGGCGAGGAGGTTGAGTTCCGACACCTCGCCATTGAAGTAGCCACGGTTGCGGATCTCCCGGGTGGAGAGCCAGCCGGCGCACTGGGAGGGGTCCGCCTTGTCCGCCACCATAAGCGCCCCGATGGTGATGCAGTGCTCATCACGGCGGGGATCGTACCGGTGCCAGGTGGCCCGGCCACGTCCAACCCGCGTGCGCAACCGGCTTTCCGGCGCCCAGACACGGTGCAGGCTGTAACAGGCATCGGTCATGAGGCCGGCGATGGCACGGCTCCGCTCCACTGGGGCTCCTCCCGATCAAAGCGGCCATTATAGAGGCCTGTCCCCTCCGTGACGATCCCGTCCACACACCACCCAGGCACTCCAGAGCTGCCGCCCCGATATTTTGTTTTGCGACATAACCAGAAAATGACTAATTTTTCATCTAGCCTTAATCCATAGGTGCCACTGGCAAGAGGGTTTCGATGTGTTCGCAACAGGTGTTTTCAGTCCTCCCCCCCTCCGCCGCGCATGGCTGATCGGGGGGCTTTTCCTGCTACTGCTGTCACCAACGCTGGCCGCGGACATCGGTGCGGCGCCCAGCGTTGAGTCGGTGCCCAAGGCACTGCATCCCATCCTGGAGCCGCTGCGGGAGGGGAATGGGGAACAAGCGTTGAGCGCAGCCCGGAAGCTGACCGAAGAATGGTCCGGCGACCCTGACTTCCAGTACCTGTACGGCCTGGCCGCCCTTGAGGCGGAAGCCTACTCCGAGGCCGTACTGGCGCTGGAAGCGGCACTGATCGCCCGCCCCGATGACCATCGAGCCCGGCTGGAACTCGGCCGCGCCCACTACCAAACGGGCAACTGGCGGGGCGCTGAGCGGGCGTTCAAACGGGTTATGGACACATCGCCGCCGGAGACGGTACGCCGCAATATACAACGCTTCCTGGACCGCATTGCCACCAGGAAGCAACAAACGGAGCCCCGCTTCCGGTTAACTGCCCGCTATGAGCTCGGGCACGACACCAACATCAATGCCGCAACGGACGCGGACAGCATCCAGCTGGAACTGTTCGATCAACCACTGGATCTGGCTCTGCGCGATGACAACCGGCAAACGCATGACGCCTTTCAGGCGTTCGGCATTGATGCGCTCTACCGCCACCCCCTGAGTCAACGCAACGGCTTCAGCATCCAGGCGGATGTGGACCGGACAACGCACTTCTCCCAGGACGACTTCGACCTTACCCACCTGCGCTTCGGCTCCTCCTGGTTCCAGCAACTCGGCGAGAGCAGGCGGATGCAGGTGACGGCCACAACACGCCAGACCCACCTGGGCAGGGACCAGCTGCGGTGGCGGGGCGGGCTCAACCTTGAGCTGCAACAGTTGCTCACCCCTGAGGAACGGGCCGGCATTGCCCTGGCAGTCTCAACCCAACGCTATCCCGACCAACACCAGAGGGATACGGATGAATTCCGCCTGGCGCTGAGCAGCCGCCATAAAAGCGCCTCCTGGAAGGGCCGGCTGTCCCTGTCGGGCGGCGTGGAAAAGGCCCGGGACAGCAACAACAAGCACTTCGGCCGCCGCTTTGCCGGGGTGCGAATAGGCGCTGGCTGGCCGGTGGCGCAACACCACGAGCTGGGAGCCTCGGGCGCGTACCGGTTCTCCCGCTATGAGCGCCAGCACCCCTTGTTCGGGAAACGGCGCCGGGACCATGAGAGCATTCTCAGCACCCGCTGGCACTGGTCACTAACGCGCCGGCTCACGCTGCAGACCCACATCACCCATCAACGGTCCGACTCCAACACCGCCTTCTATGAGTTCGACCGGACCCTGGGCGAGGTTGGGATCCGTTACCGGTTCATTAAGGAGTAGCTCATCATGAAAGCGTCTCCCTTCATCACACGTTATGGACTGTTCCTCTGCCTGGCTGTCCTGCTGATCCCACTGCCCTTGTCCGCTCAGGATGAAGGCAGCGAGCCTGTTGCCAGGGTGGTCGTCGCCACCGGCGAGGTAACCGCGCGTGCCCCGGATGCGGACAAGCGCGCCCTCAAGCGCCGCTCAGCCGTCCACCAGGGCGAAACCGTGGTCACCGGCAGCGATAGCCGGACCCAGTTGCGCTTTGAAGACGGCGCGGTGATTGCGCTCGCCAGTAACAGCCGCCTGGTCATTGAACGCTACCGCTTCCAGGAGCAAGACAAAGCGGATCACGCTGTGGTCCGGCTGCTGACCGGCGGGCTTCGCACGCTCACGGGCGAAGTGGCCGAGACGCAGCCGGACAACTACGAGGTCGAGACACCACTGGCCAGCATCGGCGTTCGCGGCACCGACTATCAGCTGGCGTTGCGCAATGAGACCCTGGCCGTCGCCGTTTGGGCCGGTCGAGCCATTGTTTCCAACGAAGCCGGCACCCTCCCGCTGGGCCGTAATGCCAATTACCGCTATGCCACCGTGACGGCACGGGGCCTGCCTCCGAGCGGGCAGCTTCAGCCGCCCGCCAGCCTGACGCCTGGTGATGGAATGGTTGAAGCGGCGCCTTCAGGCGACGCAACGGAAGATGACGGGACGAATGATAAGGCGTCCGGGTTTGAGACCAGCGATACCCTACAGGATGAGCAGGAACGCGCGCTCGAAGAAAGGACGCACAGCGACGACGAGACTTCCTGGCTTCCCGAGGCGTTCACGCAGACCACCCTTGCCGCATCCGCCGCTCTGGGGGAAAACGTTCAGATCCGCAACCACCTGTTTGCCGAGGTAAGCAACCAGCTGACTCCCGAACAGACCCAGTACGTGGTGAAAGCACCTGGAGGGCGATTCCTCAGCCTGGAAGGCGCGGGCCTGGAGCGCTTCCAGCAGGATATTGGCGGTTACGGCATTAACTGGGGCGCCTGGAACGGACAACCGGACCTGTTACTGCACGAGGATGAGCAGGATGAAGCCGGCAACCCCACGGAACCACTGGGCCAACCGCTGTTCCTTGCCTCAGCGCCAACCCTGTCGCTGTCGCAAATCCAGTCGCGGCGGTCCACGGGTACCCGTATCGAGTTCACCGGGGTCAGCGCCGCCATCGGGGATATGCGGGATGAGAATGCCGGGTTCCCCATTACCGATCTAAGTGATGCCAGCATCAGCTTTGGGAACAGCCATATGACTCTCAATCCGGACACCGGCAACCTCACAGGCCTGCTGGAGGTTCTGAAGGGTGGCGGCGACTGGCGCTGGAGCGCGGACCTCCAGGGCCAGCTGGGTGAGACCGCCTCGCTTGAGGTGCAGAATCTTGAATACAACAACACGCCGGCATCCACGGGCGAAGCACGGGGGCTGATGGTCATTGATGAGTCCGAAAACGCCCTGGGTTTTCTGAACAACTTCCACTTCCAGACCCAGGATGACAGCGCTTCAGCCACCGGCATTCTCCTGCTTGAGGAACACTGAGGGCCTATTTGCTGGTATGGCGGAAGCGCCCGTCCCAGCCTGGGCCGGGATCTTCCGCCCGCAGCCACTGCACCCGCTCGATGTAGAGCGTATAGAGGGCACACTCTGGATCCTCTGCGGCCAGTTGCTGCCATAGACGCTCCGCCTCATCCCAGTCCCGCTGAAGGTAGGCCGCCAGTGCCTGATTATGGCGCGCCAACCGGGCCAGCTCATCGTCGGCCACCCGCCCCTCACGACCCAGGGGTTCAAAGACCTCGACGGCCTCGTCCTTGCCCTTGACCTGGATCCGATCCACCGGCCGGAAGACAAACCCTTCCACCGAATCCCGGGTCTCCTCTCCAACCAGAAGGCGGGCGCCGTAATACTTGGTGATGCTCTCCAGACGGGCGCCAAGATTCACCGCATCGCCCAGGACGGTGTAGGCACGGCGGTAGCCCGACCCCATATCCCCAACGTTCATGGGGCCGGTGTTGAGGCCAATACCAACGCTGATCTCCGGCAGCCCCTGCTCCCGGAAGGCGGGCTTGAGGCGCGCCACCTCATCGAGCATTGCCAGGGCTGCATCCAGGGCGTGCTCCCGATGCCGGGGGTCCTCAAGGGGTGCGCCCCAGAACGCCACCACCATATCCCCAACGTACTTGTCGATTGTGCCCTCATGCTCAAAGATCACCCGGGTGACCGGGGTAAAGAAACGGTTGAGCAGCGCCTTAAGCTCGGTGGCATCCAGCCGCTCGGAAATGCTGGTGAAGCCCCGGATATCCGAGAACAGCACCGTCATCTCCCGGGTTTCGCCGGCAAACCCATAGGCCCCGGGGTGGCGCAGCATCTCATCAATGTGCTCGGGTGGCACGTACTGCCCGAACATGGATTTGAGTTCACGCCGCGTTCGGTTTTCCCGGAGTAGACTGAACATCAGGTTGACGGCCAGCAAGGCGGCCACCAGCAGCACGGGTAACGCAACGGCCACATTGAGCTGGAACTGAACCCAGAGGCCAACATAGCCGGCCAGGAGACCGGCCAGCACCAGCAGCGCGGTGAACAACAGAGACAGAGGCGCAAGCAACGGCAGTACAAGCGCCAGCCCCACCCCGACCACGAGCAATGTCACCAGCTGCAAGCCCTGCTCCCAATCCGGGGAATGGGGCAGCTGCTGGGCCAGGATGCCCTCAAGCAGGCTGGCATGGACCTCCACACCGGGAAATCCGGTTCCCACGGGCGTCGCCGCCAGATCCGCGAGCCCCTGCGCCGATGACCCGACCAGTACCAGCGCATCCTGCAACCGGGCCCGCTCCGCCTTGGAAAGCGAGTCCGTGAGCACATCCGTTGCCGACACATAGGGGTAATGGAAGCGCCCGCCCTGATACGGCACCAGCGCCCGGCCCTGGGCATCGGTGTCGAGACTCAAATGCCCCATCTCAACAGCCGTAATAGAGCGATGATCCCCCCGTTTCTGGGTCGCCAGCTCAATGCCATCCGCAAAGAACAGAACCCTCGCCATCTCAAGAGCCAGGGAAGGGTAAAGCCTGTCGCCATGGCGCAGAATCAGGGGGGCACGCCGGATGATCCCATCGCTATCCGGCATGGTGGTCATGAAACCGCCGCCCCTCGCCGCGGACTGCAATGGCGCCAGATTCCCCGTGTAGCCGCCCATCCGGGGCACCACAAGCGCGCTCGCCCTGGCTGGATCAAGCGCCAGTACAGGCTCCGGAAGAACGCCTTCGCTGCGGCCGCTTTCATGGTGCATCAGAAAGCCCAGAACGGTCTCGGTCTGCTCCAGGTGCTTGGCCAGGATCCGGTCCCCGTCCACCTCAGCCTCAATGGCTTCCAGCCTCTCGCGGACAGCTGTCTCACCGGGCGGCAACCGCTGCGACACCACGCGGGCCGGATTGCGCTCGGCCTCAGAAAAGACGACGTCGAACCCAACCACCAGCGCCCCCGCCTCGCCGAGGGTGCTCACCAGCTCACCGATGCGTTCCCGGCGCCAGGGCCAGCGCCCCTGGGCCGCCAGACTCCGTTCATCAATGTCCACAATGACAATCGGATGCTCGGCCTCAAGCCGTGGCGTTGCCCATTGATACCGCAGGTCATAGGCCAAGAAATCAAGGCGCTCAATCAGCCTGTCGGTAAACCCCGTACCGACCACTTCCAGCCAGAGCGCGGCGAGCGTCAGGACCAGCCCCGTGGCGGCGGCAAGGCGTCGGTCTTTGAAGACATGGATTTTCATTCTGACATCATTGGATACAGGCAAGATCGCATCTGAGTGATTACACTTTAGTCAGGCACAGCGCCTGTCACCAATCCGGACCGCCTCCAGAGGTTGCCATGACCGACGATGCTGACACCGAACATTACCCCTCCGGGACAACCCTCTTTGAACACGGTGACGACGCCGCTCACGCCTACATGATCCTGAGCGGACGGATCGAAATCTCGGTGCAGCAAGGCGGTCACCACGTCGTGATTTCCAACCTGGGCCCTCACGAAGTGTTCGGGGAACTGGCGCTGATCAGCCACCAGCCCCGGACGGCAACAGCCCGGGCCCTGGACGATACGGACGTCATGGTGATCACGCGCGAGCACCTGCAGCGTGTCATCGATAACGCGGACCCGCTGCTCACCAACCTGCTCCAGGGCAACCTGGGCCGTTTTGCCTGGACACAGCGCTTCATGCTGCAGCACACCAACGACTTTGCCGGCGCCGATTCGCTGCAGAAAAAGGCGGAGAGTGAGCTGAGCCTCCAGAACGCCCTGGCCACTGCCATTCAACAGCAGCAGTTCGAACTCTTCTACCAGCCCGTCATCGGCCTAGAAAATGGCACCATCGTCGGCTTTGAGGCCCTCATCCGCTGGCGCCACCCGGACCATGGCCTGGTCTCACCCGGGGAGTTCATTCCCGTTGCCGAAAAGACCGGTCAGATCGTTGAGATGGGGTACTGGGCCCTGGAACAGGCGCTGCACGACCTCAAGACCTTTGAACGTGCCAACGGGACCGGCCAGACGCCGCTGTTCATGAGCGTCAACGTCTCGGGCCGGCAATTGCTGGAGCTGGAGGAAATTGAGCGGCTTGGCCAGGTTCTGAAAGCCTCCGGCGTTGATCCGCAGCAGGTGAAGCTCGAAATCACGGAGAGCCTCCTGGTGGATAACCCCATGCATGCAGCCGTGGCCCTGAACAAGCTCCGGGAGAAAGGCGTCCGCCTCGCCATTGATGATTTCGGGACGGGGTACTCCAGCCTGAGTTACCTGCACCTGTTTCCTCTGGACACCCTCAAGATCGACCGCTCCTTCGTCTCGAACATGCTCGACGACGAACGCCGATTCCGCATTGTCCGCGCCATATCCAGACTGGCGCGGGACCTCGAGCTGGACATCATTGCCGAGGGCATCGAGCACCCCGAGGAAATGGACAAACTGCGCGAACTGGAATGCGATTGTGCCCAGGGCTTTCTGATGGCACGACCGATGCCTGCGGACGACATTCAAGCCGTTTTGGCCCGTCATCCCCGTTTTCCCTGATCGCAGAAACAGGCAACAGCGTATAGCAATAAAAACAGACACGCAATGGCGCGGAGGCCGTTATGACAGAGACCCCACAGAAACGGAAAATTCCGGTCGGCATCAGTTCCTGCCTGCTGGGCGAGGAGGTGCGCTATGACGGGGGTCACAAGAACGCCCGCTACTGCTCCCGCATTCTCTCCCATTACTTCGAGTTCCGATCCCTGTGTCCGGAGCTGGAAGCCGGCATGGGCGTTCCCCGGCCGGCAATCCACCTGCGTGAACACAGCAACGGCCTGCGCCTGATCACCACCAACGGTGATACGGACCATACCCAGCCCATGGACCAGTGGATCCAGGATGTATTGCCCTCGCTCGCGGACCTGCGCGGCTACATCCTCAAGGCCAAATCGCCCAGCTGCGGCATGGAGCGGATCCGGATCCACAACGAGGATGGGCAGGTCATCCGGCGGGATGGCCGGGGTCTCTTCGCCCAGGCCCTGCTGGAAGCCTACCCGCTGCTGCCCGTGGAAGAAGAAGGCCGCCTGAACGACAGCCACCTGCGTGAGAACTTCCTGGAGCGCGTCTTCGTTTACGACGACTGGTGCCGCACCAGGGAAGCTGGCCTGACACCGTCGGCCCTGCTGGACTTCCACACCCGCCACAAGTTCCAGCTTCTGGCCCACTGCCAGAAAACCTACCGGGAACTGGGCCCCATGCTCTCAAACCTCAAGGCCGAACCGCTGGACGACCTGGCCGATCGCTACATCACCGCCTTCATGCAGGCGATGAAGCGCCAGATCACCCGGGGCGACCACGCCAACGCCATGCAGCACCTGATGGGCTTTCTGCGGGACACCATGAGCGATGCGGACCGGCAGACGCTGAACGAGCAGATTGACCGTTACCAGCAAGGCGAGGTCCCGCTGATCGTGCCCATGACGCTGCTGCGCATGCTCCAGAGGCGCGAGCCCGTGGCCTACCTGCAGCGCCAGGACTACCTCACGCCCTACCCGGATGAACTGGGCCTGCGGAACCACGTCTGAGAATGGGCGCGCGCCCATTCCGGACCGGCCTCGCAACCTCCCTGCGCCAACCACCGCTTGGCATGCCCGGCGTTATTGAGTGAGCAAAAACGAAAACGCAACCGATTCCAGGGCTCGCGGAGACCGCTGCGAGTAAGGTATTGTTCTCGCAGCATCTTTTCCATCAGGTCTGGGAACCTGGGGGTTGGAGTGATTGAGAAGGCGCGTATATTGGATATCGGTGCCTTCACACTAATCTCTGTTAGGGCGTTCCACGTCCCAGCCAATAGCCCGGCTTGCGAGAGTGGTGGGCAATGGCGATTACGACGGTTTCTTCCGGCAACTCAATCGCGACAACATCGTACGGGAAGCGCTCCAGAATAAGGCGCTTTACATCGGTATCGCCAGCTTCTTCGGGGAGAGGTGATAAGGGGACGACGTGTTCTTCAATAACGTCTATGGCAGTATCAACGGCCGCGAAAAACTCGGCTCCGAGTCCAGCCTGCTCATGTTCGTACCATGCTGCTGCCTCTATTGCTTCCTGCGAGGCTTCTTCCAGTATCCTTACCGTTCGCACTTTTACTGCCCTAACCTCGCTCGCATCTTTGATCGAAATTCTTCACGGCTGAGTAGCGTGGCCTTTCCGCTTTTGACCTTGGATACACGGCGACTAATTTCATCGTTCCAGGCCTGCTCAACAGATTCGTCACGGGGGCCGTCAAGGCTCATTATGAGCTCGCGGGCCAGTGCAGCACGTTCCGACTCGGAGAGAGTCGAAATCTGTGAGCGCAGGTGATCTAATGTTTCAGTAGTCATGGTGCCTCCGCGAGTGGCGATACGGTTATGCTATCCCGGCTCAGAAGCCCTAACAAGTCAATTAAGTTCGTTCCCGGCCTTGGGCCGTCCACCGGACGCCCCTGTCGGGGCGCCGCTTATCTCTGCGTTAGCTGGGATTGCCCCACCTGAATAGTGATACTATAGTATCACTATTAATCTGATTCAGGGTGAGCCCATGAAAGTTGAGCTTGTTACGAACCTCAAGCGCCAAGCGACAAAGATTCTGGCAGACCTGCACTTGTCTAAAGAGCCGATACTGATCACGGAGCATGGTCAGCCATCCGCATACCTTGTCGATGTGCAGGATTACGAGTTTATGCAGCGCCGACTTGAGCTGCTTGAGGGACTCTCACGGGGAGAGCGTGCTGTACTTGAGGGAAGAACGTACAGCCAAAGTGAGGCCAGGGAGAAAATGAGTAAATGGCTGAAGTAGTCTGGACGGAGCCCGCCCTTCAGGAACTGGATGCCATCGCTGAGTACATTGCTCTGGATAATCCTGCTGCCGCAAGTCATCTGGTCCAGGAAGTTTTCGATAAGACCGAGCGTTTGGAAGATTTTCCCCAATCCGGACGGGTTTCGCCAGAGCTTCCTGATTCGGTATACAGGGAGGTAGTGGTTCCACCGTGTCGCATTTTTTATCGTGAGGATGACAGTCGGGTCCTCGTCCTCTATGTCATGCGAGAGGAGCGGCAGCTTCGTGCGTACATGCTTGGGAACAGCTAACACTGAGTGGGGTGATCACTATGACTATACCTAATACTGCCGGCATGCAGCGCAAGCCGACTCACCCTGGTGAAATGCTGAGAGAGGATTTCCTGCCGGACTATAGCCTGACCGTTGCGGGGTTGGCGGAGTCCTTGGGTGTTTCCCGTCAGTCAGTGAATGAATTACTGCGCGAACGCCGTGCTGTCAGCCCTGAAATGGCGCTTCGGCTTGCTCGCTTGTTCGGTAACTCTCCGGAATTCTGGCTGAATGCGCAGCGAGCTATTGATCTTTGGACGGCGACCCAGTCGGTCAAGACAGAAGTGGACCGGATCAAGCCGCTGAATGTTGCATAATCGGATAGCCAGGGGTATCTAACCCCAGCCCCACAACACCCTGCATGCGGCTCCGCACAGGGCGTTTCACCGGCAATGGCGAAGCTTGATCCAGCCATTGCGCCCCCTAAAGAAGAGAGGAAAACGTGCAGCCATATCTCGCATCAACGCAATACATTGACTGGACCGATCCAGCCGTATTGGCCAGGGCGACATCGTTGGCCGATGGGGCGGACGGCCCGGAGGCCATCGCTGAGCGGTGTTTTGTCTTCGTTCGGGACCAGATCAAGCACAGCTGGGACTATGCCTGCGGGCCCGTGACGTGCAAGGCATCCGACGTGCTGAACCATGGAACCGGATACTGCTACGCGAAAAGCCATCTGCTGGCAGCCTTATTGCGCGCCAACGGCATTCCAGCTGGCTTATGCTATCAACGGCTTACGATCAACGATGGCCAGCCGCCGTTCTGCTTGCATGGCTTGAATGCCGTCTACCTTGAGCGCCATGGCTGGTACCGGCTGGATGCGCGAGGCAACAAAGCTGGCGTCGCAGCCGGATTCCACCCGCCGGTTGAGCGTTTGGCGTACCCGGTGACCTCCGATGGCGAGGCGGATCTACCCGCGATATGGGCGGAACCAGTCACCGCCGTGCTCGAGGTGCTTTTGAGCCACAGGACCTACCAGGAAGTGGCGGATCACCTTCCGGATGTCCAGCTCATTGAAACCCAGGGGGCAATGCATCCGGCGTGACACCTCCCCACCCTTCCTTCCAGGCGGGGAGACATCCGGCCCCGGGAATCACGCTTCCCAGATCACCTTGCGGCCCTGGTCGTACCATTTCGGCAGGCGTTCGGCGTAGTGATCCTCGATCACGTTGCGCTTGATCTTCATGGTCGGCGTCAGCATGCCGTTTTCCATGGTCCAGGGCTCCTTCACGATAACCGCGAAAGCCAGCTTTTCGTGATCCTCCACGTCGCTGTTGACCCGGTCCAGCTCGGCCTCCAGCTCTTTCTCGATAGTCGCACGGTCAGCCCCTTTCTCCAGCTCGGCCTGGGCCTCCTCGGAGAGGGTGACCAGGGCACAGGGCTGGGGCTGGTTGGCACCGGCCACGCAGACCACTTCCACCTTGGGATGGGTGAATCGGCCCTCGATGGGCACCGGCACCACGTACTTGCCCTTGGCGGTTTTGAACAGGTCCTTCACGCGGCCCGTAATGCGCGTGTAACCGTTTTCGTCCACCTCCGCCATGTCCCCGGTCCTGAGGAAGCCGTCTTCGGTGATCTCCTCCCTGGTTTTCTCGGGGTTCTTGTAGAACCCGAGCATCTGGCCGGGGCTCTTCACCTGGAGCTCCCCTTCCTCGGTCACCCGATGTTCCACTCCCGGGTTCGGCAACCCGACGGTACCAACCTTGGCCGCCCCCGGGCGGTTGGCATGGGAGTAGCCGAAGTTCTCGGACATGCCGTAGACCTCGAGCAGCTCCAGGCCAATGTTGCGGTACCAGTGGATGATTTCCGGAGCCAGTGGCGCGGCGCCGGTGAGCGCGGCCCGCACGTGATCGAGCCCCAGCTGCTTGAGGACCTTGCGCTTAACCAGGCGGTTGACCAGCGGCAGCCGGAACAGGATTTTCTGCTTGGACGGCGGCAGCTTGTCGCAGATGGTGAGGTAGAACTTCATCCACAGCCGCGGCACGGAGAAGAACAGCGTTGGGCGTGCCCGCTGCAAATCTTCCTGAAAGGTATCCAGCGAGTTGGCGAAATACAGCGGAAAACCAAAGTACAGCGAGGAGGTCTGGACGGCCGCCCTTTCAGCCACATGGGCCAGGGGCAGATAGGACAGCATGCGGTCGTTCTGGTCCACGGGGAAGATCTGTTTGAGCCCTTCCGCCACCGAGATCATGGTCCCGAAGGAATGCATGACGCCCTTGGGCCTGCCCGTGCTGCCGGAGGTATAGACCAGAGTGGCCAATTCATCCGGTGACGGCAGGTGCGGCTCGGCCAGCGGCTCGGTGCGCGCCACAATGTCTTTCCACTGTTCCGTGTCCCTGCGGGGCGCCATCGGCAGCGAAATAATCGGCAGATCCGCGGGCAGATGGTCCTTGATGTCGTTCCATCCGTCGGCGGTTCCGTCGAGCTTGCCAAGCATCATCAGCTGGGCCTCACTGTGCTCCAGCACATAGGCGGCCGTATCGCCATTGAGGGTGGGATACAAGGGGACCGACACATGCCCGGCGGCCCAGATGGCCAGATCCGCCATGATCCAGTGATCGGTGTTCTTGCCCAGGATGGCAATGCAGCTTTTTTCCGGAAGTTCCAGCGATTTCAGGTGGGCCGCCATGCGCAGCACCTGATCGGCAACCTGTTTCCAGGTGGTCTGTACCACGGAGCCGTCCGGATACGGCTGGTGGGTATAGACCATGTCCGGGGAGCGCTGAGCCCAATAGAAGAGGCTGTGCAGCGTGGTGGGCCTGTCATCAACTTTGATCATCCGAGAGCTCCTGATTGTTATGGTTTATGGTTCAGAGATAGACACCGGGATACTGCAAACTGTCCCTGTTTCCGAAGAGGCTTTTATTCGCACATTCTCTCCAGAATCGACCCTTACGGGTGGAAGCCAGTCACAAACAGGATAACCATCGCCGCATCAACGGCACCGCGAAGACGCCTTTAATGCGTTCGATTTTTAGGAGCATGGGCAAGCACCTACGACATGCGTCGCCGAAGTGCCCTGAGAAGCCTGTAATGCGGGACTACAAATGATGCTTGCAGGGAAGGAAAAACGGCCTCAGGACAGCGCAGGGCTGCCCCGAGGCCACTGGGCCCGGCACTGATGGCCGGGGCCCAGGGGGGAGTGGCCCGTCAGGCCATCAGGTTGCGGAATCGACCAGGCTGTAGTCCAGCTTGTTCTCTTCCGGCGAGCTCTTGATCTGACGTACCGTACTCCAGTGCCGGCTGATGATGTACAGCAGGCAGGTGAAGTACATGCCGATCACCAGCGCGCCAACCCACTGGATCTTCAGGAACTCCAGCTGGAACAGCAGGGTCAGGGCACTCATGGCGACCAGGTTGCCCACGAAGTACCGGCCTTTGCCGAAACGCTTCACCGTCAGGTTCAGGTTGTCGGTGTAGAGCCGGATCAGTGAGTCCAGGGAGTTGATGACCATGGTAATGCCCACTGTAACCATCAGGATGTTGAACAGGCCTGCGGTGGCGATGTCCTGCACATGATAGTAGTACAGCACGGTGAACCAGATGCCGATCGCGATCGACGGCAGGAACAGCATCGCCAGCAGCAGCTGCCATGTCCGCAGACCACCCACGAAGCGCGAGGTGAACTGACCGATCATGATGGACCAGGCAAACCACCAGAACAGGTAGAACGCGTGGTAATCACTGAGCGGGAGCATGAACTCGTGGATATTACCGAAGTAGCCGCCCAGAAGGCTCACCGTACTGGCAAAGTCGCCGAAGGTGCCATTGTCGGTCATGAAGGCGTAGTACCAGAACAGCACAATCAGCCCGATGAACATCCAGCTGGTGCTCACACTCAACACCCGCACGTACTTGAGGCTGGTGCTGGAATACGCCGATACAGCGATGGAGAGGAACACAATGCCGTAGAACAGCGCCTGTGCGCTCTGGCCATCGCCCACTTCTGGCAGATACCACGGGAGGTTCTTGAGCAGGAGATAGGCGGTAAAGGCACAGGTACCAATGATCACGACATTGTTAACAACCTTCACCACGGGAATCTCGAAGAACTTCACACGCGGTTCAATCACGCAGAAATAGAAGCAGGTGAGGAAGTAGAATCCCCAGATCAGAAATGCCCAGAACCCGAACTCAATAGCGAGCGGGTTGGTCACGCTGTAGTCCTGTGAATAGCCACCGAACTCGGTCAGCGGGAACATGATCAGTCCCACGTCCAGGCCGGAGGTGAACAGGATGGCCATGAAGGTGAATGTGCGGACCGGTGTGACACCCACTACCTTGAGGTTCCCCCATCGCAGCAGGATCACCGCGATCATGGTAAAGGTGAATATCAGGCCAATACTTAACCAGGTTAACATAAACCAACTCCTATGCTGGTTGCGGCGTCTCGTTTTTATGGCGATCGTTCCCCTCCCGGGCAGCCTGGAGCCGTTTACAGGCCGCCCTGGTCAGCGCTGGTTACACCGGGGAGGAGAAAGGGGTTAGCGGGCCGCCCGTACGGGCTCTCCGGCCCGTTGACGGACCCGCCAGTGCTCATCCATTCCCACAGGGGCATTGAGCGGCGCCTCGGGTTGGCGCCCGCGGATAAGATCCGCCGCCCGCTCGGCCACCATCATGGTGGGCCCGTTCAGGTTGCCGTTGGGAATGGTCGGGAAGATGGAAGAATCCACCACACGCAGGCCGCTGATACCGTGGACGCGGGTATCCGGATCCACCACCGCCTGTTCATCCGTGCCCATGGGGCAGGTGCAGGACGGATGGTAGGCGCTCTCCACGGCCTGGCGTACAAAGGCATCGATGGCCTCATCCGAGGTGACATCAGCGCCCGGCTGGATTTCCTCGCCGCGATAGTCGTCCATCGCCGGCTGATTGATGATCTCGCGCGTCAGGCGAACGCAGTCGCGGAAGCCCTGACGGTCGTCCTCGTGCTGGAGGTAGTTGAACAGGATCTCCGGCGCCGCCTTCGGATCCGCGGAGCGCACATACACATGCCCCCGGCTCTTGGGCTTGTTGTGGCCCACGTGAACCTGGAAGCCATGCCCATCAAAGGCCTCTTTGCCGTCATACCGCATCGCGGCCGGCAGGAAGTGGTACTGCAGGTCCGGCCACTCCACGCCCGCCTGGGAGCGGATAAAGGCGCAGGACTCAAAGTGGTTGGTCGCCCCCAGACCATCCTTGCGCAGGATCCAGCGCGCCCCGATCAGTGCCTTGCTCAGCGGGTTCAGCTTGCTGTTGAGCGAGGTCGGCTGCTTGCAGCGGAACTGGAAATAGAACTCCAGGTGGTCCTGCAGGTTGGACCCCACGCCCGGCAGCTCGTGATTGACCTCAATGCCCGCCTTCTGGAGCACTTCCCGGTTGCCGATGCCGGACAGCTGCAGGATGTGCGGCGAGCCGATGGAGCCGGCCGACAGGATCACTTCGCTGTTGGCCTTCACATCCTGCACCTTGCCACCCCGTTCGTAGCGCACGCCGACCGCCTGCTTGCCGTTCAGCAGTACCTTGTGCACCTGGGCGCCGGTCTGAACCGTCAGATTGGGGCGATTCATCACCGGCCGCAGATAGGCATGGGCGGTGGACTGGCGCACGCCGTTCTTAACGGTCATGTGCATGGGGCCAAAGCCTTCCTGCTGGTGCCCGTTGTAATCCTGGGTCACCAGATACCCCGCCTCTTCGCCGGCGTCGATGAACGCCTGGTACAGGGGGTTTTTCATGTTGTTGCCGTTGCTGGTGCCCACGGGCCCGGATTCGCCACGGTACATGTCTCCGCCAAAGACCCAGCTTTCAGCCTTTTTGAAGTAAGGCAGGCAGTTCTGGTAATCCCAGCCCTCGGCACCATGGTCCTGCCACTCATCAAAGTCCTTCGCATGACCGCGCACATAGACCATGCCGTTGATCGACGAGGAACCGCCCAGCACCTTGCCGCGCGGGCAATGCATTTCGCGGTTGTCCAGATAGGGCTCTGGCACGGTGTGGAACTGCCAGGCGAATTTCCTGGTATTCATCGGGATCGACAATGCCGTGGGCATCTGGATGAAGATGCTCCGGTCGCTGCCGCCGGTTTCCAGCAGCAGAACCCGATGGTGTGGATCCTCTGTGAGCCGGTTTGCAAGCACACAGCCGGCCGAGCCGGCACCCACGATGATGGTGTCGTACTGGTGTTTACTCATGATCTTCTTCCGGTGTCGTTGCCGGGGAGGGTTGGAACACCCTCCCGCGTTCGAGGTCGTCGGAAACGGCGTCAGAACGGTGCTTCGATATCACCCATTCCGACGTAAACGGATTTGAGCTGGGTATAGTGCTGGATGGTCGCCGCGCCATTCTCGCGTCCGATGCCGGACTGCTTGTAGCCGCCGACCGGCATTTCAGAGGGGGACTCGTTGTAGCTGTTGATCCAGCAGATGCCGGCCTGGATCTGGTGGATCACGCGGTGCGCGCGCTTGATGTCACGGGTGAAGACACCGGCGGCCAGGCCGTACTGGGTGTTGTTGGCCCGGCGGATGACCTCGTCCTCGTCCCGGAAGGTCAGCACGCTCATAACCGGACCGAAGATTTCCTCGCGCACGATGGTCATGTCATCAGTGCAGCCGGTGAAGACCGTGGGTGCCACGAAATAGCCCCCTTCCACACCGGCCGGTGCCAGTTCTTCGCCACCACAGGCCAGGGTCGCGCCCTCTTCGATGCCCTTGCGGATGTAGTCCATGACCAGATCCCTGTGGCCACTGGAAATCAGGGCGCCCAGGTTGGTATCCGGGTCCAGGGTATCCCCGGCAATAATGTTGTTGCGGGTGCGCTCCAGAACCTTCTCGATAAAGGTCGGGTACAGATCCTCGTGAACGAACACACGGGTACCGTTGGTGCAGATCTCGCCCTGGGTGTAGAAATTGGCGAGCATGGCCGCGGAGACGGCGTTATCAATCTCGGCGTCATCAAAGATGATCAGCGGCGACTTGCCGCCCAGCTCCATGGTGACTTCCTTGAGGGTGGTGGCGGCGCCGGCCATGACCTTCTTGCCGGTACCCACCTCCCCGGTGATGGAGACTTTGTCGATACCCGGCTCGTGGCTCAGCCAGCTGCCGACTTCACCGGCACCCTGAACAACGTTGAACACGCCTGCCGGCATGCCCGCCTCAATGAGGACCTCCGCCAGCTTGAGCGCCCCCAGCGGGGTCTCCTCGGAGGGCTTGAAGATCATGCTGTTGCCGCATGCCAGAGCCGGCGCGGACTTCCAGCACGCGATCTGCAGCGGGTAGTTCCAGGCCCCGATGCCGGCGCACACGCCCAGCGGCTCACGCCGTGTGTAGTAGAAGTCACCGCCCAGATCCTGCTGATTGCCTTCCAGTGCCGGCGCCAGACCGGCATAGAACTCAAGGGAGTCGGCACCGGTGTTCACGTCCACCTCGCTGGCTTCCTGCCAGGGCTTGCCCGTGTCGAGCACCTCCACCTTCGCGAGCTCATCATTGCGCTCGCGCAGCATCGCCACCGCCCGGTTCAGGATGCGGGCCCGCTCCATGCCACTCATGGCGGACCAGGTGGCGAAGCCCTCGCGGGCGCTTTCAAGAGCGGCCTGGCGCACGCCTTCGTCCGCCACCTCCACTTCGTAGATCACTTCCCCGGTACCTGGATTCACCACCTCAAAGGTTTCCCCGGTGCTGTTGGCCATGGGTTGGCCGGCTACAAAATTCTGATAGCGGGTCAGTGGCATGGTTCGACTCCGTGCTGTTTCAGTGTGTCGTTGATGAAGGCTTTACAGAGGATCTCGCTGTCCTGGAAGCCCTGCTCCTGATTGGGACCAAGGGCACTACGCAGCCAGAAACCGTCGATCATCGCAGCCGCCTGCCGGGATGTTCTCCGTGCTACTTCCAGCGGTAGCAGCTGGCGGAACGAATAACAAAGGTTGCTGTACAGTCGATGGCTGTTGATGTTCTGCAGCCGGGTCAAACCCGGCTCATGAACGGCCCGGGCCCAGAAGCTCAACCACGTGCGGGTGGTGGCGCTGGAGCGCTGGAAGTCACTGAAGTTGGCTTCCACGATGGCCATCAGCCGCTGCTGGGGTGTGAGCACATCGGTTTGCGTATGCTCCAGCAGCGCCAGCTTCAGTTCCTCAAGAAGCTGGCGGAGGGTGGCCTCGACCAGGGCCTGCTTGCCCCCGAAATAGTGACTCACCAACCCCGATGACAGCCCCGCGGTGCGGCTGATCGCTCCAATGGTGGCGTTCTGGAGACCCAGCTCCCCCACTACTTCAAGGGTCGCCTCGATCAGCTGACGCCTGCGCTCTTCCTGGACTCCGACTTTTGGCATAAGCGTTTTTTAATTAACCGTTCAATTAAAATTAAGGATAGCTTGCGAAAAGACAAGAATCAACAGGTCAACCGCATGACAATACCGGATATCCGCAATATGCCTGGATAATCAGGAGCCTGAGTGCAATGTCAAATCGTTGGTAAGGGGGAGGAGAACGGCAGGAGAACCGTTTTGGGGGCATTGCCCTCGGCCTGCTGGCGCGTCGGGCAATGGCGTTCAGAAGGTTGTGTTCTGTGCATCGGGAGCCTGGTGCGCCCCGAGTGCTAGTCGGTCGCGTCCAGGCCCACCATCAACAGTCGCCTCTCGAGGCGGCTATGGAAACTGTCGGGCTCTGAAAGACACATGCGCTGCAGCAGGCGTGCCCTGTCCGCATCCGGTTCGCGGGCCCTGAGGGCCTGCAGCAACAACCCGAGCCGCCCCTTGATAGTGCCTCCCCTCGCCTTGAGCGTCTTCAGGGCTTTACCCAGCGCCAGCTCATCGTCGGTGAAATCACACCCGAAGGGAAAGGACGGGAACAGGTCGTGGGACTGCTGCCACTCACTGATCCGGGCCTGGATGCGTTCGGGCGTATTGTGCCTGAATTCGGCCGGCACTTCCCAGTCCGGGGGAATCTTGCCGGCCTTTTTGGCCTGGCTGACAAGCTCGGGCTGGAAGCGCGAGTCCGCGATCTTGATGAGCTCCTGGAAGACCTCCGCGTCCGGTTTCCCCCTCAGGTAGGCAATGCCGTATTCCGTCACCACGAAATCCCGAAGGTGACGCGGGATCGTACAGTGGCCGTAGTTGAATACAATGTTGGAAACTGGCTTACCCCCGGCATTACGCACGGCGCGCAATGTGAGGACCGAATGGCCCTCGGCCAGCTCGTGGGCCATGGCGACAAAGTTGTACTGGCCGCCCACGCCACTGAGCACCTGGCCGTCCTCCAGCCCGTCGGAAACCGCCGCGCCGTTGAGCGTCACCATCATGGCCGAGTTGATGAAGCGTGCGTGACGGCGCTGGGCCGCCTTCAGGCTCTGGCCGCCATAGGGATGATCGTAGAGATGGTTGATGAAGCTGACGCTGGTCATCGATAGGCTGGCCCGCTCCTCGTCGCTGAGTTCCCGCAGCCCCTGGTAGAAATCTTCCGGGCCAATATAGAACCCACCATGCATCACCACGCCGCCACTGAGCCGATCCCCGAGGGCGTGTTGCTCCATGGCCTCCCGGCTAGTCGCCTCGCTGAGATCCGGTGTAATGGCTTCACCATCCACAAGCAGCTGGCCGCCCTTGAACTCACAGTCCGCGCGCAGGATGCCAAAGCGTTGCAGCCAATCCAGATCCCTCGCCCGCAACGGTGACCGGACCAGCCCTTCCGCGACCAGGGTATCGAGCGTCTCAAGCGAGACCTGCTTGCTGACCCGCCCGTCATCAACCAGGCGCTGAAGTGCCTCGTCCTCGAACACCTCTCGGGTCAGAACCCCATCCTTGAGCAGGTGGAGGAAACCATCGACCATCATCTCGCTGCAGCCATAGAGGCCGTCGGGTAGCGGATCCATGCCACCCACTTCGTCCACGATGGGGAAGTGTTCCTGCAGTCCAACCTGTGCCGCAAAACCGGTATAGCGCCCATTGTCGTGATGGCGCAGAAGCGTGCTGTAGACCACCGCATCGCCCAGCGACCCAATCCCCACCTGCAGTGTCCCCGCATCGCGGATCAGCGCGCTGGCGTAGAAACCAATCATGTGGTCCTCGGGGGCCACCGCCATTTTGGGGGCGCTGAAAAGCGGATGGCTGCACCCTGCGCCGTTGAACAGGACGTCGAACTCATCCATGGGCCGGTCCGCATGGTGCCCCATCCAGGGAAGCTGGTCGTTGAGCTCGGCCATAACGGCGACCGGCTGCCCCTGGGCCTCGCGTTCCCGCAGCAGGGGCAGCAGGTCGAGGGTCAGGTCCGGGTTGCAGCTGAGACTCACGCGCGCTTCACCGTTGGGGTGCGGCGCGACCATCTGCCCCACCACATTGATGCCCTGGGCCATGAGGTCCCGCACTGCATGGGTGTAGTTGGTGCAGATGTAATTCTGCTGCTGTGGCTGGTGGCGCAGCCAGCTGCCCGCCTTGAAGAAGAATTCAGAGACCCGGACGTTGTCCGGCAGCGTCCCCTGGCGCAGGTCGAGCACGTAATCAAGATCCGGAACGCCCTGAAAAACACGCTCCACGAAAGGCGCCATGAAGCGACGCTCAAGGGACTGGCTGCCCACAGGTTTTTCCAGCGACAGGGCAGTAAAGATGTGCAGACGGATCTCCGGATCCTGGCAGGCGCGCTGGTAGAGCGCGTTGACCAGATTAACCGGCTTGCCCAGCCCAAGCGGCAGGCCCAGCCGGATCTCCTTGCCCACTTTGTTGATCACGGTGTCGATACACCGCTCCAGGTTCCCAGAATGCTGATGCGTTCTTGTTGTTGTCACTGTCAGCCCTTTTTGTGGTTTCAGACAATGCGGCGTTTCACATAACTCCCTGGCGCGTCCTCGATCACATCCAGCTTGCCGTCGCCGGGAATCCGCTGGGCGACTTCTTCACCCTGGAACTCGCTCACCCACGCCTGCCAGTGGGGCCACCAGGAGCCGGGATGGCGTTCGGCACCCTCGAACCACTCCTCGGGCGTTTCCGCTTCCGTATCGTTCAGGTAGTAGCCGTACTTGTTGGCATGCGGCGGGTTGATGATGCCGGCAACATGGCCTGATTCACCGAGAACGAACTGCTTGCGCCCGCTGGGCAGGCGATAGCTTGCGTAGGTGCTGTGCCAGACCGCGATGTGGTCCTTGACCGTGGAGACAAACATGGAGGGGGTATCAATGCGGGTCAGATCAATGGGCGTACCCGCGATTTCCAGGGCATTGGGCTCCTTGAGGCGGTTATTCATGTACATCTCCCGCAGATAGAACTTGTACATGGCCGCCGGCAGATTGGTCGAATCGGAATTCCAGTAAAGAAGATCAAAGGGCAGCGGGTCCTGGCCCTTGAGGTAGTTGTTCACGAAGAAGGACCAGAACAGGTTGTTTTCCTTCAGTGTGGAGAAGCTGAAGGCCACCAGGCGGCCATCGTAGTAGCCCAGCCGGTCGATGTACGACTCCATCGCCTGGAGGATGCTTTCATTGATGAAAATGCCGATCTCGCCCGGATCCCTGAAATCCAGCAGTGTGGCCAGGAAGGTGGCGGAACGGATGCGGGCATCTTCACCCTTTTTCTTGAGATGAGCCAGGGTGGTCCCCAGAAGGGTCCCGCCAACGCAATAACCGATGGCGTTCATTTCCCGCTCACCAGTGGCCGCCTCCACGGCATCCATGGCTTCCACAACCCCTTGGGTCACGTAGTCACTGAAGGTGGTCTCCGCATAGGAGGCATCCGGGTTGACCCAGGACATCATGAACACGGTATGACCCTGCGCCACAAGCCAGCGCATCATGGAGTCCTCCTCGGTGAGGTCCATGATGTAGTACTTGTTGATGAACGGCGGCACCACCAGCAAGGGGCGTTGATGCACTGTCTCCGTCGTTGGCTGGTACTGGATCAGCTGGAAGAGGTCGTTCTGGTAGACCACCTTGCCAGGTGTAACCGCCACGTTCTCGCCAACCCGGAACGCATTGGTATCGGTCATGGAAACATTCAGCATCTGGCGCGAACGGCGCACATCTTCCAGGAAATTCTCCATGCCACGGATGACGCTGAATCCCCAGGTCTCACGGAAGCGGCGCACCGCTTCCGGATTGGTCAGGAAGAAGTTGGTGGGCGCCATGGCATTGATGAACTGGCGGGTCAGGAAACTGAGCTGGCGATGGTTATGCTCATTCAGTCCTTCGAGGTCATCCACCATTTCCTGAAGATAATGGGCGTTGAGCAGATAGGTCTGGCGCACCGCGTAATAGAGGGGATTGCGTTCCCAAGCCTCGTCCTCAAAGCGGTGATCACTCTTGTGGGGCTCAATCACAGGTTCCGGGTGCTGCCCGAGCACCCTTGCTGCAATGTTCTGCGTCAGTGTTGCATACCCACGGGCCAGCTCCAGGTTATCCGTCAGGGCTTTGGACGGATTAATGGCTGCCTCGCGGCAGGTTTCCAGCATGGCGGAGCTGACATCCAGCAGAAAAGACGTATCGGTCGTGGGCAGGTTGCGTGGATCCAGGTGCCGGCTGGCCGTATCCATCATCAGTTTACCGAGCGCCGGCACGTGCTCGCCAAACTCGTTCTTGACGCGCTTCAGAAGTTCAATCATGGGTAAGCCTCGGAAACAAGGCACTGGAGACGGCTCCCCAGTGCCTCACACCTCATGGGTTTGGATTACTGGGTGGATTTTTCGGAGGTCTTGGCCTTACCCGCCTGGCTTTTCGAAGCCGTGGAGGCCGTCTTCGAGGCATTGGTATCGGCGCTCTGCGAGCTCTGCTGCTCCCCGGATTCGCCCTCATCCTCCTGCTGGAACACCTCGGTGGCTTCCTCCCTGAATTCATCGGCCATGCGCGAGAGCTCATTCATGTTGTCGCTGGCCTTTTCAACCATCTTATTGAACATTTCCGCCTGATCACTGAGGTATTTCTGGAAATCCTCGTAATCACGGATCTGGGTGGCCGCCTTGGCCTGCTGGCCCGCCATATTCATGAAATCCCGGAGGGCGTCCATCTGCATTTCGCCCACCTTGGAGACCGTACTCATGGTCAGCTTGTTGAACTGGGTGAGGGGTTCCGCCGTTTTCTTGAGATTGTCAAACATTGTTGCGCTCCTTCTGATTGAACATCCTTACACGGCTCAAGTAAGGGTCAGTGCATGTGCATGCCGCCATTAACCGAATAGTCCGCGCCCGTTATACAGGCCGACTCATCGTCCGCCAGGAACCGCACCACCCGAGCCACTTCCTCGGGCTGGGCCAACCGGCCAATGGGGATCTGGGCCAGGATCTTGTTCCGCACTTCCTCGGGGACCGACATGACCATGTCTGTTGCCGCATAGCCAGGAGAAACCGTGTTCACGGTCACCCCCTTGCGCGCCACCTCCTGGGCAAGAGCCTTGGTGAAGCCATGGATCCCGGCCTTGGCGGCGGAATAGTTCACCTGTCCGATCTGGCCTTTCTGCCCGTTAACGGAGGATATATTGACAATACGCCCAAACCCTTGCTCAAGCATAGGGTTGAGAAATGGATGGGTGACATTGAAGACACCGTCGAGATTGGTGTGGATGACGTCCTGCCACTGGGCCACCGTCATCTTCTTCATGGTCGAATCCCGGGTGATGCCGGCATTGTTCACCAGCACATCAAGCCGACCGTAACGCTCGAGAAGCGTATTGGCGCCAGTGCGGCAGCTTTCCGGGTCAGAGACATCCATGCACACCAGATCCATTTCCAGCCCTTGAGCTGACATCTGGCGCTGCCACTCCAGAGCGTGCTCCCAGCGCTCCGGGGAGCGGTAGGTGGAGACCACCTGGTAACCGTCGCGCGCGAATGATTGACAGATCGCAGTGCCGAGCCCGCCGTATCCGCCTGTGACCAGCACTACCCGCGAGTCCTGTGAGTCGGGCATTCCCCCTCCTTGCTTGCCGCGAATTCCTTACTGCCTGAATAAAGAGTAATCGAAACCGGAAGGGGCACAAATTGACTTAAGTCACCAGTAAGGCACCCGGGGAGGGAAAGACTCACAGATTGTGATAGAGGCCCGGTCACGGGACCGGGGCCGGGACCGCCAGCGGCCTGTGATTCAGCCCACCGTGACCGGCGCCCCTGGCCCTGGGGGAATGCCCAGAGCGACCCAGAGCGCCAGCAGGATGGGCCATGTCACGGCAAAGGCGAGCGCATAGGGCAGCATGAGTGCCATCAGGGTGCCGATACCCGCCTCCGGACGCCAGCGTTGGACAAAAGCCAGGACAATGACCCAGTAGGGATTGAGGGGAGTGATGATGTTGGTGGCCGAGTCCCCGATGCGGTAGGCCGCCTGGGTCAGCTCGGGGCTCAGCCCCGCCTGCATGAGCATGGGCACGAACACCGGCGCCAGGAAGGCGTATTTGGCAGAGGCGGAGCCAATGAACAGGTTGGCCAGCATGGCGATCAGGATGAAGCCCACGGCCAGAACCGGCGCCGGCACGGCGAGCGATGCCAGCCACTGGCCACCGGTGATCGCCAGCAGAAGCCCGAGCTGGCTGTAGTTGAATGCCTCAATGAATTGAGCCGCCACAAACGCCAGTACAATGTAGGGGGCCAATGCAGCGATGGTCTCCGCCAGCATGCGGGCCACGTCATGGTTGCTTTTCAGGGTTCCGGTGCTGAAGCCATAGGCCAGGCCGGGGAGCAGGAAGAGAATGAGCAGAAGCGGCACCATCGCCTCCACCCAACGGGCGAACTGCTCGCCTTGCCCATGCAGCGGCGCTCCGGGCACCAGTACCGCCGCGAGGACCAGAGCGAGTGTGACGCCAAATACCAGGCCGGCCATCCGGAGTCCGTGCGAAGGGTTCTCCACTGCGTCGTTAGCGGACTCCCCGCCATCCGCACCGGCGAGCTCGACGCCTGCCTGCCGGGGCTCGACCACCCTGGACGTCACCCACCAGCCAACCAGCGCCAGCATCAGCGTGGAGACAATCATCAGCCACCAATTGGCGGTTACCGCCACCGCGTAATCCGGTTCCAGTATGCGCGCGCCAGCCTCGCTCAGGCCGGCGAGCAAGGGATCCAGGGCCGTGATGACCAGGTTGGCGCTGAAGCCGGCGGAAACCCCAGCAAAGGCCGCGGCCAATCCGGCCAGGGGAGAGCGCCCGGCCGCGTGGAAGAGGATGGCCGCCAGTGGTGGCAGGACCACGTAGCCTGCATCCAGGGTCACGGACGAGAGAATCCCCAGAAACACGACCATGGGCGCCAGCAACGCCCTGGGAGTAAGCCTCAGAAGCCGGTCAAGCAGCGCGGGCAGCAGCCCACAGCGTTCCGCCACGCCAATACCCAGCATGGCCACCAGCACCAGCCCCAACGGCGGAAACTGCATGAAGTTCTCCACCAGATGTGACAGCAGCCACCAGAGGCCGTCGCTTTCCAGCAGCCCCCGGGCCTGGATCAGCTCACCCTCGCCAGAAGCACCGGCCGGCTTGCGCACGGACCACCCGGCCCAGGCGGCCACCTGGGAAAGCACCATGACCAATCCCAGCGCCATGGCAAAAAGCGTTACCGGGTGCGGCAGGGCATTGCCCGCCCGCTCGACCCGGTCCAGCCAGCGGGTTGTGGCAGTGGCCTGGCTCATGCCACGGCTCCATGGGGCAGCACCGCCTCCGGATAGATGGCAAGCTCGTTGCGGTGGCGCGTAACGTCCGGATCAGGCTGGACCGGTGTTTCCAGGATGCGCTCGACATAGTCGGTGGGGAAGCCATTCTCATGGGCACCGATCAGGACATGGGCCCGATACCAGCTGAAGGGCGTCAACGCGGGATCCACGTCCGTGGCGGCATACATCCGTGCCTCCAACAGCTCGCCCTGGGGCGTCCGGGGCTGGATCAGGGCCTCGTCATAACCATTACCCAGGCCCTCGATCCGGTCCAGAACGGGTTTTTCGCGGTCCGGGATGTCATAGACCACGCCCACGACCCAGTCTCCCGGATGACCCGTATGGAAGGCATCACACTTGGCGGAGCCATCCTCGCGGCTGCGCTTGTGGAAGACCAGACGATGCTGGTGCAGCCAGGCCACGCTCAGAAAACGCGATTCCGGCACCCGGGCCTGGAGGCGGCGGATGGACATATTGGAACCGTAGGCGAAACAAAGCATGCTGGTACCTCGCCGGAATGGATGCAGAACCGGAAACTGCCACGATTGCCAGCTCCGGGCAACAGGCGGGATTGAGGCATACTATTACAGACTGCCTGACCCATAGCGAATCCCGGACTAGAATGATACCCAAATCAAACAGGAGACAGCCACTCCATGGACATTGAACTGTTCACGCGGAGTTTCCTCGGCACCTATTTCCTGCTGATCGGCCTTCTTTTCGCCGCCCGGGCACTGGGGCTGAGCACGCGCACCAACCATTCCCACATCCATTACGGCCATGTGGGGTCTCGTCCCTGGTGGAACCGCCAGATCTTCAACGCGTTCAGAACCGCCATCCTGCTGGTGAGTGTTCTGCGCATTGCAGTGCCCGTGGATCCCTGGCTGGGCATCATCCAACCGCTCTACTCAGCACCGGTGCTGGTGGCTGGTGTCGTGCTTCTGCTCGCCGTCTTCACCGCCATCAACTACCTTCAGGCCTACATGCACGAGGATTGGCGCTCGGGGATCGATGCCGACAATCCGCCGAAACTGCTTACCACGGGTCCCTGGGCACGCACGCGCAATCCCATGTTCCTGACCATCATGGCGGGGCAGCTTGGCTTCTTCCTGGCACTGCCCAGCGTGTTCTCACTGGTTTGCCTGATTGCCGGTGTGGTGGTGCTCAGGCGCCAGGCGCTGGCCGAAGAGGCAACCCTGGAGGCACTTCACGGCTCGGATTACCGGCAGTACCGGGAGCGGGTTCCCCGGTGGTTCTGAGCCCCCTTAGAGGGTCAGAAAAGGCGTCAGGGCCAGATAGAGCATGCCTGCAATGCCAAGCAATGCCCCGATGAACGCCAGCGGGTTGTGCCGGTAGCGCTGCCCCGCGGTCTCGACTTCCCCTCGCGCCTGGGCCTGTTCATGGGCCACCCGGGCCTTTTGACGCCGCTCCGCCTGATAGTCAGCGAGCAGCCTCTCGGCCTCTTCAACCCGGGAAGGATCCTCCAGCCAGATGGCGCCAAAGGAGACCATCCAGCGGCTGGGCTCGGTCTCGTAGTACGGCAGATCATGGGCCTCCAGCAGCGCCTTGACCTCCTCATACTCATCATCCGGAACGTTGCGCAGGTTCAACAGCAGATGCCCCATGACGGGAATCCCTCCATCCACGAACTAACGCCATTGTAACAGCCCACAAGGGTCAGCCTGTCACATGAATCTCATAAAAAGCCGGCACGCTGGGCATGAACCTGTCTATCCACGCCACGGGAGATCCTGTTATGCCCAGCCTCACTACCCTGACGCTTCTGGTCCCAGGCGCTGCCCTGCTCCTTTGGGTCAGCTCCCGGCTTTATCAACGACTCCAGCTCTCGCGCGCCAAGCATCCCTCGCTCCAGGGCCATTCCCGGCTCGCGCGGCGGGTCGCCCGCCTCCTGCCGTTCTACGACTACGATGAGGCCACCTTTTTCCGCTGTGACACGCCTCCGGAATCCATCGCCGAACAGCGCCGCGCGGGCCTGCACCGCCTGTCCCAGAACCTGCACGCCCGCTCGCCCCAAGCGCTCGGGGCGGGCGCGGAACTTGCCGAGGGCCTCTCGGACCTGGCGTTCACCAGCCGCTACCGCGTGCCCTTCCAGTTCCGCACCCTGATCAACCGCCTGCTGCCGCCCACCATGATGGCCGAAGCCACGCAGGGACCCTGGGTGCGCGACATCGATGGCAACTGGCTTCTGGATGTCTCAGGCTCCTACGGGGTCAATGTCTTCGGTCACGACTTCTACCGGGAGTGCCTGGCGGACGGTCAGCAGCGCACCCAATCGCTGGGCCTCTACCTGGGGGCCTACCACCCTGTGGTGCTCGACAATGTCCAGACGCTCAAACAGATCTCCGGGCTGGACGAGGTCTCATTCCACATGTCCGGCACCGAGGCGGTCATGCAGGCGGTACGCCTGGCCCGCTACCACACGGGCCGGTCCCAGTTGGTACGCTTCTGCGGGGCCTACCATGGCTGGTGGGACGGCGTTCAGCCCGGTGTCGGTGCCCAGCGCGAGGCCCGTGATGTCTACACGCTGCGGGATCAGGATGAACGCAGTTTGGCGGTGCTGCGCAGCCGCCAGGATATTGCCTGCGTCCTGGTGAACCCCTTCCAGGCCCTGCACCCCAACGCCGGCGCACCGGGCGACGCCGCCCTGGTCACCGGTGACCGCCAGTGCGGGTTTGATCCGGACGCCTACCGCCGCTGGCTGCACCAGCTGCGCGACATCTGCAGTGAACGCGGCATTGTACTGATCATGGATGAGGTGTTCTCCGGGTTCCGCCTTGCCCCCGGAGGCGCCCAGGCGTATTTCGGTGTGCAGGCGGATATGGTCACCTACGGCAAGACCCTGGGTGGCGGCCTGCCCGTTGGGGTGCTGTGCGGACGCGCAGCGTTGATGAAACGCTACCGGCCGGAGCGCCCGGCGGACATCTGCTACGCCCGGGGCACCTTTAACGCCCACCCGGCCGTCATGGGCTGCATGAACGCCTTTCTGGAGCGGCTCCGGGACCCGGCCATCAAACCGTATTACCAGGGGCTGCACGAACGCTGGAACCAGCGCGCGGCACGGCTGAACGAGTGCCTGGAGGCCGAGGCCCTGCCCTTGCGCATCGCCAACCTGGTTTCCGTCTGGAGCGTGATCTACACCGCCCAGAGCCGTTACAACTGGATGTTCCAGTTCTACCTGCGGGATCAGGGCCTTCAGCTGGCATGGACCGGCACCGGTCGCCTCATCTTCAGTCACGACTACGATGAAGCCGACTTCGAGGCCTTCCAGAGCCGTTTCCTCGCGGCGGCCAGGGCCATGGCGGCGGATGGCTGGTTCTGGGAGAACCCGGAGCTGGACAACAGCGCCATCCGCAAGCAGGTAGTCGGTGAGCTCATCCGCCGGCGGCTGCGGCTCTCCCAGTCCGGCAGCCATCCGGGCAAGGCGGGAGCAGCGACCGCAGAGCGGCCGCTTCAGTAACGGCGTGAGCCATCAGGGGCAATGTCATCCATGGGGTCAATCAACTGGCCCCGCATGAGATGGAACGGGGCGCTGTAGTACATCCGCACGTCGTTGATGGGGTCGGTCAGGATCTTGATCAGCCAGATCACCCCCGTCTGGACATCGCGGATGAAAAACAGATGCACGGTCCGGCCCACAAGTGCGATGGCGGCCAACCCGATCCAGAGCAGGGACAGCGTATACAGGTAACCGCCACCCCCCTGGCGCGCCTCGATCAGGCCGAACAGGTTGGGCTGTAACCAGGCCAGAACCGGCGTCATGGCCCAGAAGGCCAGCAGTATCCGCTTGCGCTGAAGGTTGTAGCCAATCTTGATGTCTTCCTTGTGCGAGTGCGTCACCCGGTTCACCTTGTCGTAATCCTTGGGTTCAAAGACAAAGTGCCCGATCTGGCGTGCCACCATGGCCACGCCCCACCCCAGTAATGCCGAGACCACCGGATTGATGGCCAGGTAAATGTAGGCCACCAGAAAGCTGATGGCGCTGACCAGATGCAGTGCCTGGTTGATCCGGCTCTGGTGATAGTACCGATGGTCATCCCACCGCTGTTCCTCGAGTGCTTCAAGCAGTTTCATCAATCGTTCCCTCCACTGTGCTTTGAACATCAAACCGGTTGTCGAATCCAGTAACTCGTGCCGTCAGTACCGCATGATTGCTTCTCCCATTTGCCAATGCGCTCCGGTAGCCACCCCGTCCTCGAAACGGAACCCGGGGCCAGTGAACAGCAGGATGGTGGAGCCCTGCTCGAAGTACCCCATCTCTTCGCCCCGTTGGTAGGGCACATCGCAGGGAATACGGTCGGGCCCGTCATAACGCAGGCCCAATGGGCACTTCAGGGCGTGCAGACGCAGGCTGGCCACCAGGATGGCGGCCACCGGCACCATCAGGATCCGGCAATTCGGCCGCCCGGCCAGGGCGAGTTCCAGGACCGCCCGTTCGTTGCGGCAGAAAAGGCGCTCAATCCGCTTGAGGGCGATGGGGTTGACGTTCCAGGTGTCACCAGCAATGTGATGGATTCCCCGCAGATGGCACGCTTCAGGGGCATGGAAACGGTGATACATGCTGGCGGTGAGCCGCAGTGTCAGGAAACAACCATCGGCATACCGGCGGGCCAGCTCCGCGTCTCCCAGAAGCTCTTCCAGCGCGTACGGAAAGCCCTTGGCCTGAAACACCTCGGTCCCGCGCATCGCACCAAAAGCCCCGACAATGCCATCACAGGGACTGGCCAGTACCCCTGGGCGCTCATCCACGGGCCGGGCACCCGGGCGCAGCTCGCGAATGAAGCACTCATGCATGCTCTTGAAGTGATCCTTGCGCGCCTCGTCCAGCCGCAAGTCACCGGCAAAAGCCTGCCAGAGCACCATCGACACCCGCCGCACCAGGGGCTGGCGGATACGACTGAACCAGCCCATAAAGCGCGTGGCCCAGCGGCGTGGGATGCGGTTGGTCAACAGGAAGTTGAGTCGCTCAATCGCGGACAGCTGGTGCAGCAATTTGTTTGGCACAGGCGCTCCCACCGGCCCCGTTGCTCGGATTCATTCCGCCAGCATGCCGTGCGGGTATGACCGATTAATGACGCCGCTGCTGTCACCAGGGCGTAACATCCACCCGCCATGCTCCGGCGAACTGGCCGAACCCTACGGAGCCCTGGATGCTACTGACCGCGCTCATACTCAGCGCCCTGTTGCTGAGCCTGGAACGGCTCACCTATTACGCCGTTGCCAACCACCCCGAGCGCTGGCACGCCGCCTGCCAACGGCCACCGCTAGCGGCGCTCGGTTCGCCGGTGGACGTGGTCCATAAACTGTTCTACCTGTTCAAGATGGTTCAGGCGGGCGTCTTCCTGGGCTGGTGCATGGTCATGACGGGCGACTGGCTTCCGGCCCCCACTGCCGACCCCGTAATGGCGGGGGCAGGCATCGCCCTGATGGGTCTGGGCCTGCTGCTCAATGCCAGTGTCTTTGCCCGGCTCGGCCGCGTTGGGGTCTTCTACGGCAGCCAGCTGGGTCACCATGTTCCCTGGGTGCAGGGCTTCCCCTTCTCGCTGTTCAAACACCCCCAGTACATGGGGGCGCTGGCCCTGATCTGGGGGTTCTTCCTGCTCATGCGCTACCCTCACCCGGACTGGTTCTACCTGCCACTGCTGGAGACCGCGCTTTACCTGTGGGGCACGCACCACGAACCCTGAGCACGCCGCCCATGCCAAGACGGGGATCTTCCGCTATCATGGGGCGCTGTTGCCAACAGCCATGATCCGTTGGAGTTGTACCCCATGAGCAAGCACAAGCGCCGTCCCGTACCGGTTTTCGAACACCCCCTCATCGAGACCCATTGCCACCTGGACTATCTCAAGGGTGAGCCGGTGGAGGATGTGGTCATGGCCGCCGAGCAGGTGAACATCGAACGCCTGATCACCATCACTGTCTCCCCGGGCAACCTGGAGACGGTGCAGCACCTGGCCGCGGCCCACCCGCGCGTATACGGCACCCAGGGCATCCACCCGCATGAGGCGGACAACTGGCATGACGGGCTGGACCCCTTTATCCGAGACGCCATGACGGCCAGCCCGAAACGGCTGCTGGCCATCGGGGAGATCGGGCTGGATTATCATTACGACTTCAGCGATCGCGACACCCAGAAGTCGGTCTTCCGCAAGCAGCTGCAGATGGCCTCGGAGCTGGACAGGCCAGTGGTGATCCACACCCGGGAGGCGGATGAGGACACCATCGAGATCCTTAAGGAGTTCGAGGGGTCATTGAAGCAGCGCGGCGTGGTGCACAGCTTCAGCTCGGGCCCGGAGTTGGCTCGCTATGCGCTGGATCAGGGCTGGTACATTGGGTTCAATGGGATCTGCACCTTCAAGAAGGCGGAGAATGTGCGTGAGATCATTGATATGACGCCGGCGGACCGGATCCTGCTGGAGACGGATTCGCCCTTCCTGGCGCCGGTGCCGTACCGGGGCAAGGAGAACATGCCGTATTACCTGCCGTTCGTGGGGGAGTTCATCGCCCAACACAAGGGGCTGGAAGTCGAAGAGTTCCTGGCACAGGCTTACCAGAACAGTGAGGCGGTGTTCTTCAGTCAGCAGGATTGATAGATCGTTGCCTGGTAAGGGGAATGGGGGAGTGCTCTCCGGGAATCGCCACGAGTACATCCATGTAGGCTGCTCTTCCGCCATCCCTGGCTCCAGAGCTTCCCGGAGAGCACTCCCCCATTCCCCTCACCGATCCGAGGTTATTGCTGACTCGGCTGAACCAGGACCCAGGGGGCAACAACCAGGGCCCAGACCGTCGCATCCGAATCATGCCACCCCTGGGCCTCATCCGGCTTAACCTCACCCACGGCCCCCTCCTGGATCCACTGCTGGAAGCGGGCCTTGTCGTCCCGCACCAGTGAAAGCCCAACCTCGATCAGATCCTGCCCCGGCGCCACGCGTACCACATTGCCGCGGGCGTAGAACCGCTGCAGCTCCACCCATCCGATCTGGGCCGTCTCCTGGTGGAGTTTGGCGCGGAGTTCGTCGTCGTTTTCCGGAATTCCGTCAGTTTCAAGCGACATCAGCGTCTCCAACACGTTCGAAAGCAGGGGATCGGGGAGGGCTTTCAGGGAAGCGACAAACCCTCCCCGATCGCCTGCCTGTTACCAATCAGCAGTCTGGTGACAATAGAAACAAAAACGGGTGGCCCGAAAGCCACCCGTTTTCCGCGAGTCAGCCTCCCGAAGAGGCTAACCCATCAACCGCCAGAGTTCACTTGGCGATCATGTTGCGCAGCACGTAGTGCAGGATGCCGCCATTACGGTAGTAGTTCATCTCGTTGGCGGTATCCACACGGCAGACCACCTCTGTCTCGGTGGTACTGCCATCCGGGCGCTCGGCCACGAGCTTCAGCACCTGGCGCGGCTCCAGATTCTCATCCAGACCCTTGATGCTGATCTTCTCATCGCCGGTCAGCCCCAGCGTCTGGCGGTTTTCGCCGTCCTTGAACTGCAGCGGCAGAACGCCCATACCCACGAGGTTCGAACGGTGGATCCGCTCGTAGCTCTCGGCAACCACGGCTTCCACGCCCAGCAGGCGGGTACCCTTGGCGGCCCAGTCACGGGAGGAGCCAGTGCCGTACTCCTTGCCGGCGATCACAACCAGCGGCGTACCCTGCTTCTGGTACTCCATGGCCGCGTCGTACATGGCCATCTGCTCGCCGGTGGGCACGAACTTGGTGAAGCCGCCCTCAACGCCGTCGAGCATCTCGTTCTTGATGCGGACGTTGGCGAAGGTGCCGCGCATCATCACTTCGTGGTTACCACGGCGCGAGCCGTAGCTGTTGAAGTTCTTGGGATGCACACCCTTTTCCTGCAGGTACTTGCCTGCCGGGGAATCCGGCTTGATGGAGCCGGCCGGGCTGATGTGGTCCGTGGTGATGGAGTCACCGAACAGCGCCAGGATGTTCGCACCCTCGATGTCCTTCGGCGGCTGCAGCGGCTTCTCGATGCCTTCGAAGAACGGCGGGTTCTTCACGTAGGTGGATTCGTCGTCCCACTGGTACGTCTTGTCCTTGCTGAACGGAATGCCCTGCCAGACTTCGTCGCCCTTGAAGACGTCGGCGTATTCCTTGCGGAACATCTCGTCGTCCACCTTGGACACTTCCTGGGCGATCTCCGCGTTGGAGGGCCAGATGTCCTTGAGATAGACGGGGTTGCCACTCTGGTCGTTGCCCAGCGGCTCGCTCTCCAGGTCAACGCGAGTGGTGCCGGCCAGGGCGTAAGCCACAACCAGGGGCGGTGACGCCAGCCAGTTGGCCTTCACATCCGGGTGAACCCGGCCTTCAAAGTTCCGGTTACCGGAGAGCACGGAAGAAACCTGCAGGCCGCCTTCGTTGATGGCTTCGCCGATCTCGTCCGGCAGTGGACCGGAGTTGCCGATACAGGTGGTGCAGCCGTAGCCCACGAGGTTAAAGCCGAGCGCGTCGAGCTCT
Organism: Salicola sp. AFF1; assembly: GCF_056783195.1. NCBI lineage: Bacteria > Pseudomonadati > Pseudomonadota > Gammaproteobacteria > Oceanospirillales > Halomonadaceae > Salicola > Salicola sp. AFF1. The sequence goes on from NZ_JBXAYL010000013.1 coordinate 65,702, forward strand.
TTGCTCAGGCCGGCGGTATCCAGGTAGTCGGTCACAACCTTGGAACCCGGTGCCAGCGAGGACTTGACCCAGGGCTTGCGGTCCAGGCCCTTCTCGCGGGCTTTCTTGGCCACCAGGCCGGCGGCCATCAGCACGCTCGGGTTGGACGTATTGGTGCAGGAGGTGATCGCCGCGATCACCACGTCGCCATGGCCAAGGTCATAATCCTCGCCCTTGACCGGCACGCGCTTGTCCTTGTCCTCAACGCCAGCGTCATCCAGCAGCTTCTCGAAGGTGCTCTTCATCGCCGGCATATCAACCCGATCCTGGGGCCGCTTCGGACCGGCCAGGGAGGCCTTCACATCGCCCAGGTCGAGCTCAAGCGTATCGGAGAACTTGGGCTCCGGCTTGCTGGAATCACGCCACATGCCCTGAGCCTTGCTGTATTCCTCAACCAGCTTGATCTGCTCGTCGCTGCGGCCGGAGAGCTTGAGGTAGTTCAGGGTCTCGTTGTCGACCGGGAAGAAACCACAGGTCGCGCCGTATTCCGGTGCCATGTTGGAGATGGTGGCACGGTCGGCCAGCGGCAGGTTGTCGAGGCCGGGGCCGTAGAATTCGACGAACTTGCCGACCACGCCCTTCTCACGCAGCATCTGGGTCACGGTCAGGACTAGGTCGGTGGCGGTCACGCCTTCCTTCATGGAACCGGTCAGACGGAACCCGACCACTTCCGGGATCAGCATGGAGATGGGCTGGCCCAGCATCACGGCTTCCGCCTCGATGCCGCCGACACCCCAGCCCAGGATGCCCAGGGCGTTGATCATGGTGGTGTGGGAGTCGGTGCCGACCAGGGTGTCCGGGTAGACCTGGGTCTCGCCGTCCTGCTCCTTGGTCCAGGCAACCTTGCCCAGGTACTCGAGGTTGACCTGGTGGCAGATGCCGGTGCCCGGCGGAACCACGCGGAAGTTATCGAACGCTTCCTGGCCCCAGCGCAGGAACTCGTAACGCTCGCGGTTACGGGTCATCTCGATGTCAACGTTGGCCCGGAAGGCATCGGAGGTGGCGTACTGGTCGACCATGACGGAGTGGTCGATGACCAGGTCCACCGGCGACAGCGGGTTGATCTTCTCGGGATCGTCACCGGCCTTCTTGACCGCGTCACGCATGGCGGCAAGGTCCACGACACCGGGCACGCCGGTGAAGTCCTGCATCAGCACACGCGCCGGGCGGTACTGGATCTCGCGGCTGGACGAGCGGTTCTTCAGCCAGCCGGCAACGGCTTCGATGTCATCCTTCGTCACGGTTTGGTTGTCTTCGTGACGGAGCATGTTTTCAAGCAGAACTTTGAGGGAAACGGGCAGCTGCTGCAGGTCACCGAGGTGCTTTTCGGCTTCCGGCAGGCTGTAGTAGCGGTACTGTTTGCCGCCAGACTCGAGGGTCTGGGCGGTCTTGAAACTATCGACAGGCGACATGGCATCCTCCCTTGGTAGGGTTATTCGATGGGCCGATTATACCAGACAGGTAGCTTGGAAACGGCCCGGATCGGTCGCGGATTGTACTGGAAACGAACGCAGAACTGTAGGTGTGAACCGAAACGCCTTACAGGGCGCTTCCATCAGTAACGAATCGTCAGCACGTTGTACACCAGCAGACCGCAAACCCCGAGCAACGCTAACCAGGTGCCCAGAACGCCCGCAGCCCGGGCCAGATGCCAGCGCCCCTGGGCAACGTACATGCCCCAGGCATGGGCGACACGGCTCACCAGGAAAAGCCCTCCCACCGTGTGAAGGGCCGCATAGGCAACCCCGTTCATCTCCGCGATGAACATCAGCACCAGCATCAGGGGCATGGACTCAATGTAGTTGCCATGAATCCGCGAGGCCACGCTCAGTTCGTGATGCCCCCCGTCGCCCACGCCCACACCCAGCTGTTGGCGCAGGGCCACAACCCGCCATACAAGGATCAGCTTCAGGACGACAAAGACAACAGCGTAAAAGGCAGTGGCAGGTGCGAGCATGGGCTCTCCTCGGATCAGGCGTTTTCGGGGGTGGCATCCACTGCGGGCTGGCCCGTCTCGGGGTCCACCGAGACCGTCATCACCAGTGGCTGACAGCAGACGAAACAATCTTCCACATAAGTCTGGTCGCCCAGAGAGCAATCAACAAGAACGCTGATCACTTCCCCGCAGCATGGGCAAGGCACGGGTACGGTCTCGGTCAACGACATGGGGCTTCAGCTCTCGCCTACAGGATGGCTTTGCTCAGATGATAGCCTTGATGGATGTCACAGTACATGGTGGGCGGCGCGCCGATACCGCATCCCTATCGCGTGCATCAAGGAACCGAATCAGGGGCCTGATCCATTGCGGTGGTGGCGCGGGAGGTTAGAGGATCATCCCGGCAGCAGCCAGATCGCGGCGGCCGGCAATACAGCCATTATCAGGACGAAGGTGAGCAAGCGCCCGGGACTACGTGGCTCAGGAGCCGGTGTTTGCGCTTCCGGTGACTTAGGCTTGCGCTTGCTGGACTGGGTTGGTTGCCAGCGTGTAAGCCACAATGCCAGCAGCGGACCGACCACGCTCAGCCAGCCCACCCAGGCTACGGTACCAATGCCATACCCCCAAAACACGACGGCCGAAAGCCAGCCCAGGGCCAACAGACTACTGCCGGCGATCCGCCACCGAAACTGCTGTAACGCGGTCGGCGATCGGCCCAGTATCTGGTGACCGTGGCGTGCCATGGCCAACGCCAGGGCCGTTAACCCCAGTGCGTTCACGACGGCAACCACGCCGTGGCCCAGCATCACGCCACCCCCGGCAAAAGGGCCCAGGCCAGGACCGTACAGCCCCCCGTCGCCAGAACCAGCCCTCCCCAGACGGTGCGCAGGCGCTGGACACTGAAGCTCCATAGAATGATCAGGGCATAGAACACGAAACCCAGCAGGTTGGCGGCTGCCACCGCCTGGGCCTGAGGAAGCGGCCAAACCAGAGCCAGCAGCACAGTCGCCGCGGACGTTAAAGCGTAGCCGCCAACCACCGCCGCCAGTACCCGCGCGGCCACCGCCAGGCGGTATCCTGCCCCCTGCGTCGAGGTGCCCTTCATGCCGCCTCCCCCAGGCCGGTGGCTGCCTGACCCGAGCCACGAACGCGCGCCGCGACACCCAGCCAGCGCCGACGCACCTTCACGGCCATGAGGCCAAACAGAGACCCCAGCCCCAGCACTGTGAGATCCAGTCCAGCCAGTCCCCAGTCACCCGCCGGCAGCGTAACGCCCAGGTGACGGTTGGTGGTAAGCGCGTTGATAACCGGCACCAGGGTAAAGGCGACAGCGGCAAGCCCGAGTACTTCCACCCAGGCCCGGCGGGTGTCGCGAAAGCACGCATAGATCAGGATCTCGCCCCAGACCAGGAAGAGGCAGTGCACCTCCCAGGCGGCGCGTGCCTCCATGCCAACCGGGAGGAGACGGTTGGCCCAGAAATAGGCCGCCACGGCCACCGGAAGCCCGGCGATGGTCGCCACATTGAGCGCCTCCACCAGCTGCAGGCCCCTCCCCTGGGTGCCGTGCCGGCGGCGGCGCTTGACCGTCCAGAGCACCAGCCCGGTGCCGATCATCCCGCACCCGAGCAAGCCGGAACCGAAATACAGCCAGCGCAGCATGGGCCCGGCGAACAGGCCCTCATGCAGGGCAAAAAGCGTCCGCGTCGTGGCCGCGGTGGCGTTGAGACCCGGCTCGGGCGGGAGCCGCTCTCCCGTCTGGCCGTCAAAGCGACGCACGACGTCATTGTGGAAACGCAACCGGCTGCCCCGCACCCGCTCCACGCCGACCGTAAGTCCGGCTTGGGCCGGATTCCGCACCCGCACCGCACGGACCTGACCCTCGCCCCAGTCCGAGGCCGCCTGAGCCACCATTGGCGCCACCGGGGCCTCGGGCCTGGAAACCGGCCCGGCACTGCCCTCCCCTCGCTCCAGGAGGTCATCGAAATACGCCTCACGCGCTTGCTCACTGGTCCCGTAGGTGACGGCGATGCCGGCTGGCAGGTACGTGGTGGCAAAGAACGCAAGCCCGCTGTAGGTGATCATCAGGAAAAACGGCAATGCCATCACGCTGATGAGATTATGCGCATCCAGCCAACTGCGCTGGCCCTTACCGGGCCGGAACGTGAAGAAGTCCTTGAAGATCTTGCGGTGGGTAATCACCCCCGTTATGAGGGCAACCAGCATCAGCATGGCGCAAACACCGACAATGCGGTACGCAATGGCGGTGTCAATGTAGTGCAGTGCGTAGTGCATGCGATAGAGCTGGCTTCCACCGCCCGTTTCCCGCGCGCTGACCGGTTCCACGGGCTGACCGGTGCTGGGGTCCAGCGTTTCACTGTGGCGCGCCCCGCGCCCTTCCCCATTCTCAGGAGGCGTCCGCCACTGGATGCCGAAATCCGCCCATCCCCTGGGCGAACGGGAATGATGAGGCAGAATCACCCGCCAGGCGGTTGCCTCTGGCGCCACCGTGGTCAGCCGCGACAGCGCCCTGTCGATCAGGGCGTCCTGTTCAAAGGCGGGGGGCGGGGTCTCCAATGGTAATTCCGGCTTCATCCAGCGGGTAATCTCGTCCTCGAAATACCCGGCGGAACCCATGACAAAGACAAAGAACAGCACCCACCCGACCACCAGCCCGGACCAGGTATGCAGCCATGCCATGCTCTGTCGAAATCCGTCTCTCATACAGCGCTCAGACCAACCTTTTCCGCGAGCCCCGAAAGAGTGGCCCCGATGACGAATGCGCAGCCATAAACCCCGTTAACCACGCGAACCACGTGCGCCCTGATTCAGGATGGGAGGCGTCCGATTGGAACCAGCTGCCTGGATCGGCATTTAACCGATTCAGCGGATGGTAACATGGACGATAATCAATCGCATTATCACGCGGTATGGTTTAACGGGAGGGAGCCGGACGCGGCTTCAGCCGTCGGCACGGCTGGCTTGATACCAGGTATCAAGCCAGCCGGTCACCTGAGCCTCCGGCATGGGCTTGCTCAGGTGGTAGCCCTGCATGATGTCACAAGACATGGTGTGCAGAAGCTGTGAGGTGTCATCGCTTTCCACACCCTCGGCAACCACCTCAAATCCGAGGTCATGGCACATGTTGATGGTGGTGCGCACGATGGTCGCATCCTCCTGGTTGGCATCCATTTCCCTGACAAAGGAACGGTCGATCTTGATCTCATGCACGGGCAGTTTGCGGATGTAGGAAAGCGAGGAATACCCCGTACCGAAATCATCAATTGCCAACCGGATCCCCGCGTCATGGAGCCCGCGCAACGCCGTCAACGCTATGGAGGGATTGATCATGGTGGCGGTTTCGGTCACTTCCAGGATCAGTCGTCCGGCAGGCAAACCGCGCGCCTGCAGCATGGCCAGCACCTGGTCCGCGAATGCCGGCTCCTCCAGGTTCAGCGCCGATATGTTGACCGCCATGCGCACCGGATAACCGGCGGTGTCCATGGTGGCGCAGAACAACAGCGCGCGATCCAGGACCCACCGGGTAAGCGGCCGGATCAGGCCCGTCTGTTCCGCCATGGGAATGAACTCATCCGGCGGGATCGCCCCGTACTCCGGATGATTCCAGCGCAACAGCACCTCGAAGCCGCACACCTCCCCGGAGCTCAGCCGCACCTGAGGCTGAAAATACAGCTCCAGAGCGTCCTCGTTGATGGCCCGCCGCAACTCGGTCATCAGGGTCAGGCGGCGCTCACTGTAGGGATTCATGGATTCCGTATAGGTCGCCACATGATTACCACCGCTGTCCGCCTGATCAAAGGCGATAAAGGCGTGGCGCAAAAGCGTTGAGGTATCGGGGCTGTCATCCGGGTAGAAGGAACACCCCCCGACCATGCGCATATCCAGGCTGAGCCCCCGGAACGCCACCGGTTCGCGGAGCGACTCCATCAAGGTTGCCGTTTGGCCGGACATGGTCTCGGTATCGCGGGGATGAAAGGCGCAGGCAAAGGTGATGCCTTCCACATGAGCTACGGAACAGGGACCGCTATCGGCCTTTTCGATGATGATCGAATCCGGCAGGCGAAGCACAACCTCATTCATCCGCCAGGCCAGCTGATAGAGCAGCTGGTCCGCATTCTCATGCCCCAGGGTCTTATTGATGTCATCAAAACCGCCAAAATGCACAAGCACTAGGGCAAGGCGACAATCCCCGCGATCCGCCACCCGTTCAATACTTTCCCCCAACACCATTTCCAGCAGGCTGCGCCCCGGCAAACCGGTCAGCCCATGGTGCTGTGCCTGCTCCAACAGGCTCTGTTCCATTGATTCACGTTCTTTCATGGCCTCACGGCGGGCCCGCTGTTCGTGACTGAAACGCTGCCCCAACGCAAACGTCAGCACCAGGGCCTGCAGGACCGCGCCCAACTCGATGCCATGCGTGGTTACAAGGTTCGAAGGGACTATTCCGGCAAGCATCAACAGCCAGGCCACCCCCCCCAATAACAGCATGACCCAGGCCGCCATGAAGTACCGGGCCGTCCTGTGCCCCTGAACCATCATCACCAGGCCAATCAGCAGCATGACAAGACTCACGGCGCCGGCCAGCACCACCGACAGCCGCGTGGACACCTCATAGCTTAAGAAGAACGCCGCCAGGGTGTTCAATGCGGTAACCCCGGTCAGCCCATGGAAGACACCGCGCCGGAAGCGCATATCCGGCGTGATCTCAAGGAAGGTACGCGCAAACAGGCTGAAGAAAAGCGCAATCATGCCGGAGCTGACAAGGGTCACGCGCTTGTTGAGTTCAGGATGGTCCGGATAGAGGAACTGGAAGGCAACGCCATGAAGGCTGACCATTAGAACGAGCAAGCTTGCGTTGGTCAGCACATAGTAGAGATAGCGAGGCTCCCGTAATGCCGCATAAAGAAAGATATTGAACACGACAATGATCAGCAGCATGCCATAGAAGATGCTGCGACCGACCATGTCCGCCTCATTCGCCTCGTAAAACGCCTCGGGCTCCCAGAAGATCAGGGGCACCCGGTGGGAGCCGGATGTTCTGACCCGGAGGAAGACCTGGCTTACCGACCCGGGCTTGAGTGTCACCGGCAGGACAAAAGTCCGGTGCGCCATGGCGCGGGAGTGGAAGGGATAGTCGTCGCCGGTCCGTTCGCTTTCAACAATGCGGCCATCACGGACGTGGTAGAACTCAACGTGGTCCAGCAGGGGGTAATCAATCTCGAGAAACCGCTCCGTTGCGCTTGGAAGCGGATTCTCCAGCCGCATTCGGTACCAATAGGCGCCACGGCTGTAGCCAAAATTGGCTGCGGCCGCTGCCACCGGTGACCAGTCAGGACTGACCTCACCGGCGAGAATGGCGGGCATGGCCACACGCCCTTCAGCCGGCTCCGGCCAATACTGCAGGCTGTTGGCAGGGATCTGGCTTTCAGCGCCCGGCAGCACCGTGATCGCGTGGGCATCGGGCACAGTGGTCAGCAGGAGCGCGAACACGAGCATGATGCCCATGGCGCTTCGACATGCCTTCCAATGGTGCAGCGCAACCCTGCTCATCGTCACCCCTGAGCCTGTGCGTTACAGACTCCAGTATAGACAGTGAGCCATGTCCCTGCTTGCTGGTACCTGCCGAGGGTTCAGCAAAGCTGTTCCAGGAGTGCCGCATGGGCCCGGATCCCGCGATGGAAACAGGTCACCTCAAATTTTTCATTGGGGCTGTGCATGCCATCGTCCTCCAGGCTGAACCCCATGAGCAGGGTGTCGATGCCCAGAATGTCCCGCGCCCAGGCCGCGATGGGAATGGAGCCACCACTGCCCAGCAGTACCGGCTGATGATCGTAGACCTCATCCAGGGCGCTCAATGCCGCCTTGAGGTAGCGGGAGCCGGTGGGAATCCGGATGGCGGGGGCCGCGGAATGCACCGTGAGATCAATAGCGCATCCTTCCGGTGTATGGGCGTCGATGAACTGGCGAAGGCCCTCAATGATGCGCTCCGGGTCCTGGTCCGGCACCAGCCGGAAGCTGACCTTGGCGCTGGCTTCCCGGGGGATCACCGTCTTGGCCCCGGTGCCGGTGAAGCCGCCGATGATGCCATTGATGTCGCAGCTCGGGCGCGACCAGAGCCGTTCCAGCAGGCTGCGCTCGGCCTCGCCCCCGCCCGGAGTGGTTACGCCGGCGGAGCCGAGGAAGCCCGCCTCATCCATGTTCAGGGCATGCCATGCGGCCAGCTCCTGCGTCGAGGGCTCCACCACATCGTCATAGAAGCCGGGCACCTGGATCCTGCCCTGCCCGTCCTGGAGTGCCCCCAGGACCCGCGTCAGGCCATTGATGGGGTTTTCAATGGCGCCACCGTAAAAACCGGAGTGGAGATCATGGCTGGGCCCACGGCAGGTCAGTTCGGTATAGAGCAGGCCGCGCAGCGTGTAGGTAATGGCTGGTGTATCCACATCCCACATGCCGGTGTCGCTGACCACACACACGTCCGCTTTCAGCTCCTGCTGGTACCGTTCAAGCACCGGGCGCAGGTTCTTGCTGCCGACCTCCTCTTCGCCCTCCAGCAACACTGTTGCCTGGATGGGGAGGCTGCCATGCACCGCGTGCCAGGCCTTCAGGGCCTCCACCCACATCATCAGCTGGCCCTTGTCATCCACCGCCCCGCGGGCAACCATTTTCCGGCCATGAGGGCTGTCCTCCAGCGTTGGCTCAAAAGGCTCATGGCGCCACTCCGCCAGCGGTTCCGGGGGCTGCACGTCGTAGTGGCCGTAATACAGCACATGGGTGGCATCGGCGGGGCCCACGTAATGGCCGATCACCACCGGGTGGCCCTCGGTCTCGCGGATCTCAATACGGAAGCCCAGGGGCTCCAGCTCGTCCTTCAACCACTGCGCGGCCTCGCGCATGGAGCCCTCATAGGCCGGGTCCGTACTGACGCTGGGGATGCGCAGCAATTCGGACCAGCGCTCAATGGACGCCTCAAGGCCGTTGTCGATGTGCTGCAGGACGGATTCGAGCATGGAGGACTCCTTGTGTGTGTTGGCCACGATCCAGAGCATTCGAGGATAGGGGAGCAGCGGTGCGGGAACAAGCATTTGAAGGCACGGGGCGCGCGCCTTATCCTCACCCAAAACACTGGGAGACCCACCATGGCCCCTGCCGATACAGCAGCACCGTTCTGGGAACGCAAATCACTGGAAGCCATGAGCGAAACCGAATGGGAGTCGCTCTGTGATGGCTGTGGCCGCTGCTGTACCCACAAGCTGGAGGATGCGGATACCGGTGATGTCTACGCCACCCAGATCGCCTGCCGCCTGCTCGACTGCAGCACCTGCCTGTGCTCGGATTACCCTGGCCGGCTGCAGCAAGTGCCGGACTGCCTCCAGGTAACCCCCGGGATTGCGCGCCACAGTGACTGGCTGCCAAAGAGCTGCGCCTACCGGCGGATTGCCGAGGGACGGGGCCTGGCCTGGTGGCACCACCTGGTCTCCGGCTCCCGCGATACCGTTCACACGGCCGGTATATCCGTCCAGGGGCGCGTTCTGCCCGAACCCATCGTGGATCCCGAAGACTACGAAGACCACATTGTGGAGTGGATACAGGAAGACACTGACGCCCCCTGACGGCTGACCTCCCCGCTCTTCCAGAGGCCGCCTCCGTACCACGACCTATTACAGTCTGTAACGTCACGCCGCTTTTTTGACTGGACGTTCAATTAAAATAAATTTACCCTCCGCAACGCTGAATTTCGGCAATCCCTTACAAAAGGAGGTTATGTAATGAAAAAGAATCTGTTAGGGGCTGCAATAGCAGCCACCGTAACAGCGGCAGCGCCCTCGCTGGCCGTCGCAACGACCAATATTTCCGCAGGGGTCTGGGCTAACTATCGTTATGTGTCAGACTCGGATTTCGTATCGCCGGCTTACAACAGCGACCTGGACGAAGAAACCGGTGGCGATATCGGCCGCGAATCCCTGATCCTGTACGGCAGCCACTCCCAGGATGATGGCCCCTGGAAACTATCCTCCGAAGTACGTTTTGGGCCGGGCAGCTTTTCCGATCCGGACAACAACTCCACGGGCAGCTATACCTCAATCCACAAACTCTGGGTGGGTCGCAGCCTCGGTGAAAACTGGGAAGTCCAGATTGGTAAGAGCCAGGTTCCGTTTGGCTGGAAGACCGTCAACTTCTGGCCCGGCGACATGCTGCAGGGCGGCTATGGCGACCAGATGGACATCGGTGCCAAGTTCACCGGCAATGCGGGTGGTTTCGACCTGGCCATCGCCTATTTCCACCAGGATGACTGGGGCGAAACCAGCACGGACACCGTTGACGACAATGGGCACTGGGGCTCAAAAATTGAGAACGATAAAGGAAACGAGGTCTATACTTACCGGAAAACACAGACCGGCGTGCTCGATGCCAGCTACACGTTCGGCCATGATGGCGCAAGCAGCCAGTTCGGCCTCTCCGCTCAAGCCGGCAATCTGCAGGACCTGAGCGATCACGCAAACGCTTGCGGCACAAGCTGCACGGACCTGGACGACGGCTCCCACACGGCCTTTGCCGCCTACTATCAAGGGGAATACGGCCCCTTTACCGCCAAAGCGGAAGTCATCAAGGTTGACCGCGACATCCCCAACATGGCCAATGATGTGGAGAACACCCGCTACGCGCTTCAGGGGGGCTACAGCGTTGGCAACTGGTTCGCCTACATTGATGCCACGGCGGCGACCACGGATACAGAGGGGAACAATGCGGACACCGTTCACGGCGTGGCACCCGGTGTTCGCTATGACTACGGCCCCGGCTGGGTCTATCTTGAATACCTCGAATCAAACGGCGATATTGGCCGCAACGGCGATATCTACGAAGCCGATTTCGACGCGATGTACGTGACCATGGATTACTACTTCTGATCCAGGTCCCGTCCAGGGCGGCCCTCTGTCTTCAGGGGCCGCCCTGTCTCCCTCCAGTTTCCATCCTTTCCCTCTGCGTCAAGACGCCATAACCACCCCGTTTCCGCGCCCATGGCGAATCGCGGTGCCAGTCGCCCTGTCCTGATCCCCCTGTTATAGTCTGACCACACTTCATTCAGTCGTGCTGGGCCAAGCCATGTCACAGAACAGGGAACTGACCGAAAGGGTCGAGCATATCCGTGCTATTCCCCCCTTGGACGCCGCCGAGGAACTGGTCCGGATGCCGACGGACGACATCCAGTTCATCCTCTCGCAGCTGCCCACGGATCAGGCCCTGACCACGGCCTCCCACCTGGGCGAAGCAGCCGCTCCGGACGATGCGGCGACGCGCGCGGTGCTGTCCGGCATGGAAGACACCATCGGTGAACTGATGACACCGCCGACCGCGACACTGCCGGCCAGCCATACCGTGGCTGAAGCGTTGGCCTTCATGGTGAAAAGCGTTGATGTGTCCGAGATCAGTTACATCTTTGTGACCGAGAACCACCGCCTTGTAGGCGTAGTGGGCATGCGCGACCTGATTCTCGCCAAGCCTTCCGAAGCCCTGTCAGGCGTCATGGCGCCGGAGCCCTTTGCCTTTCGCCAGGACACCCCCATCGAGAGCGCGGTCGGGGATGTCCTTCAGCGCCATTACCGCCTGTACCCCGTCGTGGACGAGAACCGGCGTGTCGTGGGTGAAGTGCGAGGCGGAAAGCTGTATGAGCGCATCGCCTCGGAACTGAGCGGCCAGGCTGGCTCACAGTACGGTGTGGCGAAGGAAGAGCAGATCAATACGCCGGTTTTCGCCGCCTTCCGCATGCGCCACCCGTGGCTCCAGGTGAACCTGATCACTGCTTTTGCCGCCGCATTTGTCGTGGGCATGTTCGAGAGCACCATTGCCCAGATCGTTGCCCTGGCGGCGTTCCTGCCGGTGCTCGCGGGGCAGAGTGGCAACACCGGCTGCCAGGCGCTGGCAATCACTCTGCGCGGCATCACGCTGGGGCAGATCAAGGACTACCCGGTCAGGCGGTTACTGCGCAAGGAAATCCTGCTGGGCGCGCTCAATGGCGCCGTGGTGGGTGTGATTGCCGGCATCGCCATGTTCGCCTATGCCGTAGCCACCGACTCCGCCAACCCGGCCATGCTCGGGCTGGTGATTTTCATCGCCATGATCGGCGCCTGTATGGGCAGTGGCATCTTCGGGGTGGCGGTTCCCCTGGTGCTCAAGCGCTTCGGTGCCGACCCGGCCACCGCCAGCAGCATCTTCCTGACCACCTTCACGGACATCATTGGCATGGGCCTGATGCTGTTCCTGGCCTCCACGTTGGTCTTGTAATCGCCAGAAAACAGTGAAACCACAGGTTCTCTTGCCTACACTTATTTGGCATTGATCAATTTTCAACCTTGACCCTAAACGCCGGATCCTCGGATGCATCAATGGCCAAAAATCCTCGCGCTTTCACCGCTTCTGGCCCGGCTCCTCCCGGAACGCGGGCACAGCCACCGCAACCGGACAATGGCTCAGACCGCCTGAAGCGTGTTGTCAGATCCGGCGTTACCGCCGCGTTCTTTGTACACCTGGGGCTGTTGCTGCTGTTCGTGGGACTCGAAATATGGATCCTTGCCGCGTTCAACGTCCTCAGTGTGAGCATTTACACCCTGTGTGCGAAATTGGCCGAACAGGTGACGCACTTCAAACCCGTTTTAGTGCTTGCCGGCTCGGAAATCATTGTGCACGCGGCCCTCGCCTCCCGCGTGACAGGATGGGAAAGCGGCTTCCATTACTACGTGCTGGGCTTGGCGCCGCTTATTTTCATCAGCCCCAAGGTGACCAAGCGGACCAAGATCTCGGTCATGGGCACCTTAATCCTGGTGTACATTGCGATCAGCGCCTGGACGCGCACCGCCACGCCCTGGCACCCGCTGGATCCCGCGCTGATCCAGGGCATGCATTATATGAACATGACCCTGGCGCTGACGCTGCTCGCGATGCTCCTGCACGTCTACTCCCACAGCATCCAACGCACCGAGCGCAACCTCCAGACCCTGGCCGAGACCGACAATCTGACCGGCCTGCCCAACCGGCGCGGGCTACTACGCTTTACCGAAGGGTTGGAAGCCCAGCCCGACACGGGCCAATCCGAGGCGGTGGCCATTATCATCGACGTGGACCATTTCAAGAGCATCAACGACCGTTATGGCCACAGCTTTGGGGACTCCGTCCTCCGGACGATCGCCAACACGATGCAAATGCAGATCCGGGACCAGGACACGCTCGCCCGGTGGGGCGGCGAGGAGTTCCTTCTGCTGCTCCAGAATGCGGATCTGGCACTGGCCTTCAACGTTGCCGAGCGGATTCGCGAGGCCATCAGCGAGCATGTGTTCGAGGTGGATGACCAGACCATCCAGGTGACGATCACCAGTGGCATAGCGCTCTGGGAGCACGGGGAGTCCTTTGAAATGTGCGTGGATCGCGCCGATGAGGCGCTTTACCACGGCAAGCGAAGCGGCCGGAACCAGAGCGTGGTCTACAGGGCGGCCCTGTCCCAGCCGCTTTGAGGCCGATCACTTCATCTCAAAACCACGCCTCACCAGGAAGTCCCGCATGTGGGGGCGGAGCTTGGTATCAAACAGAGGCGTCAGGTTCTGGGACCAGTTGCTGTCCTTGTTGCCCCCGGTACGGGCGCGGTAGTAATCCCGCATGGTCTCATCGAAGGCATTGACCTGCTCCGCGTCATCGCTGTAGTAATCCTCCTTGAGGATCGTCTCCACCGGCAGGCGTGGCTTCACCTCCGGGTCCTGCGCGGGATAGCCAAGGCACATCCCGAAGACGGGATACACGTGCTCCGGCAACCGGAGAAGATCGCTAACGGCCTCGGGGTTATTGCGGATGCCCCCGATGTAACAGATCCCCAGCCCTTCAGACTCAGCCGCAACCGCTACGTTCTGGGCCATCAGAGCGGTGTCCACGCTTGCCACAAGAAGCTGCTCGGTCATGCCGCGCACCACATTGGCACCGGTGCGCTCCGCCGCGTCCGTGGGCCGTTTCATGTCGGCACAGAACACCAGAAAGTCCGAACAGCTCGCGATGTAGTCCTGACCGCCGGCCAGTTCAGCCAGGGTCTCGCGGTTGGCCTGATTCGTCACACGGATAACGCTGTAAGCCTGGATGTGACTGGAGGTGGCAGCGCTCTGGCCGGCTTGCACCAGCTCGAGCAACAGCTCATGGGGAATCTTGTCGTCGGTGAACTTGCGAATGGAGCGGTGGGATTTCAGAAGATCGATAACGGAATTCATGCTACCTCACTGATCAATGAACGCTTCTCTGTGCCGGGCACAGAATACTGGGTTTGTGATGAGGGAAGGCCCAGAGGACGCCCGCGCCCCGGCCTCAACGCTCAAGATCCTCTTTCATCGGTTCAAACGCCTCGCGGGTGAGCTCACCCCTGGCATAGCGCTTAATGAGGATATCCATTGCCCTATCGGGGTCACGATGCCGGCGCGGTGAGGGGGGCCCATCCGTACCCGATCTCCGAGTAGCGCGTATCCGCCACGGAAACCGTGCGCCTTGCAGCCTGGCTACCGCCCAGGGCTTCATAGAAATACCGCGCCGTATTGTCCGCCAGGACCCAGACGATCATGGAACGGAACCCATCCGCCAGCAAGGCGTTAACCCCGGCCTGGAAGAGGGCCAAGCCGATGCCCTGTCGCTGATACGCTTCCAGAATATAGATCGCGTAGAGTTCGGACTCGTAATCACTTTGCCCGCTTCCTTCCGGCCCCAAAGCCGCGAACCCCACGATTCCGGCATCCGCGGATTCGGCAACGAACAGATGCTTGGCATCGCTTTCCTCGGCGAGGACCTTTTCCCACATAGCCGCCCGGTTTTCCACGGACAATGCGGCCAGGACCTCATCCGGGAAGATGCCAGCGTAAGCCGATTGCCAGGCGGCTACATGCACGCTCGCTATGGCGGGGACATCGTCCAGAACCGCTCTCCGCACACTTGCTTGCTCCTGCACCATTGAGAGACTCCCTCGTTCAATGCGCATCCCCAATCTCAATTAGAGACTGAGGAAACATCCGGATGCAAGCAAGTAAGGGGTAGTACGGCCCCCCGGTGCCCCGACGCTACAGCTGCTGCTGCGTCGGCCGGATGATGAGTTCATTCACATCCACGTCACCAGGCTGCTCAACGGCATAGGTAACGGCGCGCGCAATGGCGTCGGAACTGATCGCGACGGCGTAGACCTCGCTGGCCGCTTGCTGGGCATCCGGATCCGTAATGTGGTCGGTCAGCTCGGTTTCAACGGCACCGGGCGAGATATTGGTGGCGCGGAGCTCACCGTTCGATTCCTGCCGGATCCCTTCTGAAAGCGCCTTGACCGCGTACTTGGTGGCGCAATAGACCACGGACCCTGGATAGACCTTATGGCCCGCCACCGAGGACAGATTGATGATATGGCCGGACTGCTGCTCACGCATGGTCGGCAGGACGGCTGCCAGGCCGTAGAGAACGCCCTTGATGTTGATGTCGATCATGGCATCCCACTCATCAACCTTGAGCTTGTCCAGCGGCGCGAGCTGCATCAGCCCGGCATTGGCCACCAGCACATCGATACGGCCATAGGTTTCCCGGGTCTGATCCGCCAGCGCCTGCATGGCGTTGCGGTCGGTCACATCCGCCACCTGGTAGCTCGCTTCGCCACCCGCCGCGTTGATGGATTCGGTCAGCGTTTTCAGCCGGTCTTCACGCCGGGCCGCCAGCATCAGCCTGGCGCCTTTGTCAGCCAGCATTCGGGCGGTGGCCTCACCCAGGCCACTGCTGGCGCCGGTTATGATGACGGTTTTGCCTGCAATCTCAGACATAGTGGGAACTCCCTCTGTTGTGATTCGTGGGCTTACTGCTGCAACGCTGCGATCAGTTTTTCCGCTACCGCTGCCGAAGATTGCGGATTCTGGCCGGTGATGAGCTTGCCGTCCTGAACGGCGAGCGGTTGCCAGTCATCCGTCGCCTCGTGCTCGGCACCCAGCTCCTTGAGACGGCTTTCCAGCAGGAAGGGCACTTTCTCAGCACCGCCTACGGCGTGTTCCTCGGCGTCCGTGAAGGCCGCTACACGCCGCCCCTGGATAAAGGGCACACCGTCCGCCTGGCGCATACCGGCAAAAACCGCTGGTGCATGGCACACGGTGCTGATCACCCGACCGGACTTTTCAAAGGCAAACAGCAGGTCGTGCAGCTTGCGGTTGTAAGGCATATCAAAGACGGTGCCGTGGCCGCCGGGCAGATAGACCGCGTCGTAACCGGAGGTATCCAGGGTGTCGAAGGCAGGGGTGTCGGAGAGCTGGTCAATCGCATCCTGCCAGGCCCGGACCTGCTCCTCGCCCACGGCACTGTTGGGATCAACGGGCACCGCGCCGCCGGCAACAGACGCCACCGTTACCTCGTGGCCTGCCGCGCGCAGCTGCTGGTAAGGCACGGCAAACTCTTCCAGCCAGAGGCCGGTCGGTTCACCATTGAGCATGCGTTCATGACTGGTCAGAACAAAAAGAACGTGACTCATAAGGGCTTCTCCCTGGTTCGTTTGATTTGGTGAACACTATGGCGCTTCCTCTAAAATTCAGCTAATTTATTTCTGTTATTCCAGATATTTTGATGCAACATGTCCATGCGCTATGACCTGAACCTGTTACGCACCTTCATAGCCCTGCTTGAGGAACGCAGCGTGACCCGCGCGGCCAAGCGGCTGGGCATGACGCAACCAGCCCTGAGCAACACCCTGGCCCGCTGCCGGGAGCTGTTCCAGGATCCCCTGTTCATCAGGGAGCGCTACGGAATGCGGCCCACGGAAAAAGCCCTCGCCATCGGGCCCGCCATCCGCGAGGCGCTGGAGGAAATTGACCACCTGGTGCTGGAACAGCAGACCTTCGACCCCGCCACCACGACCATGCGGTTTGTCATCGCCGCCAACGACTATGTGGAATACGTCTTCGTGCCACGGCTGGTGGAGCGGCTGCAGGACCAGGCGCCGGGCATCCAGATCCGGATCATTCCCTATGGGGCGGATCTCACGGAGACGGGGGTGGCCGCGGGGGACACGGCCCTGGTGCTGGGGCGGATTGTGGACCCACCGGACAACCTGGTGGTCCAACCGTTGATGGAGGATGGGTTGGCCTGCGTGCTGCGGGCAGACCACCCCTTCCAGGGCGATCAGCTCACGCGTGAAGCTTTCGAGAGTCTAAAGCACGTCAACATGCTGCCGCCTGGACGCCTCAAGAAAGGGCTTTTCGAGGCACTCGGCCGCCAGGGCCTGGAACGGGACGTGGCTGTGTCTGTTACCCACTTTCTCTCCATCCCTGAGTTGATCGCCACCACCGACTACTGCACCACACTGCCCCAGCTGATCTGCCGGCGGTTCGTCCGCGACCCGCGCCTGCGTGTTGTGGCGCCACCCGCGGATCTGGGGACCTTCCCCGTACACCTGGGGTGGCATGTGCGCTACCGCCAGGATCCCGCCCATCAATGGCTGCGCGAGCAGATCCATGATGTGGCCAGGGAGTTGATGGCGGAGGAGGATCTGTGAGGGGGCGGCATTCCTACCGCAACTAGGCATTTCCATGTTTGAAGCGTCAGAACTTCAACGGCATAACCAATCCTCCCAGGATAAACATAAGTCCGAAAACCAGGCCCATTGGCCTGTCACCGTTATCAGTATCCGTTCCACCCATGGTGTAAACCACAACCCCAAAGAAGAACCCTAGAACATTGTAAAGGCCAAGATTTAAGCCGCTTTTTCCCCTGAATCCAGGTCCTTCCTTCTTATGAGAAATCCGGGTTAGCGGAATTTGAACCCAAGCTGCAGGCCTTGGTAACCTTCGCTTTGATTGGGTATGCCTCGGGCGAAAGGCCGGATCACACCTGATCGCGAAAAAGGAGCGGGGGCTGGCCCCTCAGCAGGATCTGAAAAGGAGTTCACTCAATGACGGAACAACAACTTCCCGATGAAGCTCTCTTCCATATCTCCGAACAGGATATGACCCTGGAAGAGAAAGCCTTCCAACTCTATGATGCGCCATCACAAAACACACTGACGCATTTCAAGCGGATCAACAGCCATTTTGAGGATGGACAAGTCCGTATTGGCGAAATGGTAGTAGTCACGCCGGCGGAACCTTCCCAGTGCACCTACTGGGAAGCGCAGCTTGCCGAGCGCGCCCAGGCGCACAACGAGTTGGTCGCGCAGGAAAGCCGCAGAGATCGTCGTTTTCTTGCACGTTACTATGCCTTGATCAACGATGCGGCGAGCTACGCAGGCATTGCCATTGGCCAGCTGAACAACTCCTACAGAGCGCGTGCTCAGCGATTGAAAGGATTGTTTCGTGAACTGGAACAGCTGCATCGCGAAACGTACAGAAGGACCGGCGGGCTTAGCGGTCCTCGGTTCTTCAACGAGCGGAGCCGGATCTTTCGTCAGGTGGATCGTACGCTTAGCCGGAGCTTTCGGCGGGAGCTTTTCGGTCAGGCAGCCGGTAGAGGTAAGATCAAGGCGCAAATGGGTCTGAGCACGAAATCCGTCCTTCATCAGTTCAAACAGCAGGGCGCCGACGAACCCTTGCCGCAGTTCAGAGAGAGTCGGGCGAACCTGCTTCGCGCTTCGCGCCATTTCAATAAGATCGGTTACGTGGGCATGGCATTGGACGTTGGCGTGAGTGCCAGCCGTATTGCTGAGGTTTGCACCAAGAATCCTGATTCTCAAAAGTGTGCCCGCACTAAGTACGGACAGTCCGGCAGGGCGGCTGGGAGCATTGCTGGGGGTACAATTGGGGGAGCTCTTACAAGTTATCTCGTATGCACTGTAGCCCTTTCTTGGACCGGCCCCGGAGCCCTTGGCTGTACTGTAGTGGCTGGTGGTGTTGGCGGATATGCTGGGAGTCAGGGCGGGGGAGCCTTTGGAAAAGCAGGAGGGGAAGCAATCTACGAAACCACGGTGAAACCAGCTAACTAGGATCAGAAGGTAGTAGGGTGACTATCTTGGACGGAGTGTTTATTGGCGTTTTTTTGGCCTTCATAACGATCGCGTTTATTTGGATCGCGGATATTATTTATTTTCATTTCCGCTATCAAAAGCCTATTGATGAAAAGGTCTGCGAGGCCAAAGGAGAGCCCTACGTGAACATGGGGTTGTTGGTTGGGGGTTGCCAGCTTATGGCGTATGGAGGCGGCCTGCTATTCCCCAATGTGGCGAAGCGCAATGGCTTTCACGAGATTGTCAAGGCCTTACCCAAGAACCAACGCTACCATCTGGTTTTTATCTTTGTGGCCAATGTGATCACTTTAAGTTTGTTAATACTGGGCGTCGCGATGATGGAGATTTTCAATCTTTGAGTGACATCAAGCTTGGATACTGGGTGGCTGGGTAGATGTCAGGTACCGGGTAGTCGGTCACTTGATCGGCATCACCAGAAAACCGCCCGCAATGGGTGACCCCCCCGTAACAAGCCTTTCCGAGTGCCACCTATTCCGGCGCTGGCCCCTTAAGCTGGGTTGAGCGGCCATTACGGCGCTGGATCGCGACCGCCTGCGGCGCCCCGGGTTCCGCTTCCTGCATGAACGCCAACACATGGCGATGATCCCGGATGGGCTCTCCGTTCCACTGCTCGACCCGGTCGCCCCATTGAAACCCGAACCGCTCAGCGGCCGAGTCCGGCTGGACGGCGATCACGAAAGTTCCCTTGCTTGTGGTTGTGGTTGTCAGCCCCCAACGCAGTTCCCGTCTGTCAATGGCCATCTATTTTGACCCACCTTTGGCCAATAAAATTGACCCACCCTTCATAGTCTAGGTCTTGGTTTTC
>NZ_JBXAYL010000014.1:0-78665 GCF_056783195.1 Salicola sp. AFF1
TCTTCACGATGGTTGACTGTTCACTCACCATTTTGGCACTTCGATGCCGGTTAGGTGAGGAGGAGTCCATCCCATTGCTTACGATGCCGGTGTCAACAAACGCATATTTCGTGGTTCAGTCATCGCCACCTTACTCGTTGCTCAATTCCATTGAAATCGGTATTGCTTAGTTCGGCGATTTTATAAGCAATGATCTCTCCAAAAAATTGGATCTATTCAAAGGCAGGAAAAGCGTCGGCCAAACTGGCCGACGCTTTGGGTTCTCAGTTACTGGGACTGACTTGCGCGAGGCGGTCCGGGAAGTTCGTGAAGATCCCATCAACACCGAATTCGTCGATCAGGGTCTCCATAGTATCCGTCTCGTTGATGGTATAGATATGCACGAGCAAGCCCGCATCATGCGCCTTCTGAACGAAAGACGGCGAGAACATCTCGCGATCACCATAGACATGGTTGGTGCCCAAACCAACCGCATACTCGCTCACGGCTTCGAAGTCAGAGGCTTTGAAATCTTCTGGTGCCGGTAAACCGCTGACCCAGTCAGTGATTTCGTCGCTCGTGCGATTGCCATCCTCATCCTTCTTGGGCCAATAATAGACCAGCTGGACCAGCGGGATGTCTTCGTTCATCTCGTGCATTTTCTTCAGGCTGTTCGGCTGGAACGACTGCAGCACAACATTGTCCCGCTCCACCAGGCCCTTGGATTCAACCGTATTCACCAGCTTCTCTTCAAGCGCGTCCGAATACATCTCCGGCGACTTGGTTTCGATGTAATACTTCATGTTGACGCCGAAACGGTCAATGACCTCATCAAGAGTCATGATCTCAAGACCCTCATAGTCGGAGCTCGCCTTTTCGGGGTATTCCTCGTTGAACCAGGAGCCCGCATCAAGCGCCTTGAGCTCCTCAAGCGTATGCTCCTTGACCTTGCCCGAGCCATCGGTGGTCCGGTCCACAGTGGTGTCGTGGATGACAACGAGCTCGCCGTCTTTCGAGAGATTGACATCGAATTCCAGGTAGTCCACATCGCCGATGCTCTGGGCGAGTTCAAACGCGGGCTCGGTGGCTTCCGGCGCGTGCCCGGATGCGCCCCGGTGCGCGATGTTGGCGAAGTCGGGGATGCCGGCAACGCTGACCTCGTCATTATTGCTGCTGTTACTGCTGTCATCATCGTTGCACGCCACCAGCATCAGGCTCACGGCGAGCAATGCCAGGGTTTTTAGTGTTTGTCTCAAGATTAGAGCCCTCTCTACTTTCATTCAGTTGTTTAATGGGAGTTATCGGGCATTCCATCGCTCGCTTAGCCCAGGCGGCGCGGAAACCGCCTGGTAGCAGCACGGTCTTGCAGGGATACGGAATCCGGCACCGAAACCATTCGCCCCCTGCTGCATTTGTGCGGAAGCGGATAGTAGGGAAGGCAAGGGTTAGATTCAAGCAAAAAATGTGGTTTTTACGTATTGCAACAAAGTGGCCGCCCAGATCGCACTAGGCGGCTATCCCACCCCAAAGACCGCTTGAGATGGGCTCTGGACTGCCCACGCCGGAAAACAGAACGTCAGCGTTCAGGAAGCGGGCTGGTCGGCGCTACGTCCAGTAACCGCGATCCAGTGCGCGAGATAGAGGTATAGAACCACCTGGACCAGATAGTTGACTCCAAGCTCCATAAACATCCTGGCTTGGGAACTCTCGCCTGACTGCTGACCCCCTTCAGAACCTGCGACAATTCCAGCGACAAGCCCCGCAATAAAACCGACGACCAGCGCCAGGATCAGGATGCGAACGGCCACCGGTACGCTCAGGCACAGGAAGCGGCGAAGGAAGTCCTGATTGTCCGACGCCTGATTGCGGTAATAGCAGTAGAAAACGCCAACAACGGTGATCCCAATCATGATGGCCAGGTCGACGGCCCGTAGCCAGCCTGGGACAGCGCTCGCGCCCGCTGCTGCCATTACGGTGCCCAGGATGCCGATGAGGCTGAAGGCGAGGATGTACTTGAACTCCTCGTTCTGGGTTACCTGACCGTTTCGCAGGTCACTGGCAACGTAATCCACTTTCCATAGGTACATTGAAACCTCCATTGTTCCGAATATTGGTAAGAACGCCCTGAGGCGGGGGCGTCAGGCTAACGAGGAACGTTTCCAGGCTTCAACCCTGCCCCACGCAAGACGTATTGTGAGACTGTGTTAACAGGATCCGCCGACCCTGCTGGTCAGCCATGCCCCCGAGCTTGCTATCCTTACGTCTAAAGAGTGCTCCTTTACCCTTGAGCTGGCCCTATTTTGAATTTCTTTACGCACCCCCAAGGACACAGGGCGTTGGTGTCGATAGAATCAACGACCTCGCGACACTTTTGCCCATGCCCCCGCTGAACACCAGGTGATCGATGACACGCTCCAGCCGCGCCCGCTTCATTCCCGCGCTTGTGCTGCTCATGACATTATCAGCGTCAGCGGAACCTGAGCGAAAGCCGCTGGAATTCGGCTTCATCCACTTCCCCCCCTTCGGTTACCTTGATGACCAAGGCCATCCGAAAGGCTATCTAGTGGCATTGTCCCGCCGCGTTTTCCGCGCGATGGACCAGCCGGTAACGTTTGTCCAGCACCCGGCTACCCGCCTGTATCGCCAACTGGACGCCGGAGATACCGCCTTCACCCTTGGTGCCGCCAAGCTTCAACGACTGGCCGATACCGCGATTGAAACCGAGGAAGCCGCTACAACCCTTACGCTCGCCGTTTACCGGCGAAAGGATACGGAACCGGTTTCAGGCATAGAATCGCTCAGGGGCAAGCGCCTGGTCCTGATGAACGGCTACTCCTACAGCCGGCTTGGAGAGCGTCTTGAAGAGGCAAGTGATGCCATCCAGACCACCGAAGCGCGGACGCACAAATCGGCCCTTCGGATGATCCAGTTCGGGCGCGCGGATTACCTGCTCAATTACATGACCCCGGCTGATACCACCATTGCCCGGAACAAGCTCTCCGGGCTGCAACGGGATGTCCTGACCCGTGTGGACGTTCACCTTTATGTCTCCAAAGCTGTCCCTAACGCCCGGGCACTGGCCAGGGAATGGGACCAGAACCTCAAAGCGCTCAAGCGGCATAACCAGCTGCCACACACCAACTACTACGAGATGGGAGAGTGAACGGCCCTATTGAACGGCTTTCAGTCTGACTATCCCATTGGAGGCAAGCCGGGTACCCAGTTCACCATGGCAAGGCTCTCAAGGGTAATCCAGAGCACGAAGAGCCCATACAGCCCCAGAAGCAACCAGGACTCCCCACGGGTCAGGACCATGTGAGTGCGCATCATCAGGAACAGCATTACGGTGGCCAGGGTCAGGACCCCCATCATGGGCGCAGCCACCGAGAAATTGACAATGGCCGTCCCGGCAATCAACACCCCTGCTGGAATACACACAAGGAGATCAAATGTATTGCTGCCCAGCACATTGGCGATGCTGGTGATCCCGCGCCCATCCCGGGCGGCCCGGACGGAGACGAACGCATCCGGTATGGATGTGCCGGCCGCGACCACGGTAATCCCCCAGAGGAAACTCGGCGTTCCGAAGAGCTCGCCAAAGTTGATGGCTGACCGAACCAGGGCCTCAACCCCGACAAGGATGATGGCCAGGGCAGCCACCAGCCTCAGCCACTCACGGCCAACGCGGATGGCCGACGCATCCAGCTCCTCGGAGCCTTCCAGCGTGTCCTGATACTGAACGAACACATAGAGGCCGTAGAGCGCGATCGGCATCAATGCCAACCAGCGATTGATTTCACCCTTGATGGCGTTTTCCGAGGCAACTGGGTAATAGATGGCGGCAAATGCAAACGTCAGCGTCAGCACCGCCACTGCGATCATATAGAACTGGGCTTCCTTGTACACCAGGTCCCGGTTCGCCTCGAGCGGGTTTCGGCTGGCCAATCCCGAGGCCGCCGGAACAATCATGATATTAAACAATGCCGACCCCACGATGGCGGCCACCCCAAGCTCAAACTCCCCGTGAACCAGTGTGGAAATGACCGTGGTGGACAGTTCCGGAAAGCTGGAGCCAATTGCCACCACAATGGCGCCCTGAACAATGTCGGGCAACTGGTAATAGGCGGACAACCGCGCTGCCGAGCTCTCCAGAAGGCCACTGCCTTTCCAGATGATGCCAGTGCCGATCAGGGCCACTGCAGCCCATAGTAAAACAGTCATAGTCACTCCCTTGCTCGTTAGGGGGAATCGTCACCCTGACGGGGGACAGGCACGAACCCAGAGCCTCCTCCACCCTGCTTCCTGATAAGAGCCGCCAGGGTGACCTCCAGGCGTGGGTCTTCAAGCTCGGAAAATGTAATCCCAAGCGTCACTGGCAACCGAACAGTCAAGCCATCTTCATCCAGCCGGGCTGCATTCAGGACATCCCTGACACGGATGCGGTCCAGGGAACTGCCGGGAATCAGCTCATCCCCATCCTCACCGCCGGGGTGGAGGATGCCGCACCGGATCAACTTGTCGCTCACACGCTGGGTAATCTCCCCGGGAATGCCAAAATCCAGTGCCAGGAGTTCCTGGCGCGGCGGGTTATCCCTTTGATCGAAGGCTCTGGCCACACGTTCCATCAACGCCAGCGCCAGGCGTTCCTCCACCTCTGGAGAAGAACGGACCTCCCGACGCGAGGAAATCGCTTCTTCATGCTGGTGGTAGTAGCTGATGCTGGCACCGGACAGCAGAATGATCCAGTTGATATAGAGCCAGATCAGCAACAGAATCCCGATGGCAAAACTGGAGTAAATGGCCTCATAGCGGCTGGCGTTCACCGCAAAGGTGGCGAAGGCCAGACTCGCTGCCTGCCAGGCCACCCCTGCAACCAATCCACCTACCAGTGCACTCTGAAAGCGGACCCGGGTATTGGGGACAAAAATGTAGACGAAGGTGAACGCCGCCACCGTGATCAGGAATGGCGTTGAACGACTGATTACCGCAATCAGGGTGCCAAAGGGCTCGATCTCACTCAGCTGTTGCACGGTATCGGAGCCGAAAACCGTGGCCGAAAGACCAATGCCGGCTACCATCAGCAGTGGACCAATGGTGATCACGCTCAGGTAGTTGGAGAAACGCTGGCCCAATGAGCGGCCCATGGGCGCGCGCCAGACCATGTTGAACGAGCGCTCGATCTTCTGCACCAGCGCGATGACGGTGTAGACCAGTAACAGCAGGCCAACGGAGCCAAGCACCCCAACCTTGATGTTGTCCACGAAGGTGATGACCTGCTCTGCCATTTCGGCGCCCTGCTGCCCCAGGGGCTCGAAGAACTGGTAAAGCACTGGCGTGAACCGGTTGTGCACCCCCATGGCCTTGAGTACGGAAAAGCTCAAAGCCAGCAGCGGCACCATGGACAACAGTGTGGTATAGACCAGACTCATGGCATGCAGGTTGAGTTGCCCTGCCATCAGGTCCCGGATCACCGCGTAGGCGACCCGCAGCTGACGCCTGGCAAAGGCCACTGCGCGGGGATCATCCCGCTCCGGCTTTTCCAGCAGCCAACGTTCCCAGTCCTGGAGCCGTTTTTTCAGATAGTCCGGGATCACAGGGTGCTCCTGATCATTCGCCGTTAAGCGTGGCTACGAGGCGGCGGGCACCTCCATTGCGACGGTGCTCGCCCAGGTAGATACCCTGCCAGGTGCCCAGCAGAAGCCGGCCCTGCCCAACCGGCAGGCTGAGCGATTCCCCCAGGGTCACGGCGCGGATATGGGCCGGCATATCGTCCGGCCCCTCCAGTGTGTGCTCGTAGTAGGGCGCGTTCTCTGGCACGGCATGCTGGAAGTGGCGCTCCATGTCGCCGCGCACTGTGGGGTCCGCGTTTTCGTTCAGGCTCAGCGACGCCGAGGTGTGCTGGATGAACAGGTGCAGGAGGCCGGTCTGGAGAGTGGCGATCTCTGGAATCTGGTCAACGACTTCGCGGGTGATCAGGTGGAAGCCCTTGGATTTGGGGGATAACTGGAGAATGCGTTGCTGCCACATTGATGGATTCCCTTACCCTGAGTTCTGTGTCGCGGTACTATGTCGGGTTTCAGAACAACCATACCAGCGTTCCAGCTCGTTGCGGTAAGGGAGCGGCGATTCCGGGACAGGACTCCCCGCTCCCTTGCTTCCATCGCCACGATGAACGCCGGTAAACCGAAACGAAACGTTCACAGGAAAGAGAGTTCAGCCATGGCCCAGGACAACAACCGCCGCTATTCCAGCCAGATCGTCGACGGGGTCGGCAAATCCGCCAGCCGGGCCATGCTCCGGGCGGTGGGGTTCCAGGATGAGGATTTCCAGAAGAACCAGATCGGCATTGCCTCCACCTGGAGCATGGTCACGCCCTGCAACATGCACATCAACAAGCTCGCTGAGCACGCGGGCGCCGGGGCGGATGAGGCGGGTGGCAAGAGCGTCATCTTCAACACCATCACCATCTCGGACGGCATCGCCAACGGCACCGAGGGCATGAAGTATTCGCTGGTCTCGCGCGAGATCATCGCGGATTCGGTTGAGGCGGTGACCGGTTGCGAGGGCTTTGACGGGCTGGTCACCATCGGCGGCTGTGACAAGAACATGCCTGGCCTGGTCATGGGCATGGCGCGGCTGGACCGGCCCTCGGTCTTCGTTTACGGCGGCACCATCCAGCCGGGTGAGAACCATACGGACCTGGTCTCGGTGTTCGAAGCCGTTGGCGCCTACACCAAGGGCGATAAATCACTGATCGATGTGAAGCAGATCGAGGAAACGGCGATTCCCGGACCGGGCTCGTGCGGCGGCATGTACACGGCCAACACCATGGCTTCGGCCATTGAGGCGCTGGGACTGAGCCTGCCGGACAGCTCCGCTCAGAACGCGGTTTCCAAGACCAAGGAAGAGGATTGCCGGGCAGCGGGCGCAGCCGTCCAGGATCTGATCGCGAAGGACATCAAACCTTCCGACATCATGACCCGCCAGGCATTCGAGAACGCCATCACCGTGGTCATCGCCCTGGGCGGTTCCACCAACGCGGTGCTGCATCTGCTGGCCATGGCCAACACCATTGGCGTGGCGCTGTCGCTGGATGATTTCACCGACATCGGCAAGCGCGTCCCCGTACTCGCGGATCTGCGCCCGAGTGGGCAGTACATGATGTCCGAGCTGGTGGCCATTGGCGGCATCCAGCCTTTGATGAAGATGCTGCTGGACCGTGACCTGCTGCATGGCGATTGCCTGACAGTAACCGGTAAGACACTGGCCGAAAACCTTGCAGGCGTGGCGCCCTACCCGGAAAGCCAGGACATCATCCACAGCTTCGACAACCCCATTAAACCAGACAGCCACCTGCGCGTGCTCTACGGCAACCTCTCACCCACCGGCGCCGTGGCCAAGATCACGGGAAAGGAAGGCACCCGCTTCACCGGGACCGCGCGCTGCTACCCCTCCGAGGAGGAAGCCCAGGCGCGCATCAACGACGGGACGGTACAGGCTGGCGATGTGGTCGTCATCCGCTACGAGGGGCCGAAAGGCGGCCCGGGCATGCGCGAAATGCTCACCCCCACCTCCGCCATTATGGGCCGGGGTTTGGGCAGTGAAGTGGCACTGATCACCGATGGGCGCTTTTCCGGCGGCAGCCACGGCTTCGTGGTCGGCCACGTCACCCCCGAGGCGGTCGACGGCGGCCCCATCGCCCTTCTCCAGGACGGCGATACCATCACAATCGACGCCGAAACCAACCGGATCGACGTTGATATCAGCGAATCCGAACTGGAACAACGCCGCGCCCAGTGGCAGAAACCAGCCCCCAAATACCGCCGCGGCACCCTGGCCAAGTACGCCAAGACCGTGAACTCCGCCTCTGAAGGTGCCGTTACAGACATGCCCGACTGACATCCGGCCCACAGAGTTCAAACGCTGCTGAGTAAAAAGCCAATGTCAGTTCAAACGTGGTTCAGGAAGAGACACATGCGCTCAGAAGCAAGCATCTCCAGCACCAAGACCGAGCCTTCCAGCAAACGAGAAGCGTTTTTTATCCTGGCGGGGGTTACTGCACTGCTCGTGGTTCAGTGGAACCACTTCATGTCGGGATACCGCCTCACCGCTGACGACGTAATGTTCTACTGGTATTACATTGAGGGTTGGGACAAAGTCTGGCAAAACGCTTCAGAAATGGCGGCCTTTAGTGGCCGCATTGGTCACTACCTGATGACGCCCCTCAATGCTGTCGGGGCTTATCTCGCAGGCGACCCAGTGTTACGTGGCCTTATGGTACTGGGTCATTTCGGCTTAATGCTGGTGTTTTGCGTTTACGTTGCCAGGCTATTGATTCAGGAGAATCGCAAAATGGTGGTGCTTCTCCTTTTTCTGATTCTCTTGAGCCTTCACCCACTGGCTTACAGCCATATGCCCCCCAATGCTTACCCCTTGCAGAATACCCTCCCTTTTCTGATGATCCTGGGAGGGCGGCTTCTGCTTCTGCGAAAAAACGGGTTGCCCCCCATCAGCAGCACCGGGATTTACCTCTTATTGGCATTAGCCATGCTCGTGAGCGAGTATGCTTTACTGTTTGCAACGGCGCTTATGGCCGCCGAACATGCCCTGATCCTGAAAAGCCCAGCTGGGGCAGGGAAAAAACGCATACTGGGAAAGTGGACAGTCAACACTCCCAGACTCGCGGCTGATGCAGCCGTGGCATTCGGTGTGCTGGCGTTATATCTCGGTTACCGCTGGTTCAACCCGTCGGAATACGTTGGCAATCAACCCGATGGTTTCTCGGATCCAGGCCAAGTTCTCTACACCGCATTTGCGCACGTCTTCGCGGGCACTACGGTTCCATACCTGGACATTCGCTCCCTGACGCACGCTGAGCTCCCGGTTTTATTGGGGGCTTGCGCCGTAGGCCTTATAACCTTTGCTTGCAGCCGCCGCCTGATTGCCCACTTACCCTCAAGAGCAACCGTTCCTATTACGGGAATATTCCTCTTAACACTGACACTCATGTTGTACATGGCACTGCCCCTGGCAATTACCGAAAAGGCACAAGACTGGTGTCTCAACGGGTCTTCCTGCGGCTACCTGGACAGCAGGGCCTCTTTCCTGGGCTTCGCTATCCTCGGTTTTTGTATCGCCACCTTGTTGAAGCAAATGCCGATACGCTTTCAAAAAGTGACACCTGTCATGGTATTTTCGGTATGCCTCGGCATCCTGGCCGGAGCAACCCATTTGCATAACCATAAAACCGCCGAGGGTATGGCTGAAAAAATGGTCCCGTGGGAGCACGCTGAGCGCCTGGCCTGCAACGATCAGCTGGCAAACGTTAACAATGCTTCAATATGGCGATTAGTCGATTCAGAGAAACGGGTCAGCTTTCATCCTTGGCTTGACCGTGGCGCTTTCTGGCGCGACCACATGAAGGAAATAGAATCTGAGATCGACTGCAGCAACAGACAGGGCAGCGGGTTACTTGAAAAGCTTCCCTCCCACCTTCGGTTTCCCGTTTCCTTTGCTGATGGCAAGGCGGATCGTTTTCTGGACTCTGGCTGGTCGTACGCGGAAAGCTGGGGGGTCTGGTCTGATGGTGCAGAGTCCACTCTATCCTTTAAAGTAACAGCGAATGAAGCCTCCCGTTTAGAGGCAGTCGCTTTGTACTTCCACCTTTTCTTTGGTCCCTCGGTGTCCGAACAACGAATCAATGTTTCCGTGAACGACGACCATGTAGACACTTGGGTTTTCGAGAAGAATCAGGGCTCGGCGAACTGCTGTCGCCGGGTTATCCCCATGCCCACGAATCTGAATGATGGTAAAGTAACGATCACCTTTAAGTATGAATCAACTCGAGACCCTTCAGTGAAGGGTGAAAGTAGCGACCCCAGGGCACTAGCGCTTGGGATAGAAGAGATGGAATGGCTGAAGGAACGGAAACTATGACACAGGCCCCGACTAGGAAGTGCCGCTAGGCCGAGACCAAACCGGAGAAGCCGCTGGTGAGCATGGTGGTATCTGACAGGATTTACTGGAGTGGGATTTCTGGACGATTTCGCCGCGATCTGCGTATCAGTGGTCAGAAACATTATGTCTAAATCGTCCGGCGAC
The DNA here is from genome assembly GCF_056783195.1 of Salicola sp. AFF1. Taxonomy (NCBI): domain Bacteria; kingdom Pseudomonadati; phylum Pseudomonadota; class Gammaproteobacteria; order Oceanospirillales; family Halomonadaceae; genus Salicola; species Salicola sp. AFF1. Next base: position 10,081 of record NZ_JBXAYL010000014.1, read on the forward strand.
CTCGAAATGCCGGGGTCGAGAATGTCTTTCAGGAAGGCGCGATGACAGGATGTCATCGCGCCAGCGCCCACAACCTAAAGCCCGTCCGTGCATGATCAATGACGTTCTGGAAAAGCGTGTGCAGGGATTCGTTGAGCAGTTTCCCACCTATAGGGATCGACGTCTGGCCTGTGTGCTAGATGTCATGTCCCGGGCTCGGCGTCTGCCCTCGGTGGCCAACAGGCCTCTGTGAGCGCTGGGCAACGGATCTGACCCATGTCTGGTGCGACAAAGACCGTCGCGCCGCCTTGGCAGTGATCATCGACTAAAACCAGTGCCCTACAACGGAATCGTAGCTCACACGGCCCGCCGATCAGAAACCTTAATCCACACCACCCTGTTCAACCCCACCACCGTCTACTAGTCTCAATAGAAAGCACCCGGTCGCGAACGAGTCACAGAAATGCGAATGAGGCTCGCAACCCGCGCCGGCTCACCCATAATTGAAAACAGAACTTACCGGAACAGAGGCATGATGAACTGACACCAGCGGGGCCCAGTGCGGCCAGCGTTCCGCCCGGGCCTTCCCAGGTCACAGCAAGGGGGCCAAGCATGAGCATATTGCAGCGCTATCAGGACCGTTATGAGGCAACCAAGGAAGAGGAGATGAGCCTCGAGGAATACCTCAGCATCTGTAAAGAGGATTCCTCCGCCTACGCCACCGCCGCCGAGCGGATGCTGCTCGCGATCGGCGAGCCGGAGCTGATTGACACCTCCCTCGACCCACGCCTCTCGCGGATTTTCCAGAACAAGGTCATCAAGCGCTATCCCGAGTTCTCCGAGTTCTACGGCATGGAAGAGGCGGTCGAGAACATCGTCTCCTACTTCCGCCACGCCGCCCAGGGTCTGGAAGAGAAGAAGCAGATCCTGTACCTGCTGGGCCCCGTTGGCGGGGGCAAGTCCTCGCTGGCGGAGAAACTCAAGCACCTGATGCAGAAGGTTCCCTTCTACGCCATCAAGGGCTCACCGGTGAACGAATCGCCGCTCGGGCTCTTCGACCCGGAAGAAGACGGGCCCATCCTTGAGGAGGAGTACGGCATCCCCAAGCGTTACCTCAAGCCCATCATGTCGCCCTGGGCGGTCAAGCGCCTGCACGAGTACGGCGGCGACATCAGCCAGTTTCGGGTGGTCAAGAAATACCCCTCAATCCTGGACCAGGAGGCAGTGGCCAAGACCGAGCCCGGTGACGACAACAACCAGGACATTTCCGCCCTGGTGGGTAAGGTCAACATCCGGATGCTGGAAGACTACAGCCAGGATGATCCGGACGCCTACAGCTTCAGCGGCGGCCTGAACCGCGCCAACCAGGGGATCATGGAATTCGTGGAGATGTTCAAGGCGCCCATCAAAGTGCTGCATCCCCTGCTGACCGCCACCCAGGAAGGTAACTACAACACCACCGAGGGCATGTCCTCGATCCCGTTCGACGGCATCGTCCTGGCACACTCCAACGAATCCGAATGGCAGACGTTTCGCAACAACAAGAATAACGAAGCCTTCCTCGACCGGGTAAACATCGTCAAGGTGCCCTATTGCCTGCGGGTCACCGAGGAAAAGCAGATCTACGACAAGCTCCTGCGCGAAAGCTCACTGGCAGGCGCTCCGTGCGCACCAGACACGCTCAATATGCTGGCCCAGTTCACGGTGCTGTCACGGCTGGTGGAGCCGGAAAACTCCAGCATCTACTCCAAGATGAAGGTCTACGATGGCCAGAACATCAAGGACACGGACCCCAAGGCCAAGTCCATCCAGGAGTATCGTGACGCGGCCGGGGTCAACGAAGGCATGGACGGACTGTCCACACGCTTCGCCTTCAAGATCCTGTCCAAGGTGTTCAACTTTGACACCACCGAGGTCGCGGCCAACCCCGTGCACCTGCTTTACGTTCTGGAAAAGCAGATCGAGCAGGAGCAGTTCCCGCCGGAGACCCACGAGCGCTACCTGCGCTTCATCAAGGAGTTCCTGGCGCCGGAGTACGTGGAGTTCATCGGCAAGGAAATCCAGACGGCTTATCTCGAGTCCTACTCCGAGTACGGCCAGAACCTGTTCGACCGCTATGTGACCTATGCGGACTTCTGGATCCAGGACCAGGATTACCGGGATCCGGAGACCGGGGAGATGTTTGATCGCGCGGCCATCAACGAGGAGCTCGAGAAGATCGAGAAGCCGGCCGGCATCAGCAACCCCAAGGATTTCCGCAACGAAGTGGTCAACTTCGTGCTGCGGGCACGCGCCAGCAACAACGGGCAGAACCCCTCCTGGCTCAGCTACGAGAAGCTGCGCAGCGTGATCGAACAAAAGATGTTCTCCAACACCGAAGAACTGCTGCCGGTAATCTCGTTCAATCCCAAGGCATCGGAGGAGGACCAGCGCAAGCACCAGCAGTTCGTGGACCGGATGATCGAACGAGGCTACACCGAGAAGCAGGTCAAGCTGCTGGCGGAGTGGTATCTGCGCGTCCGGAAATCCCAGTAGGGTAAGCAGGTGTCTGCATGGGCATGAGTCACGTTGTTGACCGTCGCCTCAACGGCAAAAGCAAAAGCGCGGTGAACCGCAACCGGTTCCTGCGCCGTTACCGCAAGCACATCAAGAAGGCGGTCTCGGAAGCCGTTCATGACCGTTCCATAACGGATATGGAGCAGGGCGAACAGGTCAGTATCCCCGCGGAGGACATCCACGAACCAGTCTTCCACCACGGCGCTGGCGGCAACCGCGAAATGGTGCACCCGGGCAACAAGGAGTTCGTGGCCGGTGACCGTCTTCCCAAGCCCCCCGGCAGCGAGGGCGAAGGGGGCGGCCAGGGCCAGGCCAGCGACCAGGGCGAAGGCATGGACGAGTTTGTCTTCCAGATCACACAGGAGGAATTCCTGGACTTCCTGTTCGATGACCTGGAACTGCCCTTCCTGGTGCGCAAGAAACTCAAGAGCGCGGACGCCTACCAGTACGTCCACGCCGGATTCACCAGTGAAGGCACGCCGGCCAAGCTCAACGTCGTGCGTTCATTGCGCAAGGCTTACGCCCGACGCATCAGCCTGGCCGGCAAGCGCAAGCGCCGGATCAAGGAACTGGAGCAGCAGATCGCGGCCCTGAAGGCCCAGCCGGATTCGGACGATCCCGCCTTCTCCAGGGAGCGCCAGATTGAAGACCTCCAGGCAGAACTGGACGAACTGCGTCGGCAGGTCAAGCGCATCCCCTGGATCGACGAGATTGACCTGCGCTACCGCCAGCACCGCAAGGACCCCAAACCCGCCACCAGCGCGGTCATGTTCTGCCTGATGGACGTCTCCGGCTCCATGACCCAGGTTCACAAGGACATCGCCAAGCGCTTCTTCATTCTGCTCTACCTCTTCCTGCAGAAGAACTACAAGCGCATTGAGGTGGTGTTCATCCGCCACCACACCGCCGCCAAGGAGGTGGACGAGGAGGAGTTCTTCTACTCCCGCGAGACCGGCGGCACCATTGTCTCCAGTGCGCTCAAGCTGATGCACCGCATCATCGAAGAACGCTATCCACCGGATGACTGGAACATCTACGCCGCCCAGGCCTCGGACGGCGACAACTGGAACGACGACTCGCCCGTCTGCCGCAACCTGCTGCAGGACAAGATCCTGCCCCTGGTGCAGTACTACTCCTATGTGGAAATCACCCCCCACGAGCACCAGGCCCTGTGGGAAGAGTACTCAGCGGTCCAGGAGCGCTTCCCGGAACGTTTCGCCATGCAGCAACTGTCAGACGCCAGCGAGATTTATCCGGTCTTCCGGAAACTTTTCGAGCAGAAAACCGTATGAGGGAGGTGGCCATGAACAAGCCCCTATCCAGCGGCGCCGACTGGTCCTTTGAGCAGATCGAGGCTTACGACCGGGAAATCGCCCGCATCGCCGCCGAGTTCGGGCTCGACACCTACCCCAACCAGATTGAGGTAATCAGCGCCGAGCAGATGATGGACGCCTACAGCTCAGTCGGCATGCCCGTGGGTTACCACCACTGGTCCTTCGGCAAACAGTTCGTCCAGACCCAGAAGGGCTACCGCCGGGGCCAGATGGGACTGGCGTACGAACTCGTTATCAACTCCAACCCCTGCATCGCCTACCTCATGGAAGAGAACACAATGACGATGCAGGCCCTGGTCATTGCCCACGCCTGTTACGGCCACAACTCCTTTTTCAAGAACAACTACCTGTTCCGGAGCTGGACCGATGCCAGCTCCATCATTGATTACCTGATGTTCGCCCGGAACTACGTGGCCGAGTGCGAGGAGCGCTACGGCGTGGACGAGGTGGAAGCCATCCTCGATTCCTGCCACGCCCTCATGAACCAGGGCGTTGACCGCTACAAGCGCCCGGCCCCGATCTCTGCTGAGGAAGAACGCCGTCGCCAGAAGGAGCGCGAGGAATACCGCCAGCAACAGGTGAATGATCTCTGGCGCACCATTCCGGAGATGGGCAACGATGACGACCCTGAAAGCCAGCAGCGGCGTTTCCCCGAGGAGCCCCAGGAAAACCTGCTGTACTTCATCGAAAAGAACGCGCCCCTGCTGGAAACCTGGCAGCGCGAGCTGGTTCGCATCGTGCGCAAGATCGCCCAATACTTCTATCCACAGCGCCAGACCCAGGTCATGAACGAAGGCTGGGCCAGCTTCTGGCACTACACCATCATGCATCGCCTGTACGAGGAAGGCCTGGTGGATGATGGCTTCATGCTGGAATTCCTGCACAACCATACGGCCGTAATCTACCAGCCGCCGTTTGACAGTCCCTACTACTCGGGACTGAATCCCTACACGCTCGGGTTCTCCATTTATAGGGACCTCAAGCGCATGTGCGAGACGCCCACCGACGAAGACCGTGAATGGTTCCCCGACATCGCCGGCGGTGACTGGCAGAAAACGCTCGACTTCGCGATGCGCAACTTCAAGGACGAAAGCTTCATCCTGCAGTACCTGTCCCCCAAAGTGATCCGGGACCTCAAGCTCTTTGCCATCGCCGACGAGGAAGGGGATGACGCCTACGAGATCAAGGCCATTCACGAGGAACGCGGTTACCGGCGGGTACGCGAAAAGCTTGCCCGCCAGTACAACCTGAGTTACCGGGACCCGAACATCCAGGTCTGGAACGTGAATACCCGCGGGGACCGCTCGCTACTGCTGCGCCACACCCGGGTGGATGGGATCCCCATGGCGGATCAGGAGACGCAGGAGGTGCTCAAACACGTGCACCGGCTCTGGGGCTTCCATGTAACCCTTGAGAGTGTGGATAACGGCGAGGTCATCAAGCGTTACCGGGTGCCGTTCGAAAGTGGCGACCGGAGTTCTGCGGCCTGACTGTCCCTGACCCGGCATCAGAAATGCAGTGACAGACCGCCAATGACTCCGAAATTGCCATCGTAGAAATCCGCCTCTGCCACGACACTGACATTGCGCTGCCAGTGGTAGCGGGCGGTGCCGGTGACGCCAAGGTAGTCCATGTCACCCGTGACGTAACGCGCCGATGCCCCAATTTCCAGATCCCGGTGCAACTGGCGCCGCAACCCCGCTCGCAGTCCCGGTGCCGTGTCATCCGTGCTGACACTGGAACAACGATTGCCCTGAAGCGGATTGGTCACGCATCGCTCAAGCTCAATGTCCTGATACGCCAGCGTCAGCCCGCCCCAGACATCCGTCCGGTGGTCCAGAGCATAGCGATAGCCACCGCCGCCATGGGCCGAGGTCACGTCAATATCCCCGGTCAGCACCTTGAGACCGCCAAACATGAACCACTCCGTGCTCAGCATCTGGCTGCCCCGGGCGTGAGCGCCCAACAGGGATTCACTCTCGAAATTGGGATACAGTGCCGCCCCCGCCTCCGCGAAGGAAAAGGAGGGCCCCTGAGCCCATGCGGGCATTGCCAGACAAACCAGAAACGGCACAACAAACCGGGATAACATAGTCGTCACTCTCCCTTACTGCCACGAAACAGGAAGCCCCGAGGATAACGCTGTGGCACGGCGGCAACAGACCGGAACCACGGAAATGTGGTTCCTGTCACAGGTTTAATTGAACCAATCCAGCGCCCGCGTTTACATTGCTTTTGCACGCCATATCCAGGGATCCACCCACCCGACACCAAGGAGAACGCCATGAACAAGCTGTTCCGTGCCACCACAATGACGTTGGCAACGGCTACAATGGCCGGCAACGCACTGGCCCAAGCACAGGAATACAACGAGCCCACGCGTGGTTTCATGCTTGAGCGCGGCACCACAGCTGCCAACAAACGAGCAACCGTAGACCTGCGCAGTGGCGGTGACCAGGATTTCGGGGCTGGTGTACGCCTGGGGCTCCCAAACGCCGAACTGGTTCTGAATCACAGCCGGGTCAATCCCCGCACCCGCCAGAACGAAGCCCTGTTCAAGGTTGGATTGCGGCCACTCCAGGCCGGGGAAGGCGTCACGGTCAACTGGGCTGCCTACGGAGCCGTGGCGCATTATGACGGGGATGATGCCAACCCGCCGGCCTACCCGGAAGAGAGCACTACGAACCTTGGAGCAGGTGCCGCCTTCACAACCAACGTGGAGCGATTCACACTCAACTTTAACCCGGAACTGATCTATGATGATGGAGCCCGGAATGATGCCAGCAATGCTTACCTGAACCTGGGAATGGGCGCCCATTACACACTACCCGAAACCGAGTTCGGCCGCTTTGAGCCCGGAATCGAAGTCGGCCTGACCACCCGGGAAGACCGTTTCGGGGACAGCGTTGACCCTTCCCTGATGCTGGGAGCCCGTTGGCTGTACAACCAGAACGTGACTCTGGACGTTTCCATGATCCAGGCAAGACCGAACAACGGTCTGGCCGAGGCACCCACTGAGGTCAGCATCCCGGGCTACATCCGAGTGAACGTTGCCTTCTGATGCCTGGGCCGTAACCCTAAGCGGGCGGCCTATCAAGTCGCCCGCATAGCCTCACCCCTCCAACGCAGCTCGCGCTTCATCGCTGTTATAGAACCCTTCAAGCCGGCGCCGTACAATCCCCTCAAGCAAGCCATTCGCTTTCAGGGATTCCAGGACCCGTGGCAGCACCGCCTCCAGCTCCGTCATCACCGTCGCCCGGTCAATATTGAACTCTGCCAGCAGCTCGCCGAGCGTGCGATCCCCATAAAGGTGAAACAACCGGTTGACCACGGTTTCATAGGCATTGCGGTAATAGTCGCTCTTTCGGAAGGCCAGCCAATAGTCGTAGCCCATGACCACGAACTCACTCCATTCAACCTCGCCAATCCCATCCGCCAGCTCCGCCAGGGGGCGATCACAGAACGCATCCCAAGCATCCATTACACTGGACTTGATCTCCTCATCAGTGAGGTGCTCCATAAGGAAGTCAGCACTCTGGCGGGCCAGCTTCTCCACGTTGCGGGAAATGTAGCTCTTGATGCTCTTCTCCCAGACCTCGTCCAGCCCGGAAACCGCCTTGTTCAGAGCCTTTGAGCTGAACTTGAGCGCCGAGCTAACGCCCGGCACATGACGGCTCAGAAGATTCTCCTCGTACACATAGCGCACGATGGCCTCGTACATCAGGTTGGCCACCAGCTCCCGGTACACCGGCTGATCCAGGAGCCGGTCGATCAGCTGCTCCCGCTGCTCCCGCAGCACCAATGCCTGGTCCACGAACGCTTCCAGGCGCTGACGGTCCATCAGGTCACTGGGCGTTGCCTGGCGATGAAAAGCGGCGCCCACCACCTCTTGGGTGAACGTCGCGGCCATTTCCGGGATGATCGCTGGCATCTCGCGCTCGACCGTGTGGCGATGGATGATCCCGTTAATGGTCTCTGGCGTCATCACATCGTTCAGCCGGATGCGATCGGCTGCTTCAAAAACGAACCCAAGCTCCCTTTCCAAATCCTCCCGCAATGCATCCATGTCCATCCGTGCCAGCTCGTGCTGCACATGGGCCTCCAGCAGCTGCGCCAGCACCTGCTCCGAATCACTCTGTTCCATCACATCCTCAACCTGATACCTGTCATCTGATACTGTTACGCATTGCCTCAGCCAATCACACTTACAACTCAATCGCATTGTCCGTTATGACGGGAGACGGCGCACCACAATCTCGGTTACCCCCCATGGCCTGGATGAGGTCCCCGGCCTAACCTACGCTGGTCAACGTTTTGCCTGGAGAAATCGCTATGGTTGCGGAGCGTCAAAAGCTCCAGAGCGCCGGTCTATTGGTGCTGCTTTGGCTTGCCGGCCTCTATATGCGGTTGCCCATACTGGTTGCGCCCCCGCTCGCACCCGCCATCGGCGAAGAGCTGGGCCTGAACCAGACCCACATCGGGGCACTCACCACCCTGCCCGTACTGATGTTGGCACTGGGCGCGCTCCTGGGTTCATTGCTGATTATACGACTGGGGCCCCGCCAGGCACTTGTCACCGCTCTTATGGTGGTGGGAATAGCATCTGCTACCCGCGCGCTTGCCCAGGGGCCGAGCCTGTTGCTGGGCGTCAGTGCCCTGATGGGCCTGGGGATCGCCGTTATGCAACCCGCGTTGCCGGCCCTGCTGCCACGCTGGCTATCACCAGGCCGCATCGCCATGGCAACCGCCTGTTACATGAACGGCATGCTGATGGGCGAATTTGTCGGTGCCGGCCTGACGCTGCCCGTGATCATGCCACTGACCGGCGAGAGCTGGCGGCTCACCCTCCTGATATGGTCACTGCCGGCAGTGGTGATCGCCCTGTTGCTCTTGATTCCGGTTACCGCCGCTGATGGCGAAGACCCGAGCACCCAGTGGCTGCCCCGCCTTCGCGATCCCCTGATGTGGAAGCTGGGGCTGTTGCTGGCCGGCACCTCCTCCCTGTTCTTCGGAACCAATGCCTACATGGCCAGTGTCCTGGAAGATCGAGGGGAATTGGCCCGGCTGGATACGACGCTGCTGTGCTTCAATTTCGCCCAGGTGGCCGCCTCCGCCCTGTTGCTGAAAATGGCCGGGCACTGGGTGGGCCGCAAGCGCCCCATCCTCTGGAGCGCTGGGTTTGCCGTGATGTCCATGCTGGGGTTCCTGCTTATTGAGGGCTGGCCCGGCGTCGCGTTTGCGGTACTGATGAGCTTTTTCTCGGGCACACTGCTCATCCTGATCGTGGCACTCCCTCCCCACCTGGTTTCCAGCGCCGAGGCAGGGCGGCTTTCAGCCGGTAACTTTACCATCGGCTACACCGGCGCTTTCCTGGTTCCCCTACTGGGCGGTGTACTCGCCGATGCAACAGGCCATGCACTGACCGCAGTGGCTTTCATCACCCTGTGCAGCGCACTGACCGTGCCGCTGGCCTTCACCCTGAAACTGCCCAGGTGAACCGCCCTCAGCCAAGACGTGCGCCATTGGGCACTGGCTGATCCGGCACCGCCAGCACCACGGCCCCGTCCTCACGATACAGTCCTGTAACCAGGCACTCGGAGCGTATGGGGCCAATCTGCTTGGCCGGGAAATTCACCACGGCCAGGACCTGCCGCCCCTCCAGGTCCTCGTGCCGATACAGGTCCGTAATCTGGGCACTGGATCTCAACACCCCCAACGCCTCGCCAAAGTCCACCTTCAGCTTGTAAGCCGGACGCCGCGCCTCCGGGAATGTAGCCACCTCCACAATGGTACCAGCCCGGATCTCAACCCGCTCGAATTCATCCCACTCAATCGTATGCATCCTGTACCTCCCGGCATTTCAATCCGCAAATCCGCGGATTATACCCGGACGCCCAGCCTATCAGCACGATTAACCCCGGCCATGCCGGTTCCGGTATAATAGAAGTCAACAAAGCGGAATACCTGACAAATTTACTCAGGTATTGTACAATCAATCTCCAAAAGAACGCTGGGCGTAAAAGCCAGAGCACACCGGAATCGACAGCCCGATTCCGTGGGGGTAGTGGATGAATTCCGGCAAGACACTGCTAGGCACTGTCTTCCCCGAATTTATCCGTACATGAAAGGTCGGCGCCGTGCGCGCCCAGGCCCAGAACCAATGGAGTTGCAGCCATGGCCGAATCCAACAAGCCCGAAGATTTCGTCAAGCACGAATACGAAGCCGGCTTTGTTACCGACATCGAATCGGACACTTTCGAGCCCGGTCTGAACGAAGACGTCATCAAGCGTCTTTCCGAGATCAAGGGCGAGCCGGAATGGATGCTCGAATGGCGCCTGGAAGCCTATCGCCAGTTCCAGGAAATGACCGAGCCCAACTGGCAGAAGGTCAACTTCGAGCCAGTGGATCTGCAGTCCATCTCCTATTACTCAGCGCCCAAGAAAGACACCGACAAGCCGCAGAGCCTCGATGAGGTCGACCCCGAGCTGCTGCGCACCTACGAAAAGCTCGGCATCCCGCTGCATGAGCAGAAGGCCCTCGCTGGCGTCGCCGGTGCTGGCACACCGGCAGAGGCGGAAGCCGGGAGCAGTGACCAGGCAAGTGAACAGGAAGGTGGCGCTTACAGCAACGTCGCCGTGGACGCAGTCTTCGACTCCGTATCCGTCGTCACCACCTTCAAGAACAAGCTGGCAGAAGCAGGCGTTATCTTCTGCTCCATCTCGGAAGCCCTGCAGGAGCACCCCGAGCTGGTGAAGAAGTACCTTGGCTCGGTTGTGCCGCGTGGCGATAACTATTTCGCCTCACTCAACTCGGCAGTATTCAGTGACGGCTCCTTCGTGTACGTACCCAAGGGCGTCAAATGCCCGATGGAGCTTTCAACCTACTTCCGCATCAATGCCGAAAACACCGGCCAGTTCGAGCGCACACTGATCATCGCCGACGAAGGCGCGTCCGTCAGCTACCTCGAAGGCTGCACCGCCCCCCAGCGCGACGAAAACCAGCTTCACGCCGCCGTCGTGGAACTGGTGGCGCTGGACGACGCCGAGATCAAGTATTCCACCGTCCAGAACTGGTACCCCGGTGACGAAAACGGCAAGGGCGGCATCTTCAACTTTGTCACCAAACGCGGTATGGCGCGGGGCAAAAACTCCAAGATCTCCTGGACCCAGGTCGAAACCGGCTCCGCCGTCACCTGGAAGTACCCCAGCTGCATACTCAAGGGCGACAACAGCGTGGGCGAGTTCTACTCCGTGGCGCTGACCAACAACCATCAGCAGGCCGACACCGGCACCAAGATGATCCACCTTGGCAAGAACACCCGGAGCACCATCATTGCCAAGGGCATCTCCGCCGGCAAGAGCGACCAAGCCTATCGCGGCCTGGTGAAGTTCCAGCCCACAGCGGAAGGCGCACGCAACTTCACCCAGTGTGACTCGCTGCTGATCGGCGACACCTGTGGGGCGCACACCTTCCCGTACATCGAGAACAAGAACAGCTCGGCAACGGTGGAGCACGAAGCCACCACCTCCAAGGTGAGCGACGAACAGATGCTGTTCTGCCGCCAGCGCGGCATCGACCCGGAACAGGCTGTCTCCATGATCGTTAACGGCTTCTGCAAGGAAGTCTTCCAGGAACTGCCCATGGAATTCGCGGTCGAAGCCGGCAAGCTGCTGGAAGTGAGCCTGGAAGGCTCGGTCGGGTAAAGCGCCAGCCCCCGGCGTCCTGCAACGAGTCAGAAACCGGGTGGCGGGGGACGTCGATCCGGGAAGCTTGGTCGCCAGGGATGGCGACCGCGCAGCGTCCATGGACGGATTCATAGCGATTCCCGGAGCGACGTCCCCCGGCGCCCGGAGCTAAACGTTCATCAGTCTAGAGAAAACAGATAGAGAGCACCCACATGCTGACCATCAAAAACCTCCACGCCAGCGTCGAGGGCACCCCCATCCTCAAGGGCATCAACCTCGAGATCCAGCCCGGCGAAGTGCACGCCGTGATGGGCCCCAACGGCTCCGGCAAGTCCACCCTCGCCCAGGTGCTCGTCGGCCACGAAGCCTTCGAAGTCACCGACGGTGAAATCCTGTTCGACGGCCAGAACCTGCTCGACCTGGAAGTCGAAGAGCGCGCCCTCGCCGGCCTCTTTCTCGCCTTCCAGTACCCCGTGGAGATCCCCGGTGTCAGCAACCTCCAGTTCCTGCGCGAAGCGGTCAACAACCTGCGCAAACACCGCGGCCAGGATGAGCTCGATGCGCCAAGCTTCATGAAGCTCGCCAAGGAAAAAGCCAAGCAGGTTGACATGAACCCCGACTTCCTCAAGCGCGGCGTCAACGAAGGCTTCTCCGGTGGCGAGAAAAAGCGCAATGAGATCATGCAGATGCTGCTGATGGAACCGCGCCTGGGCATTCTCGACGAAACCGACTCCGGGCTCGACATTGACGCGCTCAAGACCATCGCTGGTGGCGTGAACTCCCTGCGCGAAGATGACCGCTCCTTCCTGGTGGTCACCCACTACCAGCGCCTGCTCAACCACATCGTCCCGGACGTGGTGCATGTTCTCGCCGACGGCCAGATCATCAAGACCGGCGACAAGCAGCTGGCCATGAAACTGGAAGAAGAAGGCTATGGCTGGCTCGGGATCAACGAAGCGGAAGCTGCCGGCTAAGGAGGTTCCATGACACTCGCGCACAAGACGCCCATAACCCCGCTGGACTCCGCCTTCACACCGGCAGGCGGCCAGCAGCTGCCAGCACCGCTGAAAAATCTGCGGGACATCCGCAGCAAGGCCATCACCGGTATGGGGCTGCCCAACCGCCGGACCGAGAACTGGAAATACTCCAGCCGCTACCTCAAGATGGAACCGGAACTGGCGCCTCTGACCCAGCCTACGGGAGACGCTGACTACCGCCATGTTGAAGGCGTTTACCGCCTTGTCATCCGCAACGGCGTGGTGGATCTGGACAGCAGCGAACTGCCCACTGGCAGCGGCGTTGAGTTCCACCGCTTCGCCGACCTGGACGACGTAACCGCCCAGAGCGTGGCCAAGAAGCTGGATACCACACTGGATCACGGCACCACCCAGCTGGCGGCGCTCAATACGGCACGGCTGGAAGATGGCCTGCTGATCCGGCTCGGCGCCGATACCAGCGTGGACAAGCCGGTCTACGTCCAGTACGTCACGGATGCTGAGGCCAGTGGCTCCAACTACCCGCGCCTGATGCTCGAAGCCGGCCAGGGCAGCAAGATGACGTTGGTGGAAGAGTACATCAGCAACGGCGACCAACCCGTCCTGGTGGACGGCGTCACCGAGCTTCTGCTCGATGACAGCGCCAATATCACCTACATCCGTCTGTGCATGGAGCCGGTCAACATCCGCCATGTAGGGGCAACAGGGGTGAAGGTCGGCGCCAATGCCAAGCTGGACAGCCACTGCATCGGCTTCGGCGGCGACCTGCGCCGGCACGACCTGCAGGTGCGGCTGGAAGGTGAAGGCGGCTATACGCGGCTCAACGGCATCGCCCTGACCCAGGACCGCCAGCACTATGATAACCACACGGCCATTGACCATATGGTCCCGAACTGCAACAGCGACGAGAACTACCGCTGCCTTGCGGCTGACCGCTCGCACGCCGTGTTCAACGGTCGCATCCATATTCATCCGGATGCCCAGCAGTCCCACGCGGACATGAACAACAAGAACCTGCTGCTGTCGACCAACGCCGAAATCGACACCAAGCCGGAACTTGAAATCTACGCGGACGACGTCACCTGTGCCCATGGGGCCACGGTTGGCCAGTTGGATGAGACATCGCTGTTCTACCTGGTCTCGCGCGGCATTGATCGCGACACCGCGGCCACCATGCTCAGCATGGCGTTCGTCCACGAACTGGTGGGTCAGGTGCCGTTGGAGGACATCCGTGAGGTGGTCAACACCCGGCTGACCGACTTCATCGAAGCCAGCTTCCGGAGGGCCGCTGAATGAATCTGGAGCAGGTGCGCGCCGATTTCCCGATCCTTGAGCAGGACGTCAACGGCAAGCCGCTGGTCTATCTGGACAACGCCGCCTCGGCCCAAAAGCCAAAGGCGGTGCTTGAGGCCATGAACCAGTACTTCCGTGAGACCCACTCCAACGTGCACCGCGCCGCCCATACCCTGGGCGACCGTGCCACGGCCCTGTTCGAGGGCGCGCGCGAGACAGTGCGCGGCCAGATCAACGCGGGCAGCACCAATGAGATCATCTGGACCCGCGGCACCACCGAGGGCATCAACCTTGTGGCGAACGGCTTTTACCGCAGCCTGGGCCAGGGTGACGAGATACTCATCTCGTGCATGGAGCACCACTCCAACATCGTGCCCTGGCAGATGCTGGCTGAGGCCACCGGCGCCACATTGAAGGTGATCGACATTACAGCGGATGGTGAGCTCGACCAGCAGAGCTTCCACGAACAGCTCAGTGAGCGCACCCGGGTTTTGGCCATTACCGAAGTATCCAACGCGTTGGGCACGATCAACCCGGTACAGAACCTGGTTGCGGCGGCGAAAGAAGTTGGCGCCATCACGCTGGTCGACGGCGCCCAGGCCATTCCGCACATTGGTGCGGATGTGCAGGCGCTGGGCTGCGACTTCTACGTCTTCTCCGGCCATAAGCTGTTTGGCCCCACTGGAATCGGCGTTCTTTACGGCCGCGAAGACCTGCTCAACGAATGGCCCGTCTACCAGACCGGCGGGGAGATGATCCATCGTGTCAGCTTCTCGGGCACCAGCTTCCAGAAGGCCCCCTATCGCTTTGAAGCTGGAACGCCGGCCATTGCCGAAGCCATCGGCCTGGCCGCCGCCATGCGGTACCTGGATGACCTGGGCCACGATAATCTGCGCGAAGCGGAAGCCGCACTGGATCGGCGCGTGGATGAATGGGTAGCGGAGTTCCCCGGCCTGACACGCTACGGCCAGGCGCAAAGCAAGGTGCCGGTGCTATCGTTTGCGCTGGAAGGGCTGCATCCCAGCGACCTGGGTACGCTGCTCGACCAGCAGGGCATCGCGATCCGCACCGGCCACCACTGCTGCATGCCGCTGATGGAGCGCTTCGCCATACCGGGCACTGCCAGGGCCTCGTTCGCGTTTTATAATACGGTGGAAGAGGTGGACACTTTCTTTCAGGGTCTTCAGAAAGTCCAGCGCCTGTTCACCGGCCAATAGAAGGCATCAACGCCCATCGTAATAGGGAGGGCAACATGACAGTGGAAACCGTAACGCCTCAAAGCGGCGTCACAATGACTGAACCCGCCATTGAACATTGCCGTGAACAGCTGAAAAAGCGCCCGGAAATGGCCGGCATCCGCTTGGGAACCAAGAAATCCGGCTGTTCCGGGTTCAAGTACACCACGGATTTCGTGCGCGAACCGGATGACGACGACGCCGCCTTTCAGGTCGCGGAGGATGTGACCGTCTATGTCAGCAAGACGGACCTCACCATGGTCGGCGGCACCGAAATCGATTTCGTCACCCAGGGCATCAACAGCATGTTCGAATTCCGCAACCCCAACGCCAGCGCTGAATGCGGCTGTGGCGAGAGCTTTGCGGTCAACTGAGGCAGCCGGAACACACTATGAAGGATCGGGAAGTTGTCGTAACCCAGCGTGATGTTGAAGCCCGACTGGTGCCTTCCGGTACCGCCATCACCATTCCCGAGGGAACCTTTGTTACCCTCACCCAGGCCCTGGGCGGCAGCTTCTCCGTGGCTGTCAACGGTAACCTGGCGCGCATCGATGGCAAGGATGCGGGCGCCATCGGCAAACAGGTCGCGGCAAGCGAATTCGAAACGCCCAGCGACGGCAGCATTAACGAGGATCAGGTCTGGGAAGCGCTCCAGACCTGCTACGACCCGGAAATCCCCGTCAACGTCGTCGACCTGGGCCTGATCTACGACTGTAAGGTCTGGCGCGACAGTGAGGGCAACCACGCCTACATCCTCATGACATTGACCGCTCCCGGCTGCGGCATGGGCCCGGTGATTGCCGACGATGTCAAGCGTAAGGTAGAGTCCGTTCCGAATGTGGACGATGTCGAGGTGGAACTCACTTTCGACCCGCCCTGGAGCAGTGAGATGCTCACTGATGAGGCCAAACTCGAACTTGGGCTGCTGTAATGACCGCTGAAACCGCCGCCAACTTCACCAATACCGAACTCGGCACCGACATCACCACCGAGGATGTCCGGGACGGCTTCGAACTGCTTGATGACTGGGAAGACCGCTACGGTTACATCATGGACCTGGGCAAAAAGCTGCCGCCCTTCCCGGAGGCGGAAAAACGGGAGGAAAACTACGTTCATGGGTGCCAGAGTCAGGTCTGGCTCATCCATTGGCAGGATCCGGAAACCGGTCGGCTCTATCTACTGATCGACAGCGACGCCATGATCGTTCGTGGCCTGGCGGCCATTATCATGATTGCCCTCAACGGCCGCACGCCCGCGGAGCTGCTCGCGGTGGACATCGAGGGGCTGTTTGAGGAACTGGACCTGATGCGCCACATTTCCCCCACCCGCGGGAATGGGCTGCGCGCCATGGTGGAACAGATCCAGGCTCTGGCACGGAAAGAGAAAGAAGCAGGGTGAGCGGCCAGCCTCAGAATCCAGCCTGACGCTACCAGATCACTACCCTGTCCCCGCGCTGGATGTTGATCCTCCCTCCTTCGACCGGCAAGCGCCCACTACTGAAACGCGGCTGGACCTGTTGCACCTCCAGAGTCTGGCCTGTCGGCCTTAGAGCAGGAGACTCCCGGGGTTGATCCAGATAGCGTTCAGCCCTCAGCAACTCCATGCTCTGGCCGGGACGCAGGCCGGAATCCGCCCCCGCACTGATCCGGATGCGCTCACCATCCACCCGCTCCACAGAGGCGATGAACGGCTGACACCCGAGGTTGATAGCCACCTCATCCGCCAACGCCGATAGCCGTTCGCCGATGCGTTGCCCGTACTCGGTCTCGAAAAACGCCGGCGTGCCAAACCCGACCTCCGCCGCCAACGCACGATCCCACTTGCCACGCACTTCCAGGCGCTCGCTCATCACCATCACGCCACTGAGCCCATCATAGACAAACAGCTCAACGGCCAGCCGACGCTGCCGATTGGCGATCCCCAGCCCCCGGCGCAACTGGGAAACCGTTGAGGTTCCCCAGGCTTCCGGCGCCTCGGCCCCAATATCCCGGACCACACCAGAAATTACGAACTGGACGCCCATGGACCGGCTCAACTCGGAAGCCCGCGTCAGGCGCCGGTCCTGAGCCTGCACCGTGGGCGCATTAGCCAGGCGCTCATAGAGACGCCGGTCAAAGGCGGAATGCATAAGAATCGTGTCACGCGGGCTCAGCTCCTCGCTCAGCATTCGCGGCAGAGCCGAGGCCACGTTATCCAAGCGCCCCAGCACCGCCCCCTCGGTATCCTGCAGCGGGAAACGGGTAACGGCCACACTCTTGCGGAAGCGGCTGGTATCCCGTCCCGGACAGGAGGGCCCCTCCTCCAAAGCCGGAGCGCGCTGCAGGCGACGCAGGTACTCCCTGAAACGGGTGCGGTTGTCGGTCTCCCTCGGCGCCAGGGCCTGGCTGGACCCGTCCCGCACTGCATCACCTTGTGACGGCCCCTCCAACCCGGAAACAGCGGGCCGCGGCCGAAGCCGCTCCGGGAAGTGTACCTGGACCGGCATCGCCCGAACGCCGTCTTGCTGTTGCTCCGCGCCGGTCCCCAGCAGCGGGTACGCTGCCAGGATCGCCATCAGACAGCCCAGAACATGCCGATTCATGACCCCTCCAGAAAAAACAGTGGTTCCGGTCCCATGCGCACTGCATGAAAACCGGCAATTCCTTGCCTTCCCCGTGCAAGGGGAGTTTCTCCGGCGTCCCACCAGCCCCTGAGCGTGTACCACCAGAGTCCTGCCCCCACCCGCCAGCAGGCAGGGCCACACCAGTATGGCCATTCCCAGACCTTTCACCGCTGCCTCCTGGCCCCCTATGGGCTGATCAACACCCTAAGGGATGCAAATACTGGACCATGGTGCTAGCTCCCCGCGGATCCCATGTGAGATCAACCTGAAACCCAGTGTAAAATGTCGTTTCTGCACGTTGCGGGAAGTGGCCATCCCGCCCGATTCAGCTACCCTTCAGTCATCAACATTAAACTCATGTTAGCTTAAAGGAAGACCCGACCATGACATCAGCCAGCCCCGATCAAGCCATCCTCTCCCACCTTGCCGTCGCTGTTGGCCTCGCTACCGTCGCCGCCAGCGTGCAGGCCGCACCACCCCAGTTCAATGACGTCCGAGCTTTCGGCATGGGCGGCACCGGCGTTGCCGCAGCCCGCCCCAGTGGGGCGGCTCTGGTCAACCCCTCTCTGCTGGCGGCCGATCACAGCGGCTGGAATGACGGGTTCTCGGCAACGCTGCCATCCGTTAATGCGCGCTACGCGGAAAACGAAGACGTCGTTAACGAGGTGGACCAGATCCAGGATACGATCGAAGCTCTGGAAGTGGCGGTTGACTCGGCCACTAACAACCCGAGCCAGTCGAGTGTTCAGGACGTCAAAGACGGAGCCGACACCCTGGCTGGTCAACTCCGGGGCATCAATAATGAGTTCGTTCGGGGGGATGCCGGCCTGGGGACCCTGTTTGCGGTTCCATCGCCCTCCCTGGCGGTCGGGCTTCACCTGGATGCCCGCATCCGCGCCACTGTGGAAAGTCGCATCGACGAGGATGACCTATCAGCTCTGGAGGATGTCACGAACCTCCCCCAAAGCCCGACTCAACAGCAGCTCGAAAACGCGCTTGCCCCCATCTACGACCCGAACTCCGGCGAGCTGACGCCCGAGTCCGACGGCCGTATCCTGGCCAGCGCGATGAGCGAGATCGGCCTGACGCTGGCACGGTCCTTCAACATTCAGGGCCACGATGTCAATCTTGGTGTTACCCCCAAACTGGTCCAGATGCGCACCTTTGACTATGCGCAGGGTGTTGATGAGTTTGAGGAGGATGATTTTGATTCCTCCGAGTATGAAACGGACGACAGCCACATCAACATCGACATCGGGGCCAGCACCGATCTGGGCGATAACAACCAGTGGCGGCTCGGTGCCTCCGTGCGCAACCTGATCCCTGAATCCCTGGACACCGTTGAGGATAATGGACGCCCCCTGATCTACGACCCGGAAGAAATGACGTTGGATCCGCTGGTTACCGTTGGCGTCGCCCACAGTAGCGGCTGGCACACCCTCACCGCTGACTTGGACCTGACCAAGAACGAAGGTATCGGCCCGGCAGCGGACCAGCAATGGCTGGCGCTGGGTGGGGAATTCAACGTCTATGACTGGATCAACCTCAGGGCTGGCGCCCGTCAAAACCTGGCCAGTAACACCGGAAGCAACGGCATCGAGGAGGAAACCCAGTACACTGCCGGCTTTGCGCTGTCACCCTGGGCCCTTCGCATCGAAGCGGGCGCTCTTTTCAGTAGCGAGGAAACCGGCGCCGCGCTGGAGCTGGGCATGTCCTTCTGAACGCCTTTCCTCAAAGGGCAAGTGCAGGGCCTTGTAAGGGCCCTGCCACTGTCTCACAATACGCAGCGCCAGCAACCACCGGCCTGCTCATTGCCAATGCCAGAAACCGTCCCCTTCCAATGCCGCCCAGGCTGCGGTGCCTGCTGTATCGCGCCCTCCATTTCATCGCCCATTCCCGGCATGCCGAACGGCAAACCCGCGGGAACTCCCTGCGTCCAGCTCGACGAGAACCATCACTGCAAGCTCTTTGGCGACCCTTCCCGCCCCAGGGTCTGCGAAACATTCCAGGCGGAATACAGCGTTTGCGGCAACAGCCGCGAGGAGGCGCTGGTGATCCTCACAGATCTCGAAGGTTGAGGCCCCGGCGCGCGCAGGCCCAACAGCCTTGTTGCAGACTCAGGACAGACACTTTAGATTATTCTAAACGCACAAACACAGAGTGATGGTCATGAGCATCCGAAGCCTCCCCGAGATCGTTGCCGAAACCAAGGCCAACCTGAGCTGCATCACGCCGGATGCGGCCCGCGATAGGCTATCGAGTGAGCCGAACACACTGGTCATTGATGTGCGCGAACCGGCAGAAGTCCATGAAAAGCAGGCAGCCGGCACCATCAATCTACCGCGTGGCATTCTGGAGATGAAAATCCCGGAGTATACGACTGATGCGGACACCCCCATCCTGTTGCACTGTGCCACAGGCGGTCGTGCCGCGCTTGCCGCTGAGGCGCTTCAGCGGATGGGGTTCCGCAACGTGAGCATCATCGATTGCAGCTGTGATGAGGTCATGCAGGCCCTCGGCGCCGCCTGAGCCTGGCCCGGGCGCGCCGACGACAAGCCTCAAAGACAGCGGTCTTCCAACGCCCGGCGGTCAGGGATGAACAGCCTGCCCCGCCTCAGCTCAAAGACCCCCTCTTCAGCCATATCCCGCATCAGCCGGGAAAGGGTTTCCGGCTGCATCGCCAGGCGGGTGGCAATCTGATTCTGGGGCAGCGGCAACTCCACCTCAATGTTGTAACGCTGGTCTTCGGGCACGAATTCCAGCAGGTAGCGCATGACCCGCTGTACGCCACGGCGCACCGTCATCACCTCCAGCTCGCGGAAACGCTGCACCATCCGAGAGGCATACTGGCGCAACAGCAACTGATTGTATTCCGGGTCCCGATCCAGAATCTGGCGGAAGCGCTCCGTGGGAATGGCCAGCAGTTCCGTGCGCCGCAATGGCTCCGCATACGCCACGTACCGCGCGGGGTCCGCATAAATCATGACATCCGCAAAGACCTCTCCCGGGCCATGACTGTCCAGCGTGCGCTCCTGGCCGGAGGTGTCCAGCCGGTACAGCCTCATTCGCCCGCTCACCACATAGAAGAACTCATGAGCCGGAGAATCCTGTTTGTAGAGCACCTGACCACGGCGTAGCTGCACCAGCCGCACACTCTCAGCCAGGTCCTCAAAATCCGCCCTGGAAAGACCATTGAACAGCGGATGCTGGCCAAGCAGCGCCATGCCGGAACCGGGGTTCCGGCACCGGTAATTCTTGGGTGGCACGACAGTTTGGGTGTCATCGCTCATGCAGTCATTCATGCAGTAAAATCAGCTCGCGCCGTAAAGTTATGACTCGGTATACAGATTATCAATCCACTCCTATCCTGACTCTTGCTCTGATGGCTGATCGAGCTATCCCTAAATGGGTAAACATAGGATTAGAAGGCGCTTTGTGGTACGGTTCGGTTTATGCCAGATAATCCGAACCCCCAGGGCAAGGGCCTGAGACCGGTTCTGGCCTTCCTCGAGGAAAGCCGGGCGCCGGCACTCATGGCCCAGCCCAAGCAGATCAAACAGATTTCACTGGAACTGTTCACCTCGCTTTTCGTTCTGGAGAGCGACTTCAAGTTCAAGCCAGTCCGTGGCAGCAACTACTGGCTCTACCAGAAAAACGGTCGCTTCTGGCTCTCACCCATCAGCCCGGATGAGTGGAACGAGAAGGTCTATGGTCGTTACATTGGCGAATGTGAACTGCACGAAGACATGACCTGGTCGCTGGAGATGTCCGAAGAGGCGGCCAATGATACCGAGCTCATGGCCAGCCTGGAACGGCGCTGGGAAGCCTTTGAGGAGGCCATGGAGGAATCTGAGACGGTGGAGGACGCCTTGCCCCGGTACCAGGAGCAGATGCCGTTCTATCAGCGTGCCTACGCTTTCGCCCTGGCCCACTCACTGCGCTCCTCCATGCAGGGGTCCGGCATCCAGACCCTTTCCTACCGCGAGGCTCAGGCCCAGCTGCCCGACGAGCCGGAAGCCGGCGCCTAGCTGCCCGTGCAAAACCAGTCCCGGATAATGAAACTTATCCGGGGCTCGGTTTTTCCGGATTGATCTTCCTTCCGCTCCAACAACAGGTTACGCATGTTCCTGTTGCAGTCACACGTTTCCGATTTGAAACAAAGGCCAGACAAAGGTAGCCTGCAAGGCGACCATGGGGCCGGAAGCCCCTCACATAACTTAATGACAGGCACCGCACGCGGGGGCGAACAGCCCGGCGCACTGCGGAAAACAAAGGAGACTACCGATGACAGCACTGATCTGTGGATCGTTCGCTTACGACACCATCATGACCTTTGATGGCAAGTTCAAGGATCACATCATGCCGGATCGCGTTCACATGCTGAACGTGGCCTTCCTGGTACCGGAGCTGCAGCGCAACTTCGGCGGTACCGCCGGCAACATCATCTACAACATGAACCTGCTCGGCGGCGATGGCCTGGCCATGGGTACTGTTGGTGCGGACTTCGGCGGCTACCGCGAGTGGCTCAAGAAGCACAACATCAACGACAAGTACGTGACGACCATCGATTCCGAGTACTGCGCGCAGGCCTACATCACCACGGACATGGAAGACAACCAGATCACGGCCTTCCACCCGGGTGCGATGAACCATGCGCACACCCAGACCGTGCCCACCGACGAAGGCATCAAGATGGGCATTGTCGCGCCGGACGGCCGTGACGGCATGATCGAGCACGCACGCCAGTTCGCGGACGCGGGCATTCCGTTCATGTTCGATCCGGGCCAGGGGCTGCCGATGTTCGATGGCAATGATCTGGAGTGGTTCGTAGAGAAGGCGACCTGGGTTGCCGTGAACGACTATGAAGCAGGCATGCTGGAAGAGAAGACGGGCCTGAGCCGTGAGCAGATCGGGGCGAAGGTTGAGGCGCTGATCGTGACCCTTGGCGGCGACGGTTCCGTGATCTATGCCGATGAGGAAGTCCACGTTGAGCCGGTCAAGCCCGCGGCCATTAAGGACCCGACCGGCTGTGGCGATGCCTACCGTGCGGCGCTGCTCACCGGTCTGAGCGAGGGCAAGGATTGGAAGACGGCGGGGCGCATGGCGTCCCTGATGGGCTCGATCAAGGTGGCCAGCACCGGGCCGCAGAACCATTCGCTGACTCGTGATGAGTTTGCGAAGCAGTTCAAGGACGCTTTTGGGGTGGCGCTGGACTGATTGCCAGCTCTCCCTTTTGAGCTTTTGGAAATGCCCGGCCTTGTGCTGGGCATTTTTGTTTTGGCTGCCTGCGGCTGGAAGGGGGAACCCTTTCCGGGACCGCTGTGAACCCATCCATGGGCGCTGGCGCGATGGCATCCCTGCCATCGAGCCTCCCGGAAAGGGTTCCCCCTCCCATCCTTGATCAAACGTTTTGGGTTAACGCCGGCCTTTCACGGGCTTTTATCCCGAGCAGCTGGCGCCGCCGAGGACGCAGAACTTGGCGCAGTGGGGGTGGTTGAGGGGCACTTCCTGGAAGCTCTCACTCAGGGTCTGGCCCAGCTCGAACTCGGGCTGATACGGCAGCAGGGTGCAGGGAACGACCACGGGGTGGTCGGCGCCCTTACGCTTGATAACCATGCGGGAGCTGGCGCACATCTGGTCGTCCGGCGAGGCTTTGAGCTTGCGCCAGCAGTCGGTGGTGATCTCGGGCACATCCACGCGCTCGTCCATTTCCGGGAACAGCACCACCTGATGCCGGTTCCAGGCGTCCATCTGGATGCCTTCACGCTCAAACAGCCGTGCAAAGCCGGCGCGCATCTGCTCCTCCGTCTCGCCGGAAAACAGCCGCCCGGCAATATCGAGATGGAACCCATGCTCGCTGAGCCACTGCATACCCTGAATCGCCGGGTCCCAGGAGCGTTTACCGCGCTCCTGCTCGTGCACGTCCTTGCTGTAATGGTCGATGGAGATGCGCATGGTCAGGCGGTCGCCGTACTGCTTATGGACTGCCAGCAACGGTTCGCTCACCTTCATCATCGGTTTCATGGCGTTGGTCAGCACCAGCGCCTCATAGCCCCGCCGCAACACCTCATCCAGGATCGGTACCATGTCCGGGTTCATGAACGGCTCACCGCCAGTGAAGGCAATGGTCTGCGTCCCCAACCCTTCCCGCTCAATCTCATCCAGATACGCCGCCACCTCGCCCACACTGATGTAAACCAGGCTGTCGTTACTGGGCGAGGACTCGATGTAGCAGTGCTCGCAGGTGAGGTTGCACAGAGTGCCGGTGCAGAACCAGAGCGTCTCCAGCTTCACCAGGTGCACACTCGCCCGCAGCTCCCCGTGCGCGGTTGTCCACGGATCCCGGAACTTGCGCGGATCCAGCAGCTTCAGCGGTTGGGCTACGGTTTCTTCCATTATCGTTTCCTGCTCTGTTACCGACTTCTATTGTTTCTCATACGCACCAGACAGCGTGTGGACCATGATGTTACAGAATCGATGCGGGGCGTTATACTCTGAGCGAACCTCAGCTTGATAATGGCAACTATCTCAAACACATGGAAGAAAGGATGCGGGGGTGGGCTTTCAGGGAGGCTCGATGGCATGGATGCCATCGCGCCAGCGCCCATGGATGGGTTCACAGCGATCCCTGAAAGCCCACCCCCGTAGCCTTTCGTAGGTGTTAGACCAAGGCAGTTGCGTTGCATGCCACAACCGTATTTTCGAGGCACACTATGACCGACCACATCATCCAGGAAAAAAGCCACCAGATCCTGATCCTGCGCATCAACCGTCCGGACCAGAAAAACGCCCTCACCCACGCCATGTACACCGCGCTCGCGGACGGTGTGGCCGAAGGCCATAACGACCCCGACATCCGCGCCATCCTCATTACCGGCAACACCGAATGCTTTACCGCCGGCAACGACCTCTCCGAATTCGAAAACGGCCTTCCGGACACATTCCAGAACACGCCCGTCGGCCGCTTTCTATTCGCCCTGGCCGAAGCCACCAAACCCATCGTCGCCGCCGCCAACGGCCCCGCCGTGGGCATCGGCACCACCCTGCTGCTGCACTGCGACCTCGCCTGGGCCGGCAGCAACACCACCTTCCGCATGCCCTTCACCAACCTGGGCCTGTGCGCCGAAGGCGCCTCCAGCCTGCTGCTGCCGCGCTGGCTCGGCCGGGCACGCGCCGGTGAACTGCTGCTGCTCGGTCGCCCCTTTGATGCCGCCAAAGCCGAACGCTACGGCCTGATCAATGGCGTCTGCGACCCCTCGGAGACCGAGACCTCGGCCTGGAACGCCTGCCTGGAGCTGGCCGCCCTGCCACCCGCTGCCCTGCGCGCCACCAAGGAACTGATGAACGCCGCGACGGCCGAGGAAGTCTCAGAGGCCATGCAACGTGAAGGACAACGCTTCGCCCAGCGACTGGAATCACCGGAGGCTGGCGAGGCGTTTGCCGCGTTCAGGGACAAGAGGGCCCCGGACTTTTCCCGTTTCAACTGAGGTATCACGCTCCCCGATCGCCCCTCAGTCAGAGGTTGCCGGTGCCGAAGAAGCGGGCAACCTCGTCACTCTGGGCCTGGGCATCGCGATAACCCAGTTCAATGAGCTCCCGACAGTAACGCGAATCAAACAGCAGATAGCTGCCGAGACTGGCCCCGGAAACATTGCCATCCTCGGGCACCCCCGCCAGCGTTCTCAGAACGGTCGGGAGGCCATCCATGTATTGCTCTGCAATCTCCTCCAACGGCTGACTGGGTGAGATATTCAACAGTTCGACCGGCTTTAGATCCACATCGCTCTGGGCCAGCGCCTCCTCCGGGATCATCGAAAGGAGCCGATTGATGAGATCCAGCCGCTCAATATCGTAATCAAGAGTGTCCAGAAACAGACCGTTGAAGACATGGCTCATGACCTGACCGAACGTAGGCACTGGCGGATGGGCCGGGCGCTTGGGCGCACACTGGCTGTTGGCACTGACGCCAATGATGAGCACCTTGTCCGCCCCCAGACGGATGGCGGGACTGATGTGGGCTACCTGGCGTGTCACGCCGTCACCGAAGAACTCCCGGTTGATATGGACCGGCTCAAAGAGTGTCGGGATCGCGGATGAGGCCATTACATGATCCAGCGTGAGCTCTGTTCGGGCTCCGGCACGCTGGCCGTTGCTCCAGCTGGCGATCTCTGTGCCTGCCTCAAAGAAGCACAGGTTCTGGCCCGTGGTATAGCCACAGGCATTAAGACCGAGCGCCCGCAGATGGCCCTGCTCAATGGTGTTATGCACGGCCTCAAAATCAAGCTCCTTCTCCAGAAGGCTGCGTAAGGGGCTGTTATTCAGTAATGACAGACTGTGGCGCTGCTCCCCGCCCGAGATCAGCTTGCTCGCAACCCGGCTCATGCCCCGCATTATGGCCAATGAGCCGGAATGGTAGACCTGATCCACGCTCAGGTTCGCCCAGATGTTCTCCAGATGGCTGACGTTGTGCCGGAATATGCCGCCACCACCAGCCAGCGCCGCCGCATTGATCGCACCCGCCGAGGTGCCCACCACCACATCGAACGGGTAACCGCTGCCTGGGTACATATCCGAAATCGCCCGCAATACCCCAACCTGATAGGCGGCCCGGGCGCCACCGCCGGTCAGTACCACACCGGTATTGGTCATCCTGCACTCCTGGCTGTATTGGTCACTCGTTTGTCACCAGCATAGCCGCTCAACAGCGAATCGTGTTATCAAGGCGGTATTGGTAAGGAGGATCTGTGGCAATGAACCCAAGAGCAGCAGCACTGACCACCGTGTTCGCGATACTGGCGGGCTGTGCAACTGGCCCCGGCACCAGGACAGCAGGGATCGTGGAAGCACACCACTCGGAAGTCGCAGACTGCAAGCGTGTTGGATCAGTCTATGGCAGCGCCTCCGGATTCCACTGGTCCCGTAGTAGGGCCATGGCCAGCGCCCGCAACAAGGCTCTGGAAAGCGCCGCCAAGCAGGATGCCACCCACGTGGTCTGGCAGCATGATGAACAAAGCACGACCCCCGAAGTCAGCGGTACTGCCTACCACTGCCCCCGGTAATCACAGTTCATCGGCGGGTGGGCGGCGCGCTCCCATCAGGACCATGAACAACGCCGTACCAATGCCCCAGGCCCCGTTCAGTATGAAACCACCAATCCAGGTGGCGACGGAAACCTCCATGCCCTTGAGTGGAAATACCACCAGCATCGCAACCGCAGTGGGCAACAAGGCACCGAACAACAACGAGAGGCCCCAGTAACCGACGTTCCCCATGCGCCGGACGACCGCCCACAACGGCAGACCCCAAAGCCCTCCCCAGAAGGCCAGCGATACCACTGCCGGAACCCCCAGAGGCGGGGTCGACTCCAGATTGAAAGGTGGCGCCGGCACCATCCCGGCAAGGTACATCAACCCAAAAACGCCCTGGTGGAACACCAGGGTTGCCAGAAAAGCCGCTACAAAGGACTTGATCCAGACCATCATCTTCCTTCCGGTTGGTGAGCACTGCTCGTCAGCCTAGCAGTTCCCAACCGGATTAAAACCGTACCCGCATACTCCCGATCAGATTATGGGAGCGCACGGAAAGCTTGCTTTTCACGCCGCTGGCCGAACGCATGCTGATGTCCTCCCAGGAGCGGTAACGATAGGACACCTCCAGATCCAGCATGCTGAACGGTTGCCAGGCCACCCCACCAATCAACTGGTAACCATAGGTGATGTCACTGTCATCCATGACCACGCCACCGGTCTTATCCCCGCCAAGCGCATTCTCATTGGCGCTGTGCGTGTCAAAGGTCACCTCACCAACACCGAAACCCAAACCACCCACCAGCGCCGTACTATCGGTCAGGCTGAAATCCCCGATGGCATTGGCAAACCCGAAAGTGGCCTCCGACTGGCCGGACACATCACGCACCCGCTCACGGCTGCCCTCCTGCTCCACCTCACCCGTGTCCTCATCAACCACTGGGTCATCATCAATAGCCGGCTCTTTATTGGGCGTATTATCAAACACCATGCTGTCCACCTGGTCACTCTGCAGCCCAAACTCCAGCTCCAGCCGGCCACTGACGGCGGCGCCGCTTTCGAATGCCTGCCCGATACTCACCGACGCTGTGTCACCCCCCTCATAGGCCCCGGTCACGCGGGTACGCCCCTCGTCCCCCTGACTGAAGCGGGTATCCCGGAATTGGGTATAACCGCCATTCACGCCAACGTAGTAACTCTGCGCCTGCACCGGTGTCGCCAGTACCAGCATCACCACCGCCACCGCGGAAAAGGCCTGCCTCATGCGATATCTCTCCCTATCGCTGTATCGCGAAAGGCATTGATACCATAGCGTGGCCGGTGATTCCGTGGCGCTCTTAACAGTGCCGGGAATCAGGTTGCGATCTTCAGGCACTTACCGTACGTAAATAACGGCCGGTTCCCCGCTGGCACCGCCCGGGACCCAAAGCAATCCACAGATGAGGCACCAATGGACCAACCAGACCAGCCAGTACTTCGCGACATCGTCCTCATCGGCGGCGGCCACAGTCACGCGGGGGTACTGCGCAACTTCGCCATGAACCCCATCCCCGGCGTGCGCCTCAACCTCATCTGCCGCGACACCCACACCCCCTACTCCGGCATGCTCCCCGGCTACATCGCCGGCCACTACCGCTACGACGACGTCCACATCGACCTCAGCCGCCTGGCCGAGTTCGCCGGTGCCCGTTTCTACCGCAGCGAAGCCATCGACATCGATCGCACCAACCAGCGCGTCATCTGCCGCGACCGCCCAGCGATCCCCTATGACCTGCTCTCCATCAACATCGGCTCCACCCCAAGGGTCGACCAGGTCGCCGGGGCGGAGGACCACAGCGTGCCGGTCAAACCCATCAACCGCTTCAATAACCGCTGGCAGTCGCTGCTGGAACGCATGGAAAACCACAAGGGCGAACTCAACGTGGCCGTCGTCGGCGGTGGTGCTGGTGGCGTGGAGCTGACGCTGGCCATGCAGTACCGCCTGCGCCATGAGCTCAGCGCCATGGGCAAGGACCCGGAGGCCGCCCGGTTCCACCTGTTCAATGCCTCCGAGCAGCTCCTGCCCACGCACAACAGCAACGTTCGCCGCCGTTTCGAGTCCGTTCTGCGGGAAAGGGGCGTCAACGTTTACGAAAAAACCCGCATCAATCAGGTCAACGACCGCCAGCTGGTCGCCTCCAGCGGCGAGACCTTCGAGGCGGATGAAGTCCTCTGGGTCACCCAGGCCGGCGGCGCCGAATGGCTGACCGGTACCGGGCTGGAGCTGGACGAAGGCGGCTTCATCAGGGTCCGGGATACCCTGCAGACCGTCACGGATCCCAATATCTTCGCCGCCGGCGACATCGCCACCATGATCAACCACCCGCGTGAAAAGGCTGGGGTGTTTGCTGTGCGCCAGGGCAAGCCGCTGGCGGAGAATCTGCGGCGGGCTGTGCACGGCAAGACCCTCAAGGACTACCACCCGCAGAAACAGTGGCTGGCCCTGATCAGCACCGGCGATCAGTATGCCGTGGCCTCACGCGGGCCCATGGGGGTCGCCGGCGAATGGGTCTGGCGCTGGAAGGACTGGATCGACCGGCGTTTCATGGCGAAATTCAACAATCTGCCGGCCATGAGCGAGGACAGCAAGGACGACCCGACCTCTGGCATCGCCCTCAGCAATGACGAGGCCCAGCAGGCCATCTCCGCCGTGGCCATGCGCTGCGGTGGCTGCGGTGCCAAGGTCGGCAGCACCGTGCTCTCTCGGGCCCTGAACAGTCTTCAGCCCATTGAGCGCGACGACGTCCTGGTGGGCCTGCACGCCCCGGACGACGCCGCCGTGGTGCGGGTTCCGGACGGCATGGCCATGGTGCACACCGTGGACTTCTTCCGCGCTTTCATCGACGATCCCTACATTTTCGGCCAGGTCGCCGCCAACCACAGCCTGGGGGATCTCTTTGCCATGGGCGCCGAAGCCCAGAGCGCCACGGCCGTGGCCACGGTGCCCTACGGGCTGGAATCCAAGGTGGAGGATGTGGTCTACCAGATGATGGCCGGCGCCGTGGAAACACTGAACGCAGCCGGCTGCGCCCTGGTTGGCGGCCACACCGGCGAGGGCAAGGAGCAGGCCCTGGGCTTTGCCGCCAATGGCTATATCGACCCGGACACCGTCATGAGCAAGGGCGGCATGAAGGCCGGAGACGTGCTGATCCTGACCAAGCCCGTAGGCACCGGCACCCTGTTCGCGGCCCATCCACGCCTGGAGGCCAAGGGGCGCTGGATCGATTCGGCCCTGGCTTCCATGCTCGTCTCCAACCAGAAGGCCGCCCGCTGCATCCATGAACACGGCGCCCAGGCCTGCACGGACGTGACCGGCTTCGGCCTGCTTGGCCACCTGGTGGAAATGACCCGCCCCTCGGGCGTGGATGCGGAGCTGGACCTGAGCGCCATACCCGTGCTGCCCGGCGCCGAGGAAACCGCCGCCTCCGGCATCCTCAGCTCACTGCAGCCGGCCAACGTGCGCCTGCGCCGCGCCATCCGCAACCAGGAGGAGGTGGTGAACCATCCCCGCTACCCGCTGGCCTTCGACCCCCAGACCGCCGGCGGCCTGCTGGCGAGCGTGCCGGCGGACCAGGCGGATGCCTGCGTTGCCGAACTGAAGGCACTGGGTTACCCGGAAACCGCCATCATCGGCCGGGTGAAGGAGCAGGGCGAGGCACTGGAGCCGATCCTCCTCAATCCCTGAGGCGGAAGCGCCAGCTCACTCCCGGCGCGTCCAGACCGTCAGCTGCGCCAGCGTATGCTGGTGCTTGCGCCGCGTCTCCCGGATCACGAAAGGCACATCCTCCGGCTCCGCCGCGAGCGCCAGCCCCGGCTCCAGGTGCGCCCGCATGCCATCCAGCACTGTCACCGGCTCACCATCGGCACCGTAGTACCCACCAATCCAGCTGTCGCGCGGCGTAAATTCGGGCAACAGCGTGTACGGCGACGTCACCACCAGCACCCCGCCTGGATTCAGGCGCTCCCGAAGTCCACCGAGAAACGGCCCCGGATTCGGCATGCGATCAATCAGGTTACCGGCGAAGATCAGGTCATAACCGCTGTACTCCGGGCCTGGATTGCCCGCATCACCCTCCTCGAACGACACCCGCGCGGCTTCCTCGGCCAGCCCGAGCTCGGCCAGGGACGCGGTCTCCTGGTGGCCGATCTCACCTTCATCAACCAAGCGGTAGCTCAGCTTTCCATCCCGGCGCAGCCGTTCCGCAGCATCAATGAACCGGTGCGACAGGTCCATGCCCAGCACATGCTCAAAGCCCCTGGCCAGCTCCAGGGTACTGCGCCCGGTGGCACAGCCCAGATCCAGGGCCCGGTTACCCCGGGGCTTGGCTTGCAGGCAGCGCTCGGCACAGGCTTTCGGGAAGTTCGGTACGCCGAAATGCTTGGGGCCGTAATGGAAGTCCATGTACTGGCCCAGCTGCTCATCAGACTCATAGAAGTCGGTCATAGAAAAAGGTCTCGTACACCATGAAGGTCTGAAAGCAGGTGGTCGGGTAGTGTTTTACGGGAAGCTCGGTCGCCACGGATGGCGACCGCGCAGCGTCCATGGATGGATTCATAGCGATTCCCGTAAAACACTACCCGAGCACCTGCCCGCAATAAGTTATCAGTCCTGTGACAAAGCACAGGTCCGGAACCCGGTATAAACATCACACCGATCCGGATGATACGCCTGCCGGTAAGTGCCACGAATCAACATGGACGACGCCGCACAACCACCCCCCTTGGTGGTCTTGTGCGTCGCGAACTGCAGCGTCGACATGAACGGATACATATCCACCGAGAACCCGTCATAGGGCATGAAATGATTGCCCGTCCACTCCCAGACCGTACCCAGCATCTGCCGACACCCGAAGGGACTTTCGCCCGCCGGGAACGCCGTTACCGGCACACGGCCCATGTAGCGCTGATCCATATCCAGCTTCGCCGGGTCCATCTCATTGCCCCAGGGATAGCGCCGACGCGCCTCACCCGGCCTGTTGGCCAGGGCCGCCACCTCCCACTCATACTCAGTGGGCAACCGCCGCCCGGCCCAGTTGCAGAACGCCTCCGCCTCCCAGTAACTGACCTGCTTCACCGGATGCCCCGGCTCCAGAGGCAGCCACTGATCAAAAACGCGCTCGTACCAGCGGCCATCACGCTTGCGCCAATGAAAGGGGTGCGTCTGAGCGCCCATCAGCGGCGGCTCGCCGGTTCCGAAGTTCAGGTTGATCTCACGCTCCAGCCACTTGCGGCCGCCCTGGCTCCAGAACTCGGGGCGCTCATAACCGCCCTCCTCCACAAACTTCTGGAACTCGCCGTTGGTGACCAGGGTTCGGGAGATACTGAATTCGGGCATATCCACCTCAAAAGCCGGCTTCTCGTTGTCGAAGCCGAAGTCCTCGGTGGCATAGGCATCGGTATCCCGGTTGGCCGGCAGGCCGATCAGGTAACGCCCAGCAGGGATGGTTACATCACCGCGTGCGTCCTGATCCACGCCCTCACCGGTGAAGCCCTGGGGTTCCGCGAAGGGCGGCGCCGGGTAGCCCACGGTCTGGCGGCACCAGGTCATGGACTCCACGTGCATGTTCTGGTGGTAGATGGCGTAACGGTACAGGTACAGCGCCTCGTCCGTCAGCGGCTGGTTGCGGATGCGGTCTTCCACACGCTGGACGATGGTGTCCATGTAGGTGAGCGTATCCTCGCGCGAGGGGAAGAGGCTCTTCGACCAGCGGTCCTCGTGATCCATGTAAAAGGAATCCCAGAGTTCATCCATGGAGGGATCGTAGCTCGGGGTGCCGTCGAGCCAGTTGAGGACGAACACCTCGTAGAAGAAGGTGGAATGGCCCATCTCCCAGACTGGCGGGTTCACGCCCGGGTGATAGGGAACGCTGAGCTGGTCCTCGCGCAGGCTGCAGACCAGATCCTTCACGCGGTCCCGGGTATGGTGTAGGGCGTGGATCAGGCTTTCGCGGTCGTTCATCCCGTGCGTTCTCCGTAGCAAACAGTTCGACAGGGTTTACGTTGTCTAGCGGCTACCGTATTGGTCCACAACGGCATTGACCACCCGTTCCAGCGCCGCCTGCTCGGTTTCCGGCCGGAACAGGGGAGCGCGCGCCTCGACCCGGCTCTTCAGGGCCGCCAGGAATTCCGGCTCGCACTCGGCGCGCAGGAGCTGCCTGCGCAACGCGGCAGTGTCCTTCACTGGATAGGTACCGGGATAGTCCCCACCGAGCAGCCCTGCATTGCCGGGGATGTCCGAGGCGATCACCGGCAGGCCGGCCACGCAGGCCTCTGAGACCACGTTGGCACCGCCCTCCATCACCGAGCTGATCACCATCAGCCGGGCCTTCGCCATGTGCTGGCGCACCAGCCAGCGGGGCAGTTCGCCCTTCCAGTCGAAGCGCGGGTTCTCCCGTAGCGCCTGCTGCGCCAGCGCCTGCCACTGGTCATCATGCGCCCGGCCGAGCTGGATCACGTTGAGCCGCGAGTCCGGCGGCATCTGTCGGGCCGCCCAGGCAGTGCGCAGGGGATCCTTCTCGTCACGCAGGTGACCGATGACCACAACGTCGAACCGGGACTGTACCGGAGCCCGTCGGGTGGGGAGCGGCTCCGCCGATTGAAAGACTGTATGCAGGCGATTGTGGAATTCTTCCGGAATGTCATCCGCTACCCGTTCATGCAGCCCGATCAGAGCGTCCGCCTCGGCCATGCTGTAACGGGTGACCTCCGGGTGCGTCTTCTGGAAACGGTAGATATCCGTGCCCGTGAGCGCCACAATCAGAGGCCCCGAAGGGGCATGCGCCCGGTACGCACGCACGGAGTCACTGCTGCGCCAAGCGTGAAGGGCCACCAGCAGGTCCGTGGGTTGGGCATCGTATTCCGTTATAATGCGCGCCCGGTGGCCAGCACGCCTCAGCAGAGTAGCCCAGCGTTCCGCGGTCGCGCGGTTGCCGGCCCGGGAGCCACGGGGAGCCGGGGTGATGAGCGTTATGTGCAAAGTCTCGGACCTCCCGATGTAATGCTTGCTGTGGGCACTTGCTGTAATCACGAACGAGGCTCGCTCTTACGATAGCAGCTGATCGCTGGCGCCGTCCGCGGCGTATCGTTACGTTACTTCATGAAGAACAAGGACTGAGGAGACACTACCATGCGATGGATCACCGGCCTGATTTCGGCCCTGATAATGGCAACGCCGGCCATGGCGGAGCCAACACTCTACTTCACCGCCATCCCGGACCAGGACGAGACCAGCCTTGAAGAACGCTTTTCCAAGGTCGCGGATTACCTTGAGGCTGAGCTGGACGTGCCGGTACGTTTCGTGCCGGTGAAGTCCTACGCCGCTTCGGTCACCACTTTCCGCAACAATCAGGTGCAGCTGGCGTGGTTCGGCGGCCTTTCCGGCGTTCGTGCCCGCGAAGCCGTTCCGGGCTCCAGGGCCATCGCCCAGGGCGCGGAAGACCAGGAATTCCGCAGCTATTTCATCGCCCATGAAAGCACCGGCATTGAACCCTCCGAGGGCAAGCTGCCGGAAGCGGTGAAGGGCAAGACCCTGACCTTCGGTTCACGCGGCTCCACCTCCGGGCGCCTGATGCCGGAGCACTACATCCGAGAGCGCTTCAACCAGGCGCCGGGTGAGGTCTTCAAGCGCGTCGGCTTCAGCGGTAACCATACCCGAACTGCCCGGCTGGTCGAATCCGGCTCCTACCAGGTCGGCGCCCTGAACTACAGCGTCTGGGAGGAGATGGTCGAAAATGGTGAGGTGGATACAGACGATGTCCAGGTGATCTGGAAGTCGCCCACCTACCCGGATTACCAGTGGACCATCCGCGGTGACGTCAATGAACGCTTCGGCGACGGCTTCAGCGACCGGGTCCAGCAGGCGCTGCTGAACATGGAGGATCCGGAGCTGCTGGAAAGCTTCCCTCGCTCTTCATTCGTCCCCGCCAGCAACGACGATTACGCGACCATCAAGCGGGTTGGCAGGGAAACGGGTCTGCTCGACTGATGGCGATACTGGCCGTCAATGACCTTTCCGCCAGCTATGGAGGAGAGCGGGTTCTCGGCCCGCTCTCACTCAGCCTAGCATCCGGGGAGCGTGTTGCGCTGGTTGGCCGCAGCGGTGCCGGCAAGTCCACACTGCTCAGCCTGCTCTACGACGAGGCGGAATCCGGCACGGCCTACATGCCCCAGGACCTGGGGCTTGTGGATACGCTGTCGGTCTTCCACAACGTCTACATGGGCCAGCTTGACCGCCACACCGTTCTCTACAGCCTCTGCAACCTGCTGCTTCCCCTGAAAAAGCCCAGACGGGCGATTCAGGAGCTTCTGGATGAGCTCGGTCTTGGGGATAAGCTGCGTGAACCCGCTGGCGAACTCTCAGGCGGTCAACGCCAACGCGTGGCGGTAGCACGGGCGCTTTACCAGCAAGGCAGCCTGCTGCTGGCGGACGAGCCGGTTTCCGCACTGGACGGCCCGCTGGCCCGGCGCATCATGGAAGCCCTGACACGGGTCTACCCCACATCCGTGATCGCGCTCCACGATGTGGATCTGGCCCTGGCCTACTCCGACCGCATCATCGGTATACAGGACGGCCACATCGCCCTGGATGAACCCAGCGCTCGACTGACCGTCGCCGACCTGCAGCCGCTGTACTGACATGCTTCGATCCCGCACCGGCCTCACAACCCTGACCTTCATCGGCGTGGCGCTGGCCTGCCTGCCGTTTTCGGACCTGGCGATCACCACGCTCAACCCCTGGCAGGAGCTGCAGCGGCTGCTTTACGGGCTGGCCACACCGGATTTCACGGCCACCAACGAGCTGTTCACCGCCTTTACACGGACCCTGGCCTACGCCTTCACCGGGGTCGCACTGGGCGCGCTGGCCGGCTTCGTGCTGACCACCCTTTTCAGCTCCCGGCTTGTGCGGGCCTTCTGCGCCTTCATCCGCTCCATTCATGAGATCTTCTGGGCACTGATCTTCCTGCAGTGCTTTGGCATCCACCCACTTTCCGGGGTTCTGGCCATCGCCATTCCCTTTGCGGGCATCTTCGCCAAGGTCTACTCAGAGATCATCGACGAGGCGGACCCTCTGCCCGCCCGGGCGACCCCGAAGAACACCCGCCGCCTGCTGCGCTATTTCTTCACCCAGGTGCCTGAGGCCTGGCCGCACCTGCGGACCTACACCGCCTACCGCCTGGAATGCGGCCTGCGTTCCTCTGCCATTCTGGGTTTCATCGGACTGCCGACCCTGGGCTTCCACCTGGAGGCGGCGTTCTCACAGGGGTACTACTCCCAGGTGGGCGCGCTGCTGCTGGTGTTCTATGCGCTCATCGCCACCATGCGGCTCTGGCTTCGGCCACGGCTGGTCCCCGTCTATCTGCTGGCCGCCCCCTTTTTTCTGGGCGAGGGGCTGCCCATCATGTGGGGCAACGTTACCCGCTTCGTGACCCAGGACATTGTGCCCCGGCCGCTGCGTGAGGGCGAAGGCTGGGACGGCCTGCAACCCTGGCTCATGGACCTCCTCGCAAACCAGGCGCTACCAGGCATCTGGAACACCCTGCTTCTGACCCAGGTGGCACTGGTGGCCACGGGCGTGCTGGCGCTGTTGGCCTTCCCGCTGATCTCCACTCATTTCACCGGCCCGGTCCGGCGTACCGGTGGCCATGTCCTGCTGGTCATCGCCCGTTCCACGCCGGAATACATGCTGGCCTACATTCTGCTCCAGCTGTGGGGTCCATCCATGCTGCCGGCGGTGGTGGCGCTGGCGCTGCATAACGGCGGCATCATCGGCCACCTGGTCGGGCGCATGAGCGACGAGGTTCCCCTGCGACAGGGCGCGCCCACCGGGTTCAACCGGTACGCCTGGGAGCTGGTGCCACGGGTCTATCCGCCCTTCCTCGCGTTCCTGTTCTACCGCTGGGAAATCATCATGCGCGAGACGGCCATTCTGGGCATTCTCGGCATCACCACACTGGGATTCTACGTGGAGGGGGCAATTCAGGAGATCCGCTTTGACCGTGCCATGGTACTGATCCTGATCACCGCGCTACTGAACATCGGAGTGGATGCCCTGTCACGCCGGATCAGGGCATGGCTGAGGCTCCGGACGCGCCCCACCTGCGAGGCCTGAATCCTGGCTCAATGGTCTTTCTCCCGACTGTGTATGGCGTACAATTCTGTTTAGATAGAGTTGATAAAATGTCGAGGCTCAAGAAAACGGCGTCTTTCAGAACTCTGTCCTGAACACCCACTCTGTGCTTTATTGTCAGGGCTGGATCATCTGCAAGAGGTATTGAATGTCGGACCTGGTACGGCTCGGGCCCGGGCTGCTGACCGTAGGCAAGCCACTCCCCTGGCCGGTTTACGATGAAGCCGGCAACCTGCTGGTGGCACAGGGGTACGTGATCCAGAACGAATGGCAGCTGGAGCGGCTCTACGAACAGGGTATGTACGAGCCACCGGCACGGCGCGCGGCAAAGCGCCGCTATGACGACGTCACGCCCCGAGTCAGTCCGTTCGCGGAATACTCGGTATTGCTGTACGAGCTGGAGCAGGCGTTGAACCGGATCATCAATACCGACACGCGCGCTGGTGACCACCTTGAGCACCTGGCCCGGCGCATCCAGCGTCTCTGCCAGCAGGATGCCAACGCCTGTATTGGCCTGATCCACGTTTATGCCGTGGAACCTTCCGCCTACGAGCAAACGCTGTTCTACGCCATCATCTGCTGGCTGGCTGCGCACCACTTCGAGCTGGATGAAACGCGCACCCTGATTCTTCTCCAGGCAGCACTGACGGCCAACATTTCCCTTTTGCCCTATCTCGACAAACTCAACAAAACGAACCGCAAACTCAACGACGAACAGCGCCGGGTCCTCCAGAAGCACCCCCAGGCCAGCGCCAGGGGACTGCGCAAGGCAGGGGTCAAGCAGAGCGTCCTGTTGCGGATCGTGGAACAGCATCATGAGCGGTTTGACGGCAGCGGTTACCCGGAAGGGATCAGTGGCGATGACCTGCTGGCCGAGGCCAAGGTCCTATCGCTGGCGGAGCGCTATACCGCCATGATCACCAAGCGGGCCTACCGCGAGCGCTACCGCGCGGATCACGCCATGGAGGAGATCTCCACTTCCATGGCCGAGGACCCTCACCAGGTGGTCTATGAGGCGGTATTCCAGCAGCTTACCCCTTACCCGCCTGGCGTACTGGTACAGCTGGCCAATGGCGAAACCGGACTGGTCACCCACCGTCGGCACAACCCCAGGTCTCCCATTGTCCAGGCTCTGTTCAATGCCCAGGGGAAACGCTATCTGGGACCGCTCCGGCGCGACACCAGTGCGGAGGAGTACCAGGTACAGAACACGCTGGTTCCGGACATGCTGCCCTCCCTCAACCTGGCCCTTCTCTGGGGGTATGGCTGACGCTATCCCCGGTGGCCATCGATACCAGCCTGTCAGCAATGTCGAAGCCTTCTTGCACTGGTATAATTGGCATCCGGCCCCGCGCAAGCAGTTCCGCAGCAGCCGCTGGTCGGTGATTGGGAGATGACATCATGAGCACCTGTTTGAGCTCGCGCAGAACCCGCGCCTACACCAAGGGCGCGCTCTTGCTGATGGCGTGGTTGGCGGTCATCCCGGTCAGCGCCGACACGGGCCAACTCCGTGTAGAGCGGGCCTGGTCCCGGGCCACTCCGCCGGGAATCGAGCGTGGCGCCGGTTACATGACACTGCACAACGGAGGGGATCAGGCCCGTACCCTGGTGGGAGCCCATGCGGACTGGGCCCAACAGATCCAGATCCATGAATCACGCGAATCCGATGGCCAGATGCAGATGCAGGCCCTGAACAACGGCCTGAGACTGGCGCCCGGCGAAACCGTTGAACTCGCTCCCATGGGGCTTCATCTCATGTTCATGGGCCTCGACGGGCCACTGACCGAAGGCAACCCACGCGCGCTTACCCTTGAGTTTGCCAACGGGGAAACGCTGGATACCCAACTTGAAGTGCGGCCCCCGGGCGCCAGCGCCAGCCAGCACAATCACTAAACGCCAGGAGCTGCCCAATGCCCCAGAACCTACAATGGATGGTCATCCTCGCCGGCCTCATCGCCATCGTCGGGCTCAGCCTCTACATCGCCCGCCAGTGGCGACGTCTTTACCAGTACCGGCGCGCTGTAGAGCGCACACGGGCACTGCAGAACGAGCGCCGGGACAGCATGATCGAAAGCATCCGTATTCTGGCCATGACCCTGCAACAGGAACAGGTGGAACCCTCCGAGGGATGCATCCGCATCAAGGGCCTCCTTGATCATGTCGAACCCGAGCTGTTGAACCACAAACCCTACGACGTCTTCCAGACCATCTACGAGAAGACGGAACACATGCCCACCCATGAGGCGCGCCAACAGGCCGATCCGAAGCTGATCCAGCGTCTGGACGAAGAGCGTTTTGCACTGGAGGCGGAATACGCCGACGCCATCCAGGAAGCCGCCATGGCGATCCGTTACTACGGTTTTGACGGCAGCGTCGCAGCATCCACCGGTGAGCCCAGGACCGTTGATCCGGGCCGGTCCACCCTCCAGCCATGAGCCGCCAGTGCCCACACACCGTGGCAACAGTCACCATAAGCGACCCCAGGTACTGATGAACAGCTCCCTGTCCCAGCTGGCCCATTCCGTTTCATCAGCGGTATCGCTGGAGGGCCTGGTTCGCCCCATGCTTGACCTGATCCAGCAGGCAACCGGTCTGGACTCCGTATACCTCACAAGGCTGAACCACGAGGAAGACACCCAGGAAATCGTCTATGCCCGTAATTCCGGCCAGCTGACTTTGAAAGAGGGCAGGCGGATCCCCTGGCAGGATACCCTGTGCCGCCGCGCCCTGACCGAGAACCGCCTTTTCACCCAGGACGTCCCGGACGTGTGGGGCGACTCCAGTGTGGCACGGGAACTCGGGATCCAGACCTATGTAACGGTCCCCGTGCGCCAGAGCGATACCCTTTCGGGAACCCTTTGCGGTGCCAGCGCTTCCAGGAAGGCCATTTCCGATGCCAACCTGGCGACCCTGCACCTCTGCGCAGACCTGATTGCCCACCAGATCAGCCGCGAAGAACACGCCTGCACTGTCCGCAATCAGGCACTTGAAGCGGAAAGGCAGATGCAGCGGATGGCGCTGGTGTCCCACGTCAGCCGCCTCTGTCTCTCCGCTTCGCGACTCTACGAGGCCGTCACCCAGGTGGCCACGGAGCTCGAACGCTCAGGCCTGTGGGAACGGGTCATCCCCCTGCACCTGAGAGACAATGGCTGCAGCCAGGCCATGGGCCGGCATGATCCGGAAGCCACCCGTCTGGCAGATGCCTTGATGGAGGCCAACCCCGACCACCTGGAGGGCATGCTGCACAGTGACCATGAACACCTGATCTTCCCGCCCAAGGACATGGACTGGGTCCGCGAACAGCGCCGTCGCGAGGCCCTGCCCGAGGACGGGGACGCGGCACTGCTGGTGGTGACCTCCTCCGAGAAGGCGGAAGCGGCCATCCTGATTCTGTCCGGGCACGACCTCAACCGCGCCCCGGATGAACACCAGCTCCTGAACAGCGTGGCCAATGCGCTCTCACTGCTCGCCAACCGGCTCCTGGATCACGCACGCCTGGAAGCAGCCAACCTGGAACTCAAGCACAACGCGCTGCATGACACGCTGACAGGGCTGCCCAACCGGCGCTACCTCATCGAGGAACTGAAGCGCCTCCTGGCCCAGGCGGAAAGGGTGGATGGCGCCCTACACGTTGCTTTCATTGATCTCGACGGCTTCAAACAGATCAATGACACCTATGGCCATGAAACCGGAGATGCGTTCCTGGAGCAGCTTGCCGTGCGCCTGCGCAACCTGTCGCGGATGGGCGACCTGGTCTCTCGCTATGGAGGGGATGAATTCGTGTTCGTGGGCAAGCCCAGCCCCTCCGGCGATCCGGTTCAGGAGCGCACGACAATCACCGAGCGCCTGCGCGAGGGCACCACAGGGCGCTATGAACTGGGGAGCCTTTCCCTGGACTATCCCGGCCCGAGCATTGGGGTTGTCACCTGGCAAGCCGGAGACGAAGCGGATGTGGACGTACTACTGGCGCGCGCCGACCAAGCCATGTACACCGACAAACAGGCGCGCCGCGCAACCCCCCAGGAGTAGAGGGTCCCGCAGCCCCGCTGTTCAGGAAAGCATACCGGCCATGCTGGCTACAGAATCACTGTTCTCTACCAGAATGTCCATTTCTTCGGCCACCCGCTCGCGTGGCAGCTTGAGCCGCTCATAGAGCGAATCCGGCACGGGCAGCTCCGGACCCAGCCGCACGCCCCGTTCCACCAGCAGAGCCCGAGCCATGTAGAGCGCATTGGCGTAGGCCGCGTAGTCTCCCGCGTAATCCGGGTTTTTCTGGTGACGGATCGCGGTAACGACCTCATCGGGCATATTCCAGAGCCCCATCAGCACGCCGCCAATCTGCTCGCGGGTTATACCGATCAGATGATGCTCCACCAGCTCATGGGGCACATGACTGTTGACCTCGGTATAACGGCAGATCAGTGAGAAATGCGGCGGAAAAACGTGCGCCAGCACCAGGTACCCGAAATTGTGCAGAAGCCCTGCCAGATAGCTGAGCCCAAAGGTGGGGCGCTCCCGTCGGGGCATGCAACTGATGACCACGCTCACCGCCTGGGCCATCCAGATGGCCTGGGTCCAGTAGCCAATGAACCCCTCCGGTTGATCCTTGGGCTGCTTGAGCGTGTTCCCCAGGGACAGCCCCATGGCCAGGTTCATCACCAGATCAAACCCGAGTACCCGCTGGATGGCATCGTAGATGGAATTCACGGGCGTATGCGAGGCATAGAACGACGAGGAGGCCCAGCTCACCACCTGGGCGGCCAGACTGGGATCGTTCTCCACAATGTCCGCCAGATCACCGATCTCAGCATTGGGATTCATGCGCAGGTGCAGAATCCGCTGCGCGGTTTCCGGCAGTGGCGGGATCTCCAGGGTATCGTCCAGACGCTGCTTGATCCGAAGTCCGGTAAAACTCTCCAAAGCCTGGCGCAGCTGGGCCTCGTCCTGGTCCGGGGACTGGCGGTTCACAGCGATGTCACCAAGCGGGCGACTGATGTCCAGCCAACGCACGCCCGTCA
Source organism: Salicola sp. AFF1 (assembly GCF_056783195.1). Taxonomy (NCBI): domain Bacteria; kingdom Pseudomonadati; phylum Pseudomonadota; class Gammaproteobacteria; order Oceanospirillales; family Halomonadaceae; genus Salicola; species Salicola sp. AFF1. The sequence goes on from NZ_JBXAYL010000014.1 coordinate 51,970, forward strand.
GCAGACGCTGGTACACGTCCATGGGCAGGGCAACGTCTTCATCCCCTTGCCCGCTGTAGAAGCGGACCTGATTGAGCTCTCCAACGCGGTTGTCCACCGCCGTCTCGAAGTGGGTCATCGCCGGAAGCGGCGGCAGCTGGCGCACCTGGTATTTCTGGCGCAGGCGCCCCATGTCACGCAGCGCCAACCCCCTCATTTCCCGCGCCAGCGCCTGGTTGAGTCGGTCGATATCCAGGAGGCAGTCCTCCCGGAAGAACGCCTGAACGCGGCCCAGCGCATCCGCCAGAACAGCCGTCCGGATACGGGGCTCGGCTGCAGCCTCACTGGCGTCAGCTGTCTCAGGGATGATGGCACCCTCATCAGTGCGGAAGTAGGGTTCAAGATGTTGCGGTGCACTCATGGCTCGTTCCAATAACAAGTGTATTCAGATCCCTCTCACTCCACTTCCGGGACTCGCTGTATTCCAGCATAGCTCAGACGTCGCCATAACGAATACGTTCACCCAGCCAACGGGCAATCAGAGCATCAACCCGGGCGGGGTCCGCCATGAGTTCCGGCCCGACCCGGCGAACTTCCTCGAGCCAGCCCGTGTCCTTCTCCCAGTCGGCCACCCGGAAGCTCATCAACCCCGTCTGACGGGTTCCCAGCACTTCGCCCGGCCCCCGGATCTCCAGATCGCGCTGGGCAATGGCAAACCCATCCTGAGTTTCACGCAGGGCCTTGAGCCGGGCCTTGGCGGTATCCGACAGCGGCGGATGGTACAGCAGAACGCAATAGCTGGCACGCTCGCCACGGCCAACACGACCGCGCAGCTGGTGCAGCTGTGCCAGGCCCAACCGTTCCGGGTTCTCGATGATGATGAGCGTGGCCTCGGGCACATCCACGCCCACCTCAATAACCGTCGTGGCCACCAGAAGGTCAATCCGCCCCTCCTTGAAGGCGTCCATCACCTGGGCCTTCTCCGTCGCCTTCATGCGCCCATGCACCAGCCCAACGTTCAGCTCGGAAAGCTCCGCCTGCAACTGCTGCGCGGTATCTTCCGCGGCCTGGCACTGCAGGGCTTCGGACTCCTCGATGAGAGTACAAACCCAGTAAGCCTGACGCCCCTCGGCACAGGCACTCCGAACCCGTTCCACCACATCGCCACGGCGTGAATCGGGCAACGCGATGGTTTCGATGGGTTGGCGGCCCGGCGGCAGCTCATCGATCACCGACGTGTCCAGGTCCGCATAGGCGCTCATGGCCAGGGTGCGGGGAATGGGGGTCGCGGTCATGATCAGCTGGTGGGGGACGGTCGCCGCGTTGGCGCCCTTTTCCTTCAGCGCCAGGCGCTGATGCACACCAAAGCGGTGCTGCTCATCAATGATTGCCAAGGCCAGTCGCTGGAAGCGGACCTCCTCCTGAAACAGCGCGTGGGTGCCAATCACCAGCGGGCATTCACCATTGGCCAGCTGATCCAGAGTGGCCTGCTTGTGCCTGGAACGGCTCTTTCCTGAAAGCCAGCCCGGCTCGATCCCGAGTGGAGCCAGCCACTCATGAAAGCTGAGATAGTGCTGCTCAGCCAGAATCTCCGTTGGCGCCATTAACGCCACCTGGGCGCCCGCCTCAATGGCCTGGAGCGCCGCCACGGCTGCCACCACCGTCTTGCCGGACCCCACGTCCCCCTGAACCATCCGCAACATGGGCGCTGGCCGGGCCAGATCCTGGCTCACCTCCTCGCTCACCCGCCGCTGGGCGCCGGTCAGTGCAAACGGCAGGCTTTCCAGAAAGCCGGAAACCAGCTGCCCGCTCCCGGTGTTGAGCGCCAGCGCCTGCCAGCTCTGGACCTGGGCCCGCAGCTTGAGCAGGCTCAGATGGTGAGCCAGAAGCTCTTCCATGACCAGCCGGTCCCGTGCCGGGTGGCGCTGCTCCATCAGGGCGGCGAGATCAGCACTGGCCGGCGGCTGGTGCAGCATCCGCAGGGCCTGGTTGATCTCAGGCAGTTGGTAGTCCCCCAGGACGGACTCAGGCAACCATTCCCGCACCGGATGGCGCTCCAGCATGGCCAATGCCTGTTCGCAAAGACGCCGCAGCCGGGGCTGCTGGATGCCCTCGGTCAACGGGTAAACCGGCGTGAGCGTGGCGTCATCACCGGTGGGCAGAGGGCCGGGATGGGTCTGGTATTCCGGATGGTAGATTTCCAGACCGGCCCGCCCGGGCCGGATCTCGCCGAAACAGCGAACCCTCGTGCCGGGTGTGAACTGACGCTGCTGCGCGGCACTGAAATGGAAGAAGCGCAAGGCCACGAAGCCGCTGCTGTCGCGAATGGTCACCTGCAGGCTGCGGCGCCGGCCCTGAACCACGTCGGCGCTGACCACCTCCCCTTCCACCACACCGGCGTCCCCCACCCGCAGCTGCCCCATGGCCAGGATCCGGGTCCGATCCTCATAGCGCCACGGCAGATGGAACAACAGGTCCTGAAGACTGGTGATGCCCAGCCGTTCAAGGGTGGCGGCAACTTTGCTGCCAACCCCCTTGAGCACGGTCACATTCACTGTGGCCGGATCCGCCATCTCAGCTCCGGGTCGGGTTGCGCAGGCTGAGCCCACAAACGGCCTGGGTGGCCGTGCTGTCACGGCAATGGGCAACGGCGCGGGCCAGGGCATCAATGGCCTTGGGCCGGGGGAAGGTGACCCGCCAGGCCAGCGCCACGGTCCGCGACGGCACCGGATCCACAAAGGGCCGAACGGCCAGCAGATCCGGCTGGTAGTTCATGGCGGTAGCCGCGGACAGCGGCAGCACCGTGATTCCCAGCCCGGAAGCCACCATGTGACGAATCGTCTCCAGGGAACTGCCCTCGGTAACCACCCCACCGGTGGTTTCACGGCGCTGGTTGATGGTGTCAATCAGCTCCGGAACGGACTCCAGGACCTGGTCCCTGAAGCAATGCCCGGGGCCCAGCAGCAACAGCGGCTGATCCGCCAGCTGGCTGCTGTCAATGCGCTCACAGTCGGCCATCGGGTGATCCGCCGGCATCAGTACAACGAATGGTTCGTCATAGAGCGGCAGCGTGACCACTTCCGGTTCCTCGAACGGCATGGCGACAATAATGGCATCCAGCTCGGAGTGACGGAGTTTGCGGCGCAGGTCCCCGGTATAGCCTTCCTCAATGAACAGGGACATGTCCGGTGCCTCATCCCTCAGACTCGGCATGAGCTGGGGGAACAGATAGGGCCCGATGGTGTAGATGGCCCCCACCTTGAGCGGCGAACTGAGCTGGTTCTTGCCATCCTCGGCCAGGTCGTGGATGACACCGGCCTGGTCCAGGACCCGCTGCGCCTGCTCCACGATGCGCTGGCCAATCTCGGTTACCTGGATGCTGTTCTTGCTGCGCTCAAAAAGCGCAATACCCAGTTCATCCTCCAGTTTTCTGACGGCCACACTGAGTGTAGGCTGGCTGACATGACAGCGTTCCGCCGCATGGCCAAAGTGCTTTTCCCGCGCGAGGGTGACGATGTAGCGGAGTTCCGTAAGGGTCATGGCCGCTCCCGGGCCGGTGATGATTAAATTTTTCTATTGCAGCATAAAAAAAGAGCGGAGACAGCGCAATGCGCGATGCAAGAATCCTCATGGCCGGCTGCGGCCGGCTCGGCCAGCGCATCGGCGCAGCCCTGGCCGAGCATCACCATGTATTTGGTATGCGGCGTCAGGCCAGCCGGGTGCCCCTGCCCCTGACGCCCATTCAGGGAGACCTGCTTGATCTGGATGGTCTGAGAATGCGGGTTCCCGAGGTTGATATCGCCATCATCTGCCTGACGCCGGACCAGTACGACGAGGCCGGCTATTACCAGACATTCGCGCAGGGGACCACCAACCTGCTCAAGGTACTCGAGGCCGCCGACACACTGCCCCGACGCGTCCTGTTCGTCTCCTCCACCGCTGTCTACGGCCAGAACAACGGCGAATGGGTGGATGAAACCAGCCCCACCGAGCCGCCACGCTACAACGGCGAGGCACTGCTCGCCGCCGAACAGCGGCTCGCCGAGAGCCCACTTGCCGGCACCGTTATCCGCTTCTCCGGCATCTACGGTAACGGCCGCGACAGCATGCTGGCGCGGATACGCGAAGGCAGCATCGCGCCCAACCCGGACAGCGGCTACACCAACCGCATTCATGAAGATGACGCCGTCGGTGCGGTCTGCCACCTGGTGAACAGGGACCTGATCGGCCATGAACTGGCACCCTGCTACCTGGCCAGCGACTGTGAACCGGCCCGCCTGGGCGACGTGGTTGCCTGGGTACGCGAGACCATGAGCTGCGACCCCGTCCGGCCGGATGCCCGAAACGACAGCCGCGCCGGTTCGAAAAAAGTGGATAACAGCCGCCTGCTGGCGAGCGGTTACCAGTTCCTCTTTCCAACATTCCGGGAAGGCTATGCCGGCATGGTCGCGGATCCTGTGCCATAGTGTGGACCCGTTCACTGACCCTGGGAGACCATGGCGAGTAGCGAGCTGATCCTTTTCGGGGGCCTGTACGCACTGGTGCTGGTGGTACTGGCGTGGCTGACCGAGCGCACCGCTGGCTGGCCCAAGCGCATGCGGGGCCTGCTCTACGGCATGTCGCTGGGGGTCTACTGCAGCTCCTGGACCTTTCTGGGGGCCGTGGGCAACGCGGCTGACAGCGGCTGGACCTTCCTGCCGATCTACCTCGGCCCCATCCTGATGTTCCTCTTCGCCTGGCCCTTCGTCCGCCGCCTGCTTCTGGCCGGCAGCCGTAACCGGGTCACCTCCATTGCGGATTTCATCGGCTCACGTTTTGGCAAGGACCAGAAGCTGGCGGCTCTGGTCACCGCCGTGGCGTTGATCGGCACCCTGCCCTATATCGCGCTGCAGCTGCGTGGCATTGCCCTGGCGTGGAGCTCGGCCAGCACCAGTGACTGGTCATTGCCCTTTACCCTGGGCAACAACGTCAGCTTCTTTGCCGCGCTCTTCCTGGCCTGGTTCGCGATCACCTTCGGCACCCGCATCATCGACGGGGCCAACCGCCACCGCGGCCTACTCGCGGTGGTGGCGGCGGAGTCCGCGGTCAAGCTGCTCGCCTTCCTGCTGCTGGGGGGCTTCGCGCTCTGGCTGCTGGCGGGGGACACCCAGGTGCGCCCCCTGGGCCAGGGCTCGCCCTTCTCGGTGGAGACCTTCACCGACGCCGGCTTCTACACACAGCTGTTGGTGAGTGCCCTGGCCATTGTGTGCCTGCCCCGCCAGTTCCACGTCCTGGTGGTGGAATACCACGACCAAGCCTCCGCCCGATGCGCGCGCTGGATGTTCCCGCTCTACCTGGCGCTGTTCGCCATCATGGTATTGCCGCTGGTGGAAGCCGCCCGTCACCACCTGACCGGCATGGCGATTCCCGGTGACAGCTACGTGCTCGCGCTACCCGCCATCACCGGCCATTCCTGGTTAACGGCAGTGGCCTTTGTGGGCGCTCTCTCCGCCGCAACCGCCATGGTACTGGTGGCCACCATCGCCCTGTCGCTGATGGTCTCCAACGAGCTTTTCATGCCGCTTTACCTTCGCATCCGCGAGCGCCTGAACCGCCCACGCAATGACCTGGGGGCCGTGCTGCGCCAGGTTCGCCAGGCCTCAATCGTCGGTATCCTCTTTCTGGGATGGATTCTGGAACAGGGCGCCCGCTTCACCGAGGGGCTGTCCTACATGGGGCTACTGGCGTTCACCTCCTGCGCCCAGCTCATGCCGGCTCTGGTGGCTGGGCTCTACTGGCGCCGGGCCCACCGCAATGGCGTCCTTCTGGGGTTGCTCACCGGCACGCTCACCTGGCTCTACACCCTGCTGCTGCCGGTGCTGATCCAGTCGGACAGCGGCTGGCTCACCCAGGGGCCGTTCGGACTGGGTTGGTTGCAACCGGAGAGCCTGCTGGGCCTGGGCCAACTCCTGGATCCACTGACCCATGGCGTGGTCTGGAGCCTGGGGCTCAACACCCTCGTCATGGTCGGCGTATCCCTGGTTTCCAGGGCCACCCCGCTGGACGAACGCCAGGCGCTGGCCTTCATTGATCCCATGCCGGGCTATGGCCTGAGCGATGAAGATCTGGCAGCCACCGGCATCACCCTGCACCAGCTGCACAGCCTGATCCGCCCGGTACTGGGCCAGGAGGAATCCGAACGCCTCTGGGCGGAACAGGAACAGAGCCAGCAGCAGCGTCTCCTGCCCTTCGACCGGGCCACGCGCCATACCGTCAACGTCACGGAATCCAGGCTCGGCTCGGTGATTGGGGCGGCCTCCGCCCACCGCGCCATCCGCCTGCTGGAACGCCAGACGCCCCTGCAGATGGAGGACATCGCCGACCTGATGGGCGGGACCTCGGAGCAGCTGCAGTTCTCCCGCCACCTGCTCCAGACGACGCTGGAAAACATCCCCCAGGGCATCAGTGTCGTGGACCGTAACCTGGAGCTGGTGGCCTGGAACAGCCAGTACGAAAACCTGTTCAACTACCCACCCCGGTTGCTGTATGTGGGCTGCCCGATATCGCGCATCTATGAATACAACGCCGCCCGCGGGCTGCTCTCGGATGTGCGCGACAACAACATCAACGCGGCCGTGGAACGGCGCCTGGAAATGCTGCGCTCCGGGCGGCCCTACCGGCTGGAGCGCCATATGGCGGATGGCAGCGTCATCGAGATCCGGGGCAAGCCCATCCCTTCCGGGGGCTATGTAACAGCCTACAATGATGTCTCCGAGTACCACCGGGTAATGACCGAGCTCGAGGAAGCCCGGGATACCCTGGAAGAACGCGTGGCCGAGCGCACCCGGGAACTGTCCGCCGCCAACGAGTCCCTGCAGAGCGAGAATGAGCTCAGGGCCCGCATCGAGCGGGAACTCCATCAGGTGCATGCCAGCAAGAGCCGCTTCCTGGCCGGGGCAAGCCATGACCTGCTGCAACCCATCAACGCCGCGCGCCTGCTGTCGTCCACCCTGCTGCGCCAGCACGGAGACGAAGCGGCGCCGGAGCTGCGTCACATTGATTCCGCGCTGGCCTCCGCCGAGACGCTGATCAGCCACCTGCGCGAGATCTCGCGGCTGGATTCCGGACGACTTGAGCCCGAAGTCCGCAATGTCGAACTCAACCCCATCCTGGACGAACTGATCCATGAGTTCCGCATGACGGCCGAGCGCAAGGGCGTCCGGCTCGACTACGTACCCTGCTCGCTGTGGATCCGGTCCGATCCGCACCTGCTGCGGCGGGTCATCCAGAACTTCCTGAGCAACGCCATCAACTATACCCGGGAGGGCCGTGTTGTGCTGGGCTGCCGCCGCAGTGCGCAGTCGGTCAGCATCCAGGTATGGGACACCGGCCCGGGCATTGCCGAGGCCGATCAGCAGCGCATCTTTGATGAATTCGAGCGCCTGCACACGGATGCCACGCGGGACGTTCACGGGCTGGGTCTGGGCCTGCCGATCGCCATGCGCATCGCGCGGTTGCTGGAGCATCCCATCGACTGCCGGTCGGTGCAGGGACGTGGCTCCATGTTCGCGCTCACAGCCCCGCTGGGCACACCAGAGCAGACCCGCCGGGATCAGCCCCAGACCGAGGACCCTCAGCTGAGCGGCCTGCAGGTGATCTGCATTGATAACGAGCCCCACCTGCTCGCCGGCCTGCAGGCCCTTCTGACCCAGTTCGGCTGCCGGGTCACCACGGCCAAGTCCCTTGGCGAGGCCATGCAGAAGCGGCCGGCCGACGCGCCGGACCTGGTGATTGCCGACTATCACCTAGACCAGGAGACCGGCGTGGCGGTGGCACAGGCGCTGACGCTGAACTGGGAGGAGAAGGTGCCGGTTCTGATCATCAGTGCTGACGACAGCGACCCCATCCGCAACGCCGTTCGGGAGGCGGGCTACCGTTTCCTGGCCAAACCGGTGGATGCGGCCTCGCTGCGCCTGACGCTGCGCCGTCTGCTGCGCCGCCGCAAGCCAGCCTAGCCTGAACACCGGGAGAACGAGTCAACTACCCAAGCCTTAACGAAGGGCCAAACAGTACATCTCGCTACCTTGACAGCCACAAACAGGACACCCTACCGTTTTAATCTTAATAGGCTAAGTCCACTGTCGGATTCATCTCGGCAGTCTAGCAATCAATGGATTGAGTAATGCATTAAACCAAGGATGTTGCCATGCCTGATCTTAAAATCACGTCCCGCGAACGGATTCTGGCCAAGCGTATCGTCCAATCGGACCCCGAGCGCAGGCGGGAACTGCTGGAGCGATTCTGGTACAACCGAATGCTCAAGAAAGACCCTGTTGCCCGCATAGGGCTTGCCCTCTGGTGCCACGACTCCGACAAGCTGAAAAGGATTATTGCGCTTGGCGACAAAGCGTACTGGAACAACCGGAATTACCAGTACTGGCGGTCCATGGGCCTCGCAACCTTCGTCAATTTGGCTGCTGGTCTGGAGCGGGCGGGCTTCGACTTCGATGGCAATACCGGCGCACTGGTCAAGAAAATCGAGTACATTGGCGCCAAAATTGCCAAAAGGCATGCGCAGGCAGTCACGGTGGATCACAATAAAAAAATCGGCAAAGTCCCTGGCCTTCTGAGCTTGGAGCAAATGGCCAAATACCACCACGCAGTATTCGAAGAGGAAGGGATTCCGAGGCACTACTATGGCGGTACAAGGAACAAGCTCATCCCGGACGAGTGGGAGTTTGAACTCTACGGCGACCTCTACTGCCACGATTGCGATCCCCGGCCCTGAACCGATCTGAAACCTGCTGGAGAAACGGATGTCGACACCCCGAAAACTGACAGCTTCCGCGCTCATTATTGGATTGCTTGCGGGCGCGACCTGGATCGTCGCGGATAACAGCGGATACCGGCTCCAAGGCACCAACATCTGCATTCCCGACGACTACGCCGTGCCACTGCCAACTGCCAGTGGATCACGGGCGGACGACTACGATTCCAATGACGGTTACGGGGTCAGCGCCTCCATTCATCGCCGGGAAGTGGCTCAGGCCATCGCCGGTTACAGGGAAGTCATCGAGGTGAACGGTCACCGCCAGTATGAGGGAATCTACATGTCGCTGCATCCGGCTTCCGGGGAATCCCTGGAAGTCGAGGTTAAGGATCCGTCAACACTGACCCGTATCGATCAGGCACCGGACCTGTTCATCCAGGACTTTGATCCGACACCCCTGGCGCTGCTGGAGGTTCTGGAAAAAGAAGGAGAGACCTACAGACATTGGGGACATTGCTTCAGATCCTCGTCAAGAGGAGGGGGTGTGGTGCTGGAGTGTGACAGATACTATTTAAGGGTGGGGCCTCTGCGGATCGATCACAGAATCGACGGGGCACAGCTCCACCTGCACGACGAAATCGACCAGTTCATCGCGAACAAAATCCGTCAGTGGCGGTGCCAGTGACCGCCGCGCGGCTAGCCCGAACGTCGGGCCAGCCAGCCCACCACCTGCGGCCAGATCACGGTAGGCGCGGCGCTGCCCGCCAGTATCCCCATGTGACCGCCGGGCACCAGCGCCTGCTCCACTTCCCGGCTTGAGACCTGGTCCACCAGCGCCCGGCTGCACTCGGGCGTTACCAGCGGGTCATTGTCCCCGTAGACGAGCATGATGTCCGAGGTCACATCCTTCAGGGTGTGTGCCGGGTCGTGCATGGGGAGATCCCCGTGCGCGGTGCAGTTGTCCACCCACAGGTATTGGACCGTGTCCTGTATGACGCCGCCGGGGTAGGCCACCATGTCGTTGAGAAAGGCGCCCTGGGTAGCGTTGCGCGTCACGTACTCTTCCGAGTGCAGGTTGCGTACCAGGTCGACGTAATTGCGCAGGCTGCTGATCGGCGAGGTCAGCTTGAAGGCGGTTGCGTTGGCCCATCCCGGGGAACGCCAGAAGCAGCGCTTGGTCTGGTGGACCCGGAAGCCGAGGGTGTTCTCGAGGAAGCTCAGCGATTTCGATATCAGCTGGTACTGCTTACCGATGCTGCCGTTGGCGTGGTAGTCACAGGGGCTGCCGATCAGGACCAGGTTGCGGATGCGTTTGTCTTCATCCAGCGCTGCGGCGCAGTAGCTGAACAGGGCGCCGAAGCTCCAGCCGTAGAGGGAGACTTCGCTGGCACCGCTGTGTTTCAGGACTTCGTCGAGCAGTTCCGGCAGGTAGTCCGCGAAGTAGGTGGCGATGTCGAAATGGTTGTGCTCCCAGCCCGGGGTGCCCCAATCAACCAGATAGAGTTCAAAGCCGCTGGCGCGCAGGTAGCGCACGAGGCTGCGGTTGGGGAACAGGTCGTAGATGGTCATGTTCACGGCCAGCGGGGCGACCAGCACCAGTGGGACCCTGTGAGTGTCCCGCCGGACGGCCATGGGGATGTCGTCGTCGCCCACCGGGATGTGGTCTTCGTGCAGCGGCGGGTAATAACGCACGCTGACGAGGTCGTCGCTGAAGATGGTGTCGTAGGGGGTCTGTTCGGCCTGGACCAGGGTTTCCGGGTTAAGGAAGCGCTGGCGGGCGTTGCGGGTGATTCTGGTAAAGCTGGTCAGGGGTTCATTCAGGGTTTCGGGCATCCCCATTACTCCCATATCACTGGACTATTAGCGCTCTGCCGGCGGGGATCGGGGAGTGCTGTCCGGGAAACGCTATGAATCCATCCCTGGACGCTGCGCGGTCGCCATCCCTGGCGACCGAGCTTCCCGGACAGCACTCCCCGATCCCCTCAGGTTAGGTCACGGAAAACGTTGAGAAAGCATATCACCCGTCTTCCTGGGAGACATCCGCAAGATCCAATTGGCCCAGCTTGAGAGCGGCCTGGGTGCGCGAGTGAACGCCGAGTTTGCGGAAGATTTCGGTGACGTGGGCCTTCACGGTCGCTTCCGTCACGTTGAGCTCATAGGCGATCTGCTTGTTAAGCAGGCCCTGGCTGATCATGGTGGCGACGCGGAACTGCTGGGGGGTGAGTTCGGAAAGCGCATCGGCAACACCGGACTCCTCCTCGCTGACACCGGGAATAGCGAGATCAATCCCGTCAGGAAAACAGAAATCACCACGCGTAACGCTCCGGATAGCCTGGCCAATGGCTTCCATGCTGGCGCTTTTCGAGATGAAGCCGGCGGCACCGTGGTCGGCAGCACGGCGGATGATGTCGTCACGCTCGTTGGCGGAAATCATCAGCACCGGGGTATCCGGGTAGTGGGCGGTCAGGAACAGCAACGCGCTGAAGCCATGGGCGCCCGGCATGTGCAGATCCAGAAGCACCAGGGCAGGCTCGGTGAGCCGTGTCATCACCGCCTGCAGGTCGCCGAAATCCGATGCCTCTTCCAGACTGGCCTCCGTCGTTTCCTGGCGGATCACGTCCTTCAGCGCGGAGCGGAACAGCGGATGGTCGTCGGCAACGATCAGGGTTGTCATGATTCAGGCGCAATGCTCCCTGGCTTGCAAGCAGAAGTGGGGCAACGGCCCATGGCCGATGCCCCACTGAACATAGTCCCTGTTGGCGGATCGCGCAATGATCCCGGGGATAACCGCGCGTACCGGCTTACTGGTCGGAACCGGCGGCGACTCTGTGACCTTCAATCAGGTCATCGACCACATTGGGATCAGCCAACGTGGAGGTATCGCCAAGGGCGTCGAACTCATCCGCGGCGATCTTGCGCAGGATTCGGCGCATGATCTTGCCGGAGCGGGTCTTGGGCAGCCCATCGGCCCACTGGATGACGTCCGGCGTGGCGATCGGGCCGATCTCCTTGCGCACGTGCTGCTTGAGCTCCTTCGCCAGGTCATCGCTGGGCGAGTAGTCATGGGTAAGCGTTACATAGACGTAAATGCCCTGCCCCTTGATCTCATGGGGACACCCCACAACCGCTGCCTCGGCGACACTGTCATGGGAAACCAGGGCGCTTTCCACCTCGGCCGTTCCCATGCGGTGGCCGGAGACGTTGAGCACGTCGTCCACGCGGCCGGTGATCCAGTAGTAGCCGTCCTCGTCACGCTTGGCGCCGTCACCGGTGAAGTAGCAGCCTTCATAGGTGGAGAAGTAGGTTTCCACGAAGCGCTGGTGGTTCCCCAGGATCGTGCGCATCTGGCCGGGCCAGCTGTCCTTGAGCACCAGTCCCCCTGAGGTGGCGCCTTCGAGCTCATTGCCCTCGGGATCCATCAGCCCGGGCTGGATGCCGAAGAAGGGCTTGGTGGCGGAACCGGGCTTGAGATCGGTCGCACCGGGCAGCGGCGAGATCAGGATGCCGCCGGTCTCCGTCTGCCACCAGGTGTCAACGATCGGGCATTGGCCCTTGCCGAACTTCTGGTGGAACCAGCGCCAGGCCTCGGGGTTGATGGGTTCACCCACGGTGCCAAGCAGCTTCAGTGAGCTCAGGTCGGCGTTCGCTACCGGCGCATCGCCCTCGGCCATCAGTGAGCGGATGGCGGTGGGGGCGGTGTAGAAGGTCGCAATCTTGTACTTGTCGATGATCCGGCCCAGGCGTCCCACATCCGGATAGGTGGGCACGCCCTCGAACATCATGGTGGTACCGCCGTTGCCGAGCGGACCGTAGACCACGTAGGAGTGACCAGTAATCCAGCCCACGTCCGCGCTGCACCAGTAGACCTCACCCGGACGGTAGTCAAAGACGTATTCGTGGGTGATGGCGGTGTGCAGCAGATAGCCGCCCGTGGTGTGGACCACGCCCTTGGGCTTGCCGGTGGAGCCGGAGGTATAGAGCACGAAGAGGGTGTCCTCGGCGTTCACTTCTTCCGGTTCACACTGGTCGGACTGGTTGCCCACCAGGTCGCGGTACCAGATGTCGCGGTTGCCGTTGAAGTCAACGTTGCCGCCGGTTGCCTTGAGCACCACAACATTGTCAACGCGGGACTCCCTGCAAAGCGACACGGCTTCGTCGACGTTCGCCTTCAGTGGGACCTTCTTACCGCCACGGCGGGCTTCATCCGCAGTGATCACGATGCGCGAACCGCCATCGTCAATCCGGCCGGCCAGTGCCTCCGGCGAGAAACCACCGAAGACCACGCTGTGAATGGCCCCGATGCGGGCGCAGGCAAGCATGGCATAGGCCGCCTCCGGCACCATCGGCATGTACAGCGTCACAATGTCGCCTTTCCCAACGCCGAGCGACTTCAGGCCATTCGCCAGCCGCGAGACCTCCTCGTGAAGCTCCGCGTAGGTAATGACCCGGTTGTCCTCGCTTTCCTCGTCCGGCTCCCAGATGATCGCCGGCTGGCCGCTGCGCTCCTCCAGATGACGGTCGATGCAGTTGGCGGCCGCGTTCAGGGTGCCGTCGTCGAACCAGCGGATGTGCACGTCATTACTGGCAAAGGAGACATCCTTGACGCGCGAGAACGGCTTCATCCAGTCAAGGCGCTTGGCCTGTTCCGCCCAGAAGGCTTCCGGGTCCTGGATGGAACGCTGATACATGGCCTCGTAAGTCTCTCCATCGATCAGTGCCTTGTTCCGGAAGTGGTCCGTAACCGGGTAGACCGCTTCATCACTCATCACTGCCTCCTCAGATCTTGTTCGGTTTATCCATTCGGGGCCTTCGCGACAAAGGCTGTGTACCCCCAGTGTCGACCCGGTGGGCGACGCTGGGTATTAGACCATGGTCTAACGCCCCTGATCCCTTGCATGACAGGGGCTTAACACAGATTTCAGCGTGTTTAGACCAAAGTCGTATGGAGACTGGCGGCCACCGGGTCAAAGCTGCGCTGTAGCGGTGATCCACCGTGGACGCGTTGACAACAATAATGGGGGGAAATGCTGATGGCATTCCAGAATGAAGCTCTCAAAAAACAGTACTGGCGTGACAACCTGCGCATCATCGGGTGGTTGCTCGCCGTCTGGGCCTTTGTGTCCTACGGCTGCGGCATCCTCTTCGCGGAGGCACTGAACGCCATCCATATCGGCGGTTACCCGCTCGGTTTCTGGTTCGCTCAACAGGGTTCAATCATCACCTTCGTGGTGCTGATCTTCGTGTACGCGAAACTGATGGACCGGCTGGACCGGAAATACGGCGTCGAAGAAAAAGACGACGCAGCGTAAAGGGAGCTCACCATGGACCAGCAGACACTGATCTATATTGTCGTGGGCGCCACCTTCGCGCTCTACATCGGCATTGCCATCTACTGTAAGGCGGGCTCAACCCGCGAGTTCTACGTCGCCTCCAAGGGCGTCCATCCGGTTGCCAACGGTATGGCCACGGCAGCCGACTGGATGTCCGCGGCGAGTTTCATCTCCATGGCCGGCCTTATCGCCTTCCTCGGTTATGGCGGCTCGGTCTTCCTCATGGGCTGGACCGGCGGCTTCGTGCTGCTTGCCATGCTGCTGGCCCCCTACCTGCGCAAGTTCGGCAAATTCACGGTGCCGGAGTTCCTGGGGGATCGCTACTACTCCAACGCGGCACGGATCATCGGCGTTATCTGCCTGATCCTGGCCTCGCTGACCTACGTTATCGGCCAGATGACCGGTACCGGCGTTGCCTTCTCCCGCTTCCTGGAAGTGAGCTATGAGATGGGCCTGTCCATTGGCATGGTCATCGTGTTCTTCTACGCGGTCATGGGCGGCATGAAGGGCATCACCTACACCCAGATCGCTCAGTACTGCGTGATGATCACCGCCTACACGGTGCCGGCTGTCTTCATTTCCCTGCAGATGACGGGCTGGGCGCTGCCGCAGATCGGCCTTGGCTCCACCCTGACCGAGCACGGCACCTATGTGCTGGACCGGCTGGACCAGGTTCTGAACGAACTTGGCTTTGCCGAGTACGTAGCGGTGGACGAGCACAACCGCATCAACATGTTCTTCTACACCCTCTCGCTGATGATCGGTACCGCGGGCCTGCCGCACGTCATCATCCGCTTCTTCACGGTCCCGACCGTCAAGGCGGCACGCTCCTCCGCGGGCTGGGCCCTGGTGTTCATCGCTATTCTTTACACCACGGCTCCAACCGTTGGCGCCATGGCCCGCCTGAACCTGATGGAGACCTTCGGCACCACCGAGGCTACCGAGATGGTCTACGAAGAGCGGCCCCAATGGGTTAAAAACTGGGAGCAGACCGGACTCATCGAGTTCACCGACAAGGACAACGACGGCACCATCACCTACAGCTCCAACGAGGATGAGAACGAGGTCACCGAGCTCAACCGTGACATCATCGTGCTCGCCAACCCCGAGATCGCCATGCTGCCCGACTGGGTGATCGCAATCGTGGCCGCCGGTGGTCTCGCCGCCGCCCTGTCCACGGCAGCGGGTCTGTTGCTGGCCATCTCCTCGGCGGTCTCCCACGACCTGTTGAAAGGGGTATTCAAGCCGGATATCTCGGAGAAGAACGAGCTGCTGGCGGGGCGGATCTCAATGGCGGCCTCCATTGCCGTAGCGGGGTACCTGGGTTTCAATCCACCCGGCTTCGCAGCGGGGACAGTGGCACTGGCCTTCGGGCTCGCAGCGGCCAGCCTGTTCCCGGCCCTGATGTTCGGCATCTTCTACAAGAAGATGAACAAGGAAGGCGCCATCGCCGGCATGCTGGCGGGCCTGACCGTGAACCTGCTCTACGTGTTCCAGCACAAGGGCATCATGTTCGTCGCCAGCACGTCCTTCCTGGGCGGCCTGGATCCGAACTGGTTCTTCGGTATCTCGCCGAACGCCTTCGGTGCTGTGGGCGCCATCGTCAACTTCATCGTCGCTATGGTGGTGTGCAAGATGACACCGGAACCCCCGGATCACATCCAGCACATTGTGGACGACGTGCGGGTACCGGTCGGCTCCTCGCTGGCCTCCGGCGGCCACTGATCCGGAACCACCAACCAGGACCAGTGCTGGTGCGCCAGCACTGGTCCTCCTTTTTCAACTACCCTGAACGGAGTCGCCGGGAGAGCACCCCCTACTACGGGGTCCTGTCCCGGCAATTCCCTTTACCCTGACCAGAGGCCAAGCATGTTCCGCAACTTCCATTTCATCATCGCGCTGCTGGTTGCTCCCGCCCTGGCCATATTGGCGTGGTTCGCAGCCGACACGATGCTCGCTGAAGAAAAGGAAAAAGCCAAAGAAGGGCTTGGCTATGAGCTCATCGGTGAATCCAACTGCCGTTATGAGAGTGGCACCTGCACCATGAGCAACGGCAACTTTGAGCTCAGTATTCAGGTTGACCGCGCTGGCGAGGGAGAGCTGGCAGTCCGGCTGGAGTCCGCACATCCTCTGGATGCCATGAGCATGGGCTGGGTGAACCCTGGCGCGGATGACACAGAGCAGACCGCGTTGGAGCCGATGAATGAGCCACGCACCCGCTGGCAAGGCGTGATTCCAGGCGAAGCCAGCACCAAGGCCCGCATGAGGGTGCTGGCCCGTGCGGACGGCACCAACTATTACGGCGAAGCCAAGACGGTCTTCATCGACTATGAGACCAGCTTTGGGGAGGACTTCCGCAAATGACTGAAACCCAATCCCTGCCCCCGGAACTCGCCTCCATCGCGGATTTCATCCGCCAGACCCTGCCCTTCAGTGCCCTGCCTGAGGGCGAGATTGAGCGCATTGTCCTCGAAATGGAGATCGGTTATTTCCGCAACGGCCATGTGTTCGACGAAAACACCCGGGATCAGGGATTGCGCATCCTGCGCAGTGGCGCCGTGGAGCTCCGCGGCCAGGACGGCGAGCTGCTGGACCGGCTGGCCGAGGGCGAGAGTTTCGCCCTCAGCGGACTGCTGCAGCAGGAACCGGGGGTGCGCGCCGTTCTGATTGAAGACAGCCTCATCTACTTTCTCCCCCAGAAAGCCTACCAGGAGTTGCGCAGCCGCTACCGCGACTTCGACCGCTTCTTCCACGGCCAGCGCTCCCGGCGCCTGTTTCGCGCCACGCGCAGCATGGTATCGCCCGATGGCATGTTGATGCCGGTGCAAAACCTGATGGCCACAAACCTCGTGACCACCTCGGAAACAACCCCGGTGTACGAGTTGGCTGAACAGATGTCCGCCCGACGGGTTTCGTCAGCCCTGGTTCTCAACGGGGAAGAACTCAGCGGCATTGTTACCGACCGGGACCTGCGCAGCCGGGTACTGGCGTCGCGGCGCTCCCCGGATACGCCCGTTTCCGAGATCATGACACCGGAGCCGGTGAGCCTGGACCAGAACGCAACGCTGTTCGACGCCACCCTGCTGATGACGCGCCACCGCATGCACCACCTGCCGGTACTGGATGGGCGCAGGCCGGTCGGCATCCTCACCACCTCGGACCTGATCTCCGCGCGCCAGGACGACCCGGTCTACATCGTCCAGCGCCTGTCGCGCCAGGACTCCATCGCCACCCTGCAAACGGTTCTCCGCGATATTCCACAGTTCCTTCTTCGCTGGACGGACGCGGGCGTGCCCGCCGAGCAGGTGAGCCACATCCTCACCGCCATCAGCGATACCGTGACCAACCGGCTGATCGAAATGGCCATGGACGAACTGGGCCCAGCCCCCGTGCCCTTCGCTTGGCTGTGCTTCGGTTCCCAGGCCCGGGCCGAACAGCTGCTCAATGCCGACCAGGACAATGGGTTGATCATCCCCGATGAGGCTACGGACGAGGACATGGCGTGGTTCGAGCAACTGGCCACCAAGGTCAGCGACGGCCTGGATGAGTGCGGTTACGTGTATTGCAACGGCAACGTCATGGCAACCAACCCCTTCTGGCGCCGCCGGCTTTCCGGCTGGTACCAGGCGGTGGATAACTGGGTCTCAAGCTTCAGTCCGCATCACGTCATGGAGATCAGCATCGCCTTCGACCTGCGCACCGTGTACGGCGATACCTCCCTCACCAGCCAGGTCCAGTCCCACATGCTCCAACGCGTCAAGGCCAACTCCATTTTCCAGGCGGCCCTGGCGGAGAACGTGCTCGAAGGCAGCCCTCCCATCGGCATCTTCCGGCGCTTTGTGGTGGAGCGCAACGGCGAACACAAGGACACCCTGAATCTGAAGAAACGGGGCCTGCTGCCAATCATTGAAATCGTGAGGCTGCACGCGCTGGCCGCAGGCATCGAGCGCATCAATACCCTGGAGCGACTGGACGAGCTGGCGCGGGGCCGGCACATGACCCGCTACGACGCCCGCAACCTGCAGGACGCGCTGCGCTTTCTGATGCAGGTCCGGCTCCAGGTGCAGGCGGACCAGATCCGCGAAGGCGAGGCATTGAGCAACCACTGCAACCCGCGCAACCTGCCCAAGCTTGCCCGTGAACAGCTGCGGGACGCCTTCCAGCTGGTCGACAGCGCCCAGAAATCCGTGCGCCTGACCTACCGCCAGGGGATGCGCTGATGTGGCTGACGCGCGCCCGCCACGAGCGGGCCCGCCGCCGCTATGCACGCCACCCCTTTCCGGATCCGGCGCTCGAACGGCTGCTCGCAAGCCGCTGGCCCAACAGCAACGCCCGCTGGGACGAGGTGGACTGGCTGGCCATTGATCTGGAGACCACCGGTCTGGACCCCAAAACCGGCACCATCATCAGCCTGGGCTGGGTAGCCCTGGACCAGGGCCGCATCCGGCTGGATACCGCCCGGCACGTGCTGATCGACAGCCGCAACCTGGTGGGCAACAGCGCCACCATCCACCACATCCGCGACAGCGACCGCAGCGAGGGCCTGGACCTGCCCTCGGGGCTGCGCATGCTCGCCCGGGCCCTGACGGACCGCCTGGTCGTGATGCATCACGCGCCGCTGGATACAGGCTTCCTGCGTGCCGCCTACCGGGAACAGTTCGGCATGGACTGGTTCCAGCCCACCGCGGACACACTGCGCCTGGAGAAGAAGCGGCTGTTCCAGCGCAAGCAGACTCTGCCACGCAACACCCTGCGGCTGGATCGCTGCCGCGAGCGCTACGGCCTGCCGGCGATCAACGCGCACAACGCGCTGGAAGATGCCCTGGCATGCGGTGAACTCTTTATGGCCTGGGCCCGCCACTATGGCGGTGACGGCCCCAGGGTCCGGCACTGCATCAGCCAGGTCTGAGTACTACTTGAGCACCATGACCGCGTCCATCTCGACCTGCGCCCCCTTGGGGAGGGCGGCCACGCCGAGGGCAGCGCGTGCGGGATAGGGTTCGCCAAAGACGGTGGTCATGATTTCATTGACGGTGGCGAAGTTACCCATATCCGTGAGGTAGATGTTGAGTTTCACCAGATCCTGAATGCTGCCGCCAGAAGCCTCGCAGACCGCCTTGAGGTTGGCGAACACACGCCGGACCTGCTCCTCGAAGCCCCCCGGCACCAACTCCATGGTTTCCGGGTCCAGCGGAATCTGGCCCGAGAGATAGACGGTATCACCCGCCTTCACGGCCTGGGAGTAGGGACCAATGGCTTCTGGTGCGGTATCCGTCTGAATGATGGACTTGTTTGTCATGGGTTACGGCTTTCCTGTCGTCTATCACGAAACCCTGATGCTCGCCCGCCGACGCGGCGCTGTCAACGCCGGACACGGGTGACCGACTTGACCGTGCGCAGGTTTCTGATGCGGCGCATGATCCGTGCCAGTTGACGACGCCCGGTCACATGCAGAGCCATGACGACCACACTGTGGCGGGCATCGTATTCATCCACATTGATGCCCTCAATGCTGGCCTCCGCCAGGGTGACGGTGTTAGCCAGCTCCGCAATCAGCCCCCGCTTACGGGCGGTCTCCACCCGCAACTCCACCGAGAAGTCGTCGGTGATGTTCTTGGCCCAGGTCAGGTAGACCAGCTGGGGAGAGTCGGCATCCAGGTGACGCACGCTATCGCAGCGCTCAGAGTGGATTACCATGCCATCCCCAGAACTCATCCGCCCCACAATGGGATCACCAGGGATCGGCTGGCAGCAGTCCGCAAACTGGATCACCGAGCCCTCGCTGCCGGCAATGGTCATGGTTTGTCCGGCACGCGTCTCTTCCAGAGACGGTGTGGCCTCGCTGTCGCCTTCGAGATCCGGAGCCAGTTGCCGAGCAATGATGTAAGCCATGCGGTTACCCAGCCCGATATCCGCCAGCAGCCGCTCAAAGCTTGGCGCCTGGTTGTGCTCGAGCACCCGTTGAATGCGCGCCTCGCTGAGGTCATCCAGGCGCGCCCCAAGGCTGTTGAGTGAGCGGCTGAGCAACTGGCGCCCGAGCTCCATGGACTCCTTGCGCTCCTGGGTCTTGAGCACGTGACGGATGCTTGAACGCGCTTTACCGGTGACCACGTAATTGAGCCAGACCGGGCTGGGCCGTGCCCCCGGCGCGGTGACAATCTCCACCGTCTGGCCACTTTGCAGTGGCCGGCTCAGCGGTGCCAGCTGTCGGTCCACCCGGCATGCGACACAGGCATTGCCAATGTCCGTATGGATGGCGTAAGCAAAGTCCACCGCCGTGGCGCCCCGCGGCAGCTCCATGATCCGCCCCTTGGGCGTGAACACATAGATCTCGTCCGGGAAAAGATCCACCTTCACGTGCTCGATGAACTCCAGCGAATCATCCGCCCGCTCGCGCATCTCCATCAGCCCTTCGAGCCAGCGATCCACACGTTTCTGATTGGCTTCACCCACTTCCGAGTCGTGTTTGTACATCCAGTGCGCCGCGATGCCGTGATTCGCCACGCTCTCCATTGCTTCGGTGCGGATCTGGATCTCAATGTTCACATGCTTACCGAAAAGCGTGGTGTGAAGCGACTGATAGCCATTGGCCTTGGGCATGGCAATGTAGTCCTTGAACCGGCCCGGCAGCGGTTTATAAAGACTGTGCACAGCCCCCAGAATGCGGTAGCAGTCATCCACGGAATCGGTGATGATCCGGAAGGCATAGACATCCATGATCTCACCGAAGGATTTGTGCTTGAACTTCATCTTGTTGTAGATGGAGTTCAGGTGCTTCTCACGCCCGACGATGCGCCCGGAAAGCCCGCGTTCACGCAGCTTTTCCTCAAGGCTGCTGCGGATCTCATCAATGATCTCATGGTGTTCGCCACGCAGCTTGCGCACGGCCTTGGCGATGTACTGAGAGCGCATGGGGTACATGGCGGCAAAGCCCAGGTCCTCCAGCTCCACGCACAGGCTATGCATACCGAGCCGGTGCGCGATGGGCGCATAGATATCGAGGGTCTCGGTGGCGATGCGACGCCGCTTTTCCGGGTTCAGCGGCCCCAGCGTGCGCATGTTGTGGAGTCGGTCCGCGAGCTTGACCAGGATCACGCGGATGTCGCGCGCCATGGCCAGGGTCATCTTCTGGAAGTTCTCGGCCTGCGCCTCAGCCCGGGAACGGAATTCGATCTGGGTCAGCTTGCTGACCCCGTCCACCAGTTCGGCAACCGGTGCCCCGAACTGCTCGACCAGGGCCTCCTTGGGAATGCCCGTGTCCTCGATGACGTCATGGAGCATGGCCGCCATCAGGCTCTGGTGATCCAGGTTGAGCTGGGCCAGTATATTGGCCACCGCCAGCGGGTGGCTGATGTAGCGCTCACCACTGCGACGATACTGCCCCTCATGGGCCTGTTCCGCGTAGAAATAGGCCCTCCGGACCTGGTTGACCTTCTGGTCATCCAGGTAGCTACCGAGGCGTTCCGCCAGTGCGTCGATCGTCGACATTGGCTGTTCGGGATACTCCGCGAGGTGATGTTGAGCCGGTTGCCTCCGTGCCGGTTCTTCCTGCTTCCCTTCCCCTATAGATTATAGTGTGTACACACATAAAAAAACCGGGGGTTCCCCGGTTTCTACAGAATCACTAACGGCTGGCTTCAGCTCTCGGCTTCACCTTCTTCGCTCGAAGAAGCGCCAGCATTCGCATTGCCGGATGATGTGTCCACGGACTCCGCTTCCATTGCCCGCTCATCAGCCGCTACGCTCTCGAAGCTGACCTTGCCTGCTGAAATCTCGCGCAGAGCCAGCACTGTGGGCTTGTCGTTCTCCGGTGTAACCTTGGGCTCACTGCCATAGGTCGCCAGCTGGCGGGCCCGCTTGGTGGAGAGCATGACAAGCTGGAAGCGGTTGTCAACGTGGTCCAGACAGTCCTCAACGGTGACGCGTGCCATGGATTACCTCTAGTCGTATGTAGGTCACTGGGGACTGAACAGTGTAACCCAGTGGCAGCTTTCTGGCCATCATTGATCGGCCTGTGACAGCGCGCTCAGCAGCGCCTCATGGCGCTGGCTCTGACGGCTCAGGCACTGGCGCTGCGCCCGCAGCACGACCAGAAGCTCCTCCAGCGCACGCTCGAAGTCGTCATTCACGACCAGGTAATCATACTCCGCCACGTGACGGCACTCCTCGGCCGCCTCGTAAAGGCGGCGCTCAATGACCTCGTCGCTGTCCTGGCCACGCCCCTGGAGGCGTTCCCGCAGCGCTTCAGGCGACGGCGGCACAATGAACACGGACACCGCATGACGCCGCAGGCGCCGGATCTGCTGGGCCCCCTGCCAGTCAATCTCCAGGATCACGTCCCGCCCGGCGGCCAGCTGCTCGTCCACCCAGTCGCCCGAGGTGCCATAGTAATTGTCGAAGACCTGCGCGTGCTCCAGGAACGTGCCCGCTTCCATGAGCGAGAGAAACTCCTGCTCGGTGACAAAGTGATAGTTGACGCCGTCCTGCTCCCCTGGACGCGCCGGGCGGGTGGTATGCGACACGGAAACGGTCAACGCCGGATCGCGCTCCAGCGCCCCCGCCACCAGGCTGGTCTTGCCCGCCCCGGAAGGCGCCGACACCACGAATAGCGTGCCCAGGTAAGGCTGCTCGCTCATGATCGGATTACTCCACATTCTGTATCTGTTCACGCATCTGTTCGATCAGCACCTTGATGTCCACCGCCACCCGGGTCAGCTCCGCTGCCGTGGACTTGCTGCTGAGCGTATTCGCCTCCCGGTTGAGCTCCTGCATCAGAAAATCCAGGCGCCGCCCCACCGGGCTGCCCTCTGCCAACGCCGCCCGAACTTCTGCCGCATGGGCATCAAGCCGGTCCAGCTCCTCGGATACATCCGCTTTCTGGGCCAACAGGGCCAGCTCCTGCGCCAGACGCTCATCCGTTGGCTCGGCGCCGGCCTCCGACAGGCGCTCAACCAGCCGCTGGCGCTGCTGCTCGCGCCACGCCGGTATCCGTTGGCGCAGGTCAACCACATGCCCCTCGACCGCCTCCAGCCGCTCCGCCAGCAACGGGGCCAGGCGGGCACCCTCGCGGCGGCGCTGCTCCGCCACGTCCTCAAGGGTGCGTTCAAGCAGTTCATCCGCGGCGGCGACAATCGCGTCTTCCGGCAGTTCACCGTCGGACAGGATGCCCGGCCAGCGCAGCACATCCAGCGGAGAAACCGGGGCCGCATCCGGGATCTCCTGCTCCACCCGCACCATGGCCTGGCGCAGGCGACGCAGTGCCGCCGGATCCGGTTCATCACCAGAAAGCTGATCACTCCCCTCCAGGCGGAACTGGAGCTCGACCCGGCCCCGTGCAAACCACAGCCCCAGACGCTCCCGGTAGATCATCTCCCGGTGGCGCAGGGGATCAGGCAAGCGCAACGACGGGTCCAGATAACGATGGTTCACGGTGCGGCACTCGCAGGTCAGGGTGCCCCATTGCGCCTGGTGCTGGTGGCGCGCAAACGCCGTCATGCTGTTCAGTGTCGCCATGGCCGCTCCCTTTGTGCTCGGGCATGAACCGGCCAGTGTACCACCGCTGGCAAGCACACGCCCGCAGCTCGGCCATGGCGTGCTAGACTCTGCGCCCCGTACCATTCACCAACCCAAGGAGCGAGCATGCGCCCGAGTGGCCGAAACCCCGACCAGCTGCGCAACATCCGCCTGACACGTCATTACACCAAGCACGCCGAGGGCGCCGTCCTGGCTGAGTTCGGCGACACCCAAGTCATCTGCACGGCCAGCGTGGAGAACAAAGTTCCCCCCTTCCTGAAAGGCCAGGGCCAGGGTTGGGTAACGGCCGAATACGGCATGCTGCCCCGTTCCACCGGCGACCGCATGGGCCGGGAAGCGAGCCGCGGCAAGCAGGGCGGACGCACCATCGAGATCCAGCGCCTGATCGGACGGTCACTGCGCGCTGCCGTGGACCTGGAAGCGCTGGGAGAGCACAGCGTCGTGATTGACTGCGATGTCATCCAGGCTGACGGTGGCACCCGTACGGCGGCCATCACCGGCGGCTGCGTGGCCCTGGTGGATGCCCTCAACACACTGGTGGCCAACGGTCGACTCACCCGCAGCCCACTCAAACAGATGGTGGGCGCCATTTCCGTGGGTGTTTATGACGGGACCCCGGTCCTGGACCTGGACTACCCGGAAGATTCCACGGCCGAAACCGACATGAACGTGATCATGACGGACAAAGGCGGTTTCATTGAAATCCAGGGAACGGCGGAAGGCGAAGCCTTTGAGCAGCAGGAGCTGGATTCAATGCTGACGCTGGCGCGCAAGGGCATTGATGAACTGTTCGAAGCCCAGAAGGCTGCCCTCGCCGACTGATTATTGTGGCGAGACGCGATAGTCCATCACCACGGGCGCGTGGTCGGAAAAGCCCGCGTCCGTGTCGATCCAGCCATCGTCCACCACCTCATGCAGCCCCGGCGTGAGCATCTGGTAGTCCGTCCGCCAACCGGGGGAGCGACGCCAGTTCCGGGCCCACTCCGGCCACCAGGTGGCGGCCCTGCCATCCGTGACCAGTGCCCGGTAGGCATCCAGATAGCCCTGCTGGTTGAACAGCTCATCCATCCAGGCCCGCTCGTGAGGTAGAAAGCCGGAAACCGGCTGGCGATGGAAGAACGAATCCGCATCCTCGTCCCGATGCGCCGTGCGCAGGTTCGCGCAGATGATGTACTGGCGGCGTTTGCGGGCTGTCTTGCCCGTGTGGGTCAGGAAGGCCTCCATGAATTCGTCGCGCGCCTCATCCCCACCGGCCTCGTGCGAGGCGGGCGCCAAAACGGACGCCACGCTGAGGTTCTGGAAGTCCGCCTGCAAGTAGCGGCCCTCGCGATCCGCGGGACCGTAGTTGAAACCGTAGATGATGGCCTTGGGGAAATAGCGGGTATAGAACCCCACGCCTCCGCTTTCGGGCGTCTCCGCATCAATGAACCAAGCCTGGTATCCCTCGGGGGTCAGCGCTGGATCATCTTCGATATCAGCCATCCGTACCCGGTGGTCCTGCAGCGCTACCACGTCCGCATCCCGCGCCGCGAGCCACTCGAAAAACCCCTTACTGATTGCCTCGCGCAATCCGTTGACACTGACTGTAACGACCCGCATAAATGATTCCAACCTCGGTTTGCGTGTATCATACCCATGCTTGCCAACGGACAAAACACGCTGATCGTAAAGGGCCCTATGATCCAGACCTATCAGAGAGAGTTCATCGAGTTCGCTATCGCCCGCAAGGTACTGCGCTTTGGGGAATTTGAGCTGAAATCCGGCCGCACCAGCCCCTATTTCTTCAACACCGGGCTTTTCCAGCGCGGCAGCGACCTCGCCCGGCTGGGCCAGGCCTACGCCCAGGCCCTTACCCGCAGTGACCTGGAATGCGACATGGTCTTTGGTCCAGCCTATAAGGGGATCCCCCTGGCCACTGCCACCGCGTCGGCCCTGGCCACCCATCACCGCCTGGATCTACCCTGGGCCTTCAACCGCAAGGAAGACAAGGCTCATGGCGAGGGCGGTAACATCGTGGGCGCCCCCCTGGAAGGCCGGGTCCTGATTGTAGATGACGTGATCACGGCTGGCACTGCCGTGCGCGAGTCCATTGAGCGCATCCAGGCCGCGGGCGCCACGCCAGCCGGCGTACTGGTCGCGCTGGATCGCCAGGAGAAGGGTCAGGCGGAACGCTCCGCCATACAGGAAGTGGAAGCGGAATTCGGACTGCCGGTGGTGAGTATCATCAGCCTCGACCAGATTCTGGAGTACCTGCGCGAGCTGCCCGACATGTCCGACTACGCGGAGAAAGTGGCCCGCTACCGAGACACTTACGGTGTCACCTGAGCACGCCGACAGGAGAGGACCCCGATGCGCCGATGGTTATTGACTGCCCTTTGCCTGCTCCTGGCCACACCGGTCTCGGCCGAGATGTACCGGTACGAGACGGAAGAAGGCAAGACGGTGATGAGCAATACACTGCCCCGGGAGGCGCTGGAACAGGGCTATGAGGTGCTGGACAGCAACGGACGAGTGGTGGAGAAGGTTCCGCCGCCTCCCACGGAAGAGGAACTGGCCAAGCGCCGGCGCGAGCGCGAGCGCCAGAAGCGCCTGGAAAAAAAGCGCGAGGAGCGCAAAAAACGGGACCGCCGACTGCTGCGCCAGTACAGTGCGCCGGATGACGCCGTCCGTGCCCTTCATCGCAAGCTGAAGGAGCGCTTCGGAACCGTCCAGCTCAAGCTTGCCAACATCAAGAGTATCGAGGACCAGATTGCGGAACTGCAGAGCCGCGCCGCCAATCAGGAGCGGGCGGGAGAGCAGGTGCCTGAAAAACTGCGGGATAAGATGAAGCGTCTGCGCGCGGAGAAGGCGACGCTGCTGAACGAAATCCGAAACGAGATCGACGAGGCTGAAAAAACCCGGGACAAATACAGGGACAGGATCGAGCGTCTTGAAACCTTGACCGACAAGAAACAGACCCTGCCGCTAACCATCCCGGAGGAAGAAACGGCCCGCGAAGACCTGGCCACCATGGAGAAGTGACCCCCCATATCGAGTAGGGTGAGGCGTCTCCGCCTCATCCCTCTCACAGAACCGTACATACGGACCACGTATACGGCTCATGC
>NZ_JBXAYL010000015.1:0-78599 GCF_056783195.1 Salicola sp. AFF1
GCGTCTCGTCTGCATCAGAATGGTGCACGCAAGGATACGGAGTGTATGACAAATGTCAAAACAGCGCCGGCCATTGATGGCGCTCACTTCTGCAGGAGGTCTCGCGTCCGAACAAGCTGCGACTGGTGCTGTGTCGGATGGCGCGGGACACCATTACTAAAAGGCGCCAGTCCCTCCTGGCCGTACCACCACTAAGGCAGGTGGCGCACCCCCGTCGGCATCCCTGCGAAAAGCATCCGTGCATAGGGGGCTCATCTGTTAGGACTAACCATAAAGCCCTTGGGCGTTTGTCCGGGCAGTTCTTCGATGCTGTGCCTCCAGGTCCTGGTGAGCGAGGCGGCATGCATCCGGTGTGGAGCTGATACTGGGTATAACTATCAATGGTGTTGTCCGGATTGATCACAAAGGTGAACGATCGGCTCTCGCCATCGGACAGCTGACCCTGAGCGATTGATTCGTGCTCGAACCCATCGCCAATACCGTCGACCGTGTAGTGGACCAGTTTCGATTTACAGCCACAGGCCGCCGTTGATTGAAGGCTCTCCAGATTGGCGTCTGCCAGGGTGACAGTTCCGACGTCACGCAACTCCTGAATGGAGACTCCCAGGCAACTGTCTATCGAGTTTTCTACTGCCACGGATTCAGCGCCTACAGCGGCGGAACACGCCGTCGCCAGAGTTAGCCCACAAAAAGCGATGGTTGCCTTAAGGATTTTTGGTGCCGCCATTAGTCTTTCTCCCATCCTTGTAGTCCACCTCCATGTATAGTTTTTGCCCGGGATGATCCTCAGCGTATTTTCTCAATGTTTCAAAAAATGCGCATTCAATCTCGATGCATCCATGGCTGTATCCCTTTGTTGAATCATGCAGATAGAATCCGCCGCGTTTCGGGGAACATGCGTTTTTTGTTTGTGCGTTCGCTGGCTCAAAGCGAACTCTGTTATGTCCCCAGTTAGCCCAGTACCGCTCACATCTTCCGGCTTCCTCGCCACGAGGAATCTCTTCTATGCGCCATGAGGGCTTCAGGCTGCATTGTCCGCTTCCATCTGGTTCCGCCGCTGATCCCATTATCAGAGAAATATAGTAGACCCCCTCAGGTACCGGGCCATTATTTTTCACACACTGGTATTTCGGAAACTGGTAGCCTCGCATCCCTGTGGTGGCCTTGAAGCGACCTTTATCCTGCCCGCGCCAGGTTAATCTTTGGCCGTCGAATTTGAGTCTTGGATTACTTGCGCTCATATGCCTCCCTTATATCCGTCTCCACAGAGGTTCCTGTGGTCTAGTCCTTAGAATTGGCTAAAGCTTCCAGACAAGGGCGGATCCTGGTGCTTGAAATGAATAGAAGGGAGGTCGAGAGGTTGCGTGAGGCGTGATCTGATCTGCCCCGCTGAAAACGGACACTCGGTTAAGCACTGGTTTTGAGCTCATAGTCCATTGGACTGACGTAGCCCAAAGCACTGTGCCGTCGCCGGCGGTTGTAATCAACTTCAATGTATTCGAACACGTGCTGGCGAAGCGGCTCCCGGTTCATTATTGGCTCGTAGTGAATCGCTTCGACTTTCATTGAATGGAAGAAGCTTTCCACGCAAGCATTGTCCCAGCAGTTACCTTTACGGCTCATGCTTTGACGCAGTTGATGCGTTCGCAGCCGATCCCGGTAGGCGCGGGAACAGTACTGGCTTCCCTGGTCACTGTGACAGATCACCCCTTTGGGGAAATTGCGCCGCCACAGCGCCATCTCCAGCGCATCGCAGACCAGATCGGCGGTCATCCGGGTATTCATGGACCAGCCGATAACAGAGCGCGAATACAGATCAATGATGACGGCCAGATACAGCCAGCCTTCGGAGCTCATCAGGTACGTGATGTCGCCAGCCCACTTCTGGTTCGGGGCTGTCGCTTCAAAGTTCTGCTCCAGTAAGTTGGGCGCCACAGGCAAGTTATGGTTGCTGTCTGTGGTGACCACGAACTTACGGGCGGCCTTGGGAACCAACGCCTGGCGCCGCATACTGGCGCCAATCGTTTTGACATCATAAGGGTGACCATCAGCCGCCAGTGTAGCCTGGATGCGTCGGGCCCCCTCGCGCTGCTTGCTCTGACCGAACGCCTCTTTCACGCGGCGATCAAGTCTTTCCCGCGCCTGCTCCAGCTGGCTGGGCTGAAAGCGCGTCTTCTGCCATGTGTAATACCCACTTCGCGAAACCCCGAGCACAGCCGCCATCCGGGTCACGGAAAACCGGCGACTGTGCTCAAGCCCCACCCGTCCGATAAAACACCTCCGAAACCTCCCCCAAAGAACAATGCTTAACCGCCTCCATCAACACCTCAAAGGTGTTCCCCCGGTTGGCGGCCACCTGTTGTAGCTGGTCCAGCCAGTAGTCCCGCTTGCTTTCGTGGATGCCCTGGAAAGCGCGGAGCCGGCCGATCTGTTGGTGTTTCTCGTCGTCGTTGGAGCGCATCTGTTCCAGTTCCCCGCCGGTTTCCTGGCCTTCCTTGGGGAGGTAGGTGTTCACGCCGATGATGGGCAGGGGGGTGCGGATCTCGTACTTGAGCTTCTGGGAGCGGTCGCTGGCGCCGTAGTTGTGTTTCATGGCACGCACCCAGATGCGGCGTGCCAAAGGCCTCGTGATAAGACCGCCGGGTCAAACCGGCGGCACTTTCGGTCAGCGCGAGCTCGGTCGCGGCTCAGCTGGCGCTGGTCTCTTTGTTGAGGTACGCCGCAATCTCGTCTTTAAGCGCCAGGCGCTTTTTGCGGGCGTCTTCCTCAGTGGGCGTGGCTACCGGCTCAATTTCGGTTTCCATCCGGTGAATGGTCCGGTTTATTTCGTGGTACTCATCCACCAGCTCGGCGAAGTGTGCGTCCGACTGTTTGAGCTCAGAGATGCGATCGGTGTGTTCCGGGAATTCTTCCGCCAGTTCGTGCGGGGTGTGACTCATAGGGTCTCCATCTTACTCGGTGATTGGCGTCAACGCTTTTTGATCGCAACGCTCAGTCTGCCACCACTGCAGCAGAGCTGTCGTTGCTGATTCTCAATGCTGTTGAGCTGGATCCCAAGGCGCAATGGGGAAGCGCTTGCCTCAACACCTCAAAGCGTTGCCACGGGTGCTTTTCAACGCTCGCAACTGTTAGTCTTCCGCTAAAACACACCTGGTTTAAAAGTGACCATGACAAGGCGTATTCAAACCTTCATCCGTGGCTTGGTCTGCGCGCTTGCGGTGGGCGGGGCGGCTTTTGCGGTGCAGGCGGAGCCGTTAGTCAATGACTGTGACATTGCGGTTGGCCCCACCAGTGAGCCGGAGCTGACGGAGGCCTACCAGGAATGGACGCGGCGCGTTATAGAGCGGCTTGAGACCATGGGCGTCTCCTGTGAGCTGACATTCATCCGCTCCTGGGCACGCGCCAATAAGCTGTTTGCTGAGAAGGAGGTGGAGGTTCTGTTCCCGGATATTGTGGAAGACCAGTCCCAGCCGGGGATGACGGGGATGCCGGTGGCCATGACGGAAGGCTTTGTGGTGATCACCCGTGGGGAATCCAAAAAGGTGAATAGCCTGGAGGGGCTGTCCGGTAAGAAGGTGGGGATTATCCGGGGGCGCTATTACCCGGCTAAGCTGGAGAACCTGGCTGGGGTTACGCTGGAGCGTGTTGAGTCTTTTACCCAGAACCTGGACAAGCTGGCGTATGAGCGTATTGACGCCACCCTTGAGTACGAGCACGACACGGTGAGGTTGCTGGAACGCAAGGAGCTGGCGGACGAGCTCCAGTACGGCAAACCGTTTGGCGCAACCCACCTGGCTTACCGGTTTCATCGCACCAAGGAAGGGGCGCGTCTGATGGCGCGGTTCAACATCGCCATCTCGGAGCTGATCATTGATGGCACCTATGAGGATCTGTTTGATGGTTTGACGCAGCAGCGCCTGTTCTAGGGCGCCGCGTCTGGCCCTGATTGGCGCCGGGTTTGGCGTGCTGCGGCGAGCAGTTGGCTCAGTCTGTGTGCGCTATCCGCTCCGGGGGTGTCAATTGCTCAAGGAAGCCGCGTGTGGGCTCGTCCGCCGGGAAGTAGTACTCGATCACCAGATCCGCCATGTTCACGTCCAGCGCGGTGCCAAAGCGGCTCAGAGTGGAGAAGATGCGTAATGGTTGGCCCTGGATGAGCAGGTCCGCCGTGATCATCGGCGCCTCAATGGTTTCCGAGGGAAGCTGTTGCCAGTTTTCCGGGGGATCCCATGCGAGCAGGCGCTCGAACAGGGCGCGTGATTCGTCCGTTGGGAACGCCATCACCTCGCCGTGCAGACGGCGCAGGAACAGCCCGGCCAGTTCGTTCCAGTTCTGGATGCAGGGCCTCAGGCCGTTGGGGTCAAAGATGAGCTCCAGCACGTTGAGCCTGGACTGCTTCCGGTAGGAAGTGGGCAAGAGCATGCCCATGATGGCTTCCTGGGGCTGGTTCATGCGCAGCACGTTCCACTGGCTGTCCATCACCAGGGCCGGGTAGGGGGCGTGGTTGCTGAGCATAACGTCCAGGGCCTGGCTGACCGGTTTCAGCCGTTCGTCCTCCAGTGACAGACGGGAGTACGCGGGGGGGATGCCCGCCTGCGCTCAGAAGCAGGTTGCATTCGCGTTGCGGCAGCTCGAGTACACCCGCCAGCCGCATGAGCATGTCCCGGCTGGGCTCGGTCCGCCCATTTTCGATAAAGCTGATGTGGCGCGCCGAGACATCCGCTTCCAGTCCGAGCTCCATCTGCGATAAACGGCGCATCCGACGGTATTGCGCGAGCATGGGGCCAATAGCCGTCATCCCTGTATCCCGTGATGTTGCTGAAAACACTGAGATTACCTGATGGGTAATTGCCGGGTCGATGGGTGGATGGGACGCTCATTGCGGCAACGGCGTTCCGCTGGAAGCCGTTTCTTGAATCCAGGATCACAGGGAGATCGACCAGGATGTATAGCCGAGTTGCTTCCAAAAGCGCGGGCGATGCCGTGACACTGCTTGTTTGGGCCTTTGCCTTTGTAATGGCCTCCACCGGGTATGCGGCGCCTTCCGCTGGATGGGAGGTTGCCCTGAACTAGGACGGGATCAAGGTTCTGACACGGGAGGTTCCCGGCTCAGCCTACGAGGAGTACAAGGGGATAGCGACGGTCCCGGCGTCCGCCGCCAGCGTAATGGCGATATTCACGGACCAGGGAGCGAATAGCCGGTGGCTTGAGGGGTGCCGGAAAGCGCGAACCATCGAGCAGTCCGGGTTCCATTCGCAAACCGCCTATCAGATCTATGACTTTCCTTGGCCTGCCACGGATCGCGATTTCGTTATCGGCTTGGAGATCGAGCAGACGGGTGAGAATGCGTTCTTTCTGAAGATGCATGACCGGTCCGGGCAGGTTCCGGAGAAACCCGGGCTGGTCAGGGCGGAAATGCCCAGCGGCTATTACGAGGTCAACCAGCTAGCGCCAAAGAAGACCGAGATCGTGATGGCGCAGCACGTTGACCCCAATGGTGATCTCCCTTCCTGGATGGTGAATTCACTCGTAACGGATACGCCCTATTATTCCCTGAAGCACCTCAGGCGCATGGTGACAGACGAGCAGTACGCCAATGCGGCCTTTGTGCGGGATGATGAGGGCCGGGTAACCAGCGTGACACATTAAATGGTTTGATTACCTGGTAGGTAATTGCCGGCTCAAGCGGTGGCTGGGAGTCTGGTCATGCCATAAGGCATCTCACCGACATAAAAGGAACTGTGCGATGAAAATTCCAAGCCTTTCCACCACATTAAAGGGTAATGCAACCTTCTCCTTCCTCAGTGCTGGTGTGCTGGGACTGTTTGCGGAGACAATTGCCGCCTTCATGGGCAGCTTTCCGCCCTGGATCTTCCATCTGCTTGCCGTGGGTCTGGTGCCGTTTGGTGCCGCTGCAGCCTGGGTGAGCCGTTCGCCTTCGGCCGTCGCCGGGCGTTGCTTTTTCGCCGCTGATGTTGCCTGGCTTATTGCCACCCCCATCGTGATGCTGGTGGCCGGCCCATGGCTCAATCTTTGGGGGCATCTGGTGCTGCTGGACATCGCCATTCTGGTGGGTGTTTTCGCTTGGCTGGAGTGGCACGGCACACGCGCCCTGGCAACGCAACAGCTCTAGGGCGCGTTTGCAGGAGGACCAGCCTTTACGGTGACCCGGGGAATCCCCGGGTCGCCCATAAGCATTAGCTCAGTGTGGCCTATTATGGCGAGCCAAATTCACGCTCACACACTTCGCGTGTTTGCTTCTGGACTGTGCTCAAGTCTTCCCCATCCATGATGAGCTCGCTCATCCGGCTGAATACCTTGTATTCCGCACTGTCACGCGGAAGCTCATCCAGCTTTAAGTTTGCGTTCAGGTAGTCTTGAAGCACCCTATCGCTCTGCTCTGAACTGGTTATCTTCTCGTTTGCTTTGCTCAGGTTTTCAGCTGTGCTGTGGAATGTGGAGACTAAGCGGGGCACCTCGCTGCAGCCTTGGTGGCCGAGCGTGGCGCCAAAACCGGTATGGTATTGATCCTGTGCGTTAGCGGGGATGGTCCACGCGCTCATGAACAAGGCAATTGCTGTAGCTGCCGTTGTTACCTTGCTTGCGTGCGCTGAGAGGACATGTTCCATCGTCGTTGTTCTCCTTGATTGTGAGTTTGGAATGAGCTTTTGAGGCGCGCCACAGTAGAACCGGTTGCAGACCTCCTTGCATATACCGATGGCGTGGCGGAGTTGTTCCCGGCTTACGAGCAGCGGCAACGATTGCATGAGATTACCATACACACCGTGAGGCAGTAACAACCGGCCCGCTCTCAGGGCTTGAACACCTTAGCTACTCAACAAAGCCTATGCAGCAGGTGGTTCACGTGGTGTTTCAGCCACATTGCGTTAGCCACTCATGAAAGATTTCCCTGGCAATCGGCTCCAGGTTGGGTAGGGCGGTCTTTGCTGTTGCCCGCATGGCGGTTACATCCGCACGGATGGAGCCGAGTTCGTGGCAGTGACCGATGAGCCAGTGCTCAAAACTGCCCAGGGGGACCTCCAGGTGGAATTGCAACCCGAGGGTACGGGGGCCGTACATGAACGCCTGGTTGCCACAGGCGGGGGTGTAGGCCAGTGCCCCGCTCTGGTCGTTGAACCGGATCCCCTCGCCGTGCCAGTGGAGGACGGACTCGGCCCGGCTCAGTGGAGCGAGGACGGAGTCTTTGCCGGCTTCGGTCAGCGCCAGGGGCGCAAAGCCGATTTCCTTGGAGGCCATGGGTTCAATAAGGGCCCCCAGTGCCCGGGCAATGACCTGAGCCCCCAGGCAAATGCCGAGAAGAGGCCGATCATTTGCGATCTGGTTGTGCACCAGCCGGTGTTCGTTGTTGAGGAAGGGGTAGGTGTCGATGTCATTCGCGGAAATCGGCCCCCCGAGAATGACCAGCAGGTCCGGCGTCATCTGTTCCAGCGGCGCCAGGTCATCAATACCAACGTCCCAGTAGCGGCATTCATAGCCGTGTTCGGCCAGGATGGGTTCCAGTAGCCCGAGATCTTCGAAATGAACATGGCGGATGGCGTGAGCTGTTTTCATGGTTGACTAAATGGCCTATGTCAATATAATTTAATGTCATGGGTAAAGAGTATCTGGCTGGAAAAACGGCTGTCAATATTGCCGCAAGTATTGAGCGTGCGATTCAGTCCGGGCATCTCAGTGGCGGCGATGCGCTGCCTTCCGTTCGCGAGGCGGCCGTGTTGTTGGGGGTTAACCGCAACACGGTCACCCAGGCCTATGCCCGCCTTCGTGAGCGCGGCTGGGTCTATGGGCGCGGTCGGGGCGGTACCCGGGTCATGCCATTGCAAGAGGAGGGCGACGCGCTGGGTGGGGCCTCGGTGTTTCCTGGCACTGTTGATCTGGCGTCAGGCAATATCGATCCCGCCTTGCTGCCTCCGCTGAACCGGGCCGTGGCTTCGGTTGATTGGCAGCAGACGGGGTATGATCGGGCCGGAGAGGATCCTGAGCTTTTGGGCCTGTTCCGGGATACGCTGGCGCGTGAAGGCATACCCACGGATGCGATGATGCTGGGGCACAGTGCCCTGGATCTGATCGAACGGGGGCTGCGGGCGCGTGCTCAGGCTGGGGACCGGGTACTGGTGGAGGATCCCGCCTGGCCGCCCTTGCTGGCTTTGCTGCGGTCTCTGGGGCTGGTGGTGGAGCCGGTGCCACTTGATGATCAGGGGGCCATGCCGGCGCAGCTGGCGGATCGGATCGGGGGCGACGTGGCCGCCGTTGTCCTGACGCCGCGCGCCCAGAACCCGACGGGTATCGACTTGCCCGCTGAACGGCTGGAACGGATTCAGGGCGTTTTGCGGGACCACCCGAGGACGCTCCTGATCCTGGACGACCACTGGGGGCCCTTGTCGGAGGCGCCGCCACCGGTTATCGGATCCGGTTTGCCCGCGTGGTTGCTGGTGCGTTCGGTCTCCAAGTTCCTCGGTCCGGATCTGCGTTTGGCCGTTGCCGCCGGTGATGCGGACACGGTCCACCGGATGGCGCGGCAATTCAGCCTGGGGCCTCGCTGGGTAAGCCGCATGGTGCAGCGCGTTGCCGTGGCGTTGTTGCGGGACGCGCACACCGAGACGCAGCTGCAAGCGGCCCGGTTCACCTATACCCAGCGGCGCACGGTTCTGGTTGAGGCTCTCCAGAAACAGGGCTTTCCTGGCACTACCGGTTCCGGTATCAACCTATGGGTACCGGTGAAGAACGAAGCGGCGATGGTGGAGCGTATGACCTCGCGTGGCTACACCGTCCAGGCGGGGCAGCCCTTCCGCCTAAGGGCTGCGCCTGGGGTTCGCCTCAGCGTTGGCAACCTGCCTGCTGAGGAGGCGGAGGCTGTTGCCCAGGCCCTTGCGGCTAGTACGTTGGGCGCCTCGACGCCGATGGTGTAGGGCCTGCGTTTTCCCCGTGAAGCCTCCGACTCAGTGGCGTTTCGACGTCGTGGATACGCTCTAGCAGCCGCCACCGCCGTCGCCACCACCACCGCCTCCTGCACCACCGCCACCTACGAACAGCCAGTTATACATATGGAAGGCAATCAGCATTGCGTCGAGGCGCAGTGACGTCGAGGGTTGGATCAGAAGCTGGTGACGGGATTCCATGCTGCCCTCGATCGTGGCGACCTGGCGGTTATCGGCACTGATGCGCGCGCTGTCGGGGGTGCCGAGTGGCCACCAGACGATGTCGCGTTGAACACGGTAAATGGTGCCCTCGTATTTGAAGGTGCCCACCATGTCTCGAGGTTGTGTGGAGACATCGTGGATCTCACTCGCTACTGTCGCACCAGCTCGCCAGCTCGCCAGCTCGCCAGCTCGCCAGACGCGGCGGCGCCGATGGGGGTTCCACCATTCAGCGAAGACCTCGCCCAAAGTGCGGTCGGTTGGCATTGTAAGGTTGAAACGGCACTGCCCCAGATCCAACAGGGCAAGGGTCTTGCGGTCGGCTGTGCGTGGCTTTCCGGGGTAGAGCCTTGCGCAGCGCTCGTTGTCATTCCAGAACACGAAGCGATGGTTCTTCGGGGTGCTCAACAGCCCGGCATCGTGCTCCACGGCAAGCACGGGGGTGTCGATCTTGCGTGTGTAGGCTGGCTCGTCGGTCATATTGAAACTTAGGAAGTAAAACTGGTTTGACAGCTTAGCCATGGTCGAAGGCTTGCTCAACCGGGAGGCCCCGTCGGCCTTCCCGAGGGCGCATGGAACGATACCCTCTCCAGAGCCTGAGGTTGGTTACCTCTCCCCCGAGAAGTGCCTGGCGGGACTGGATGAGCTCGGGCTGGACGATGAGGCTCGGGAGCTGTTCCTGGGCGGCAATGCGGCGCGGGTTTTCGGTTTGTAGGGTGGTCAGTCCAGGCGGAAGTCCACGTCATCCAGTGACTCAGCCAGGTAGTCCAGCAGCGCGCGGATCGCGGGAAGCTGTCCCCTGCGGGAGGGGAAAACGGCGTGAAAGAGCCCGCCGCGTGGCTGCCAGTCGGGCATGGCGTCAATCAGGCGCCCCTCGACCAGGTCCCGGCCTGCAACGATCAATGGCATCCTGACTACGCCAAGCCCTTCGAGCGCGCCCTGGCGCAGGGTGAACACGTCATCGGTGACCAGTCGCGGCGTATGCCGGACCTGGACTGACTCCTGGCTGGGCCCGTCCAGGCACCACTGGTGCTGGCGATCGGGTTGTTCGAAGTCGAGGCTGGGAAGGGCCGAGAGCTCGTCCGGGTGCGACGGCCTGGGGTAATGAGCCCAGAAGTCATGCTTGACCATGAGGCGTTGCGGGCTCTTGGACAGTACCCGCATGTTGAG
Source organism: Salicola sp. AFF1 (assembly GCF_056783195.1). Classification (NCBI taxonomy): domain Bacteria; kingdom Pseudomonadati; phylum Pseudomonadota; class Gammaproteobacteria; order Oceanospirillales; family Halomonadaceae; genus Salicola; species Salicola sp. AFF1. The sequence goes on from NZ_JBXAYL010000015.1 coordinate 10,323, forward strand.
CTCGCTGTCCTCCAGAGGGGGATAGCGGACCCTCAGCGCCATATCGAATCCCTCTTTGATGACGTCAACGCGCCGGCTGGTGGCTTCCATGTCCACCTGGACATCCGGGTACTGGTCCATAAAGCGTACAAGAAGCGGCCCAATCAGGAAGTAGATCATTCCAGGTGGACAGCTCAGCCGGATATGGCCCCTGGGTTTGGCGCGATGCTGATCAATGACGTCCTGCGCGGTTTCGGCCTCGATCAGCATCGCCTGGCAGTGACGGTAGTAATCGCGACCCAGTTCGGTGATGGCGAAGCCGCGCGTTGAGCGGTTGATCAGGCGCGTATCCAGGCGCTCCTCGAGTGCCGCAATGCGTCGGCTCAGGCGGGATTTCTGGATGCCAAGCGCGCGGCCCGCCTGGGCAAACCCGCCGTGTTCCACCACCTTGACGAAATAATAGAGATCGTTGAGGTCCTGCATGATCCATCGTCCTGTTAATGCAACGCTGCGTCCGGCTTCCGGTATCTAGTGGCGCCACCTGATGGAGCGTATTCTGGACTTAATGGACAGCGTCCAGAGAGCGACGGGCGAGGCCCGTCAGAACCCCACCGATAGGAGGTAACCTACCATGTCTTTCCAGTATAACCGTCTCGACAAGGACAATGCGGCCCTGCTGATGGTGGATCACCAGGCTGGTCTGCTGTCTCTCGTGCGCGATTTCTCGCCGGAGGAATTCAAGAATAATGTGCTTGCCCTGGCCGATATCGCCAAGTTTTTCGATATTCCGACCATTCTGACCACGAGCTTCGAGGATGGGCCCAATGGGCCGCTGGTGCCCGAGCTCAAGGAGGCGTTTCCGAAAGCGCCCTACATCGCTCGCCCCGGCCAGATCAACGCCTGGGACAACGAGGATTTCCTGGCGGCGGTTAGGGCAACCGGCAAGAAGCAGCTGCTGGTCGCCGGTGTTGTCACTGAGGTCTGTGTGAGCTTCCCGGTACTCTCCGCACTTGAGGAAGGCTACGAGGTCTTTGTGGTCACGGATGCTTCCGGGACCTTCAATCCGATCACCCGGGATGCCGCCTGGGATCGGATGTCCCAGGCGGGGGCCCAGCTGATGACCTGGTTCGCTGCGGGCTGTGAGCTGCACCGCGACTGGCGCAATGACATTGAAGGCTTTGGCGGTATGCTGGGCAATCATCTGCCCCAGTACGCCAACCTGATGCAGAGCTACATGGCCCAGACGTCCTGATCCTGGTCATTAGGGCACCCCGTCGGCGAACCGGCGGGGTGCTGGCAATCGCTTCGTGACTGCGTGATGATGAAGAAACAACTGGAACGGAGGCGGCCATGAGTAACCCTACGTCCGACACCGAATTGGCCTGTGACGAGGCCGAGTCCCCCTGTGCCGCGATAGAGCGGATCCTGCGCCCCCGGGAGGCCGACCTGGGGGGCTTCTTCGTGCGGCGTTCACTGCCAACGGCGCGGCTCAAGATGGTGGGGCCCTGGATCTTTTTCGATCACATGGGCCCGGTCCACTATGCACCGGGTGAGGGGTTGAACGTGCGCCCTCATCCCCACAGCGGGCTGGCCACCGTGACCTACCTTTTTGATGGCGAGATCACGCACCGGGATTCCATCGGCAGCCATCAGGTGATCCGCCCGGGTGACATCAACGTGATGGTCGCTGGCCGGGGGGTGACTCATTCGGAACGCCAGGATAACGAGACTGTTGCCGCTGAACATCGCCTGCATGGCCTCCAGCTCTGGCTGGCGCTGCCGCGTGAGCATGAGGAGATGGCGCCGGAATTCCAGCATTATCCGGCCTCGGAGATTCCAGAAACCACGGTGGACGGGGTGGCCGTGCGGGTGATCATAGGTAGCGCCTACGGAGTGGCCTCGCCGGTGCAGACACTGTCGGAAACACTCTATGTCGAAGCCCGGCTGGAGGCAGGCCAGCGATTGGTTTTGCCTGAGGCAAGTGAGCGGGCCATTTACGTGGTGCAGGGCCACCTGAAAGCGATGGAGACGGCGATTCCTGAGCACGCCATGGCGATCCTGGCGGAACAGGGCGGCGTGGAAGTGGAAGCCGTGGAAGAGACCATCATTGCCATTATCGGTGGTGATCCCTTTGAGCAGCGCTATGTGGAATGGAACTTTGTGGCCAGTAGCCGGGAGCGGATTGAGTGCTCGAAGCGGGACTGGCGGGAAGGGCGCTTCCCCAAGGTTCAGGGAGATGATGGCGAGCCGATCCCGTTGGAGGGGTAGGGGCACAAGGGGGGGATTTGATCCTGAAGCCAGGATGGCATAGGGTTTTGCATTATTTTGCGATAGGGAGAGTCGGGCATGGGCATGTTAGCCATCCAAATTGTTTCCCAGCTGATCGGGGCCGCGCTGGGTGCCCTGTTGGGCGCGTTGCTGGTTCAGATCGGGTGCCGCTGGGTTGGAGATTTCAAGCCGGGTTATGGGCAGGCCTACAAGGCGGCTTTCCTGGGGTATCTTGCCGCGCTGGTCCTGGGGCTGGTGGTGGGATTCATGGCGGGACTGGCTGGTCTGGCTTCACGTCTTGACCCCATGCTTGGGCTTGTCTCGGGAGGGCTCGGCATTCTCGTCCAGGCCGGCGTTTACGGGCGGATGCTGGTGGGTCCGCGGGGCAGGATCGGGTTTGGTAGCGGTCTCCTGGTGGCGCTGATCCAGGTGGTGATCGGGTTTCTCATCCTTCTTGCCCTCATCATGGCCACTGACTTTCTGGTTCCAGGGGCGTTGGATGCGTCCTCCATTGCATAACAGGTAATCCCACAACCGGTGACCAAGCCTTTATACTGTTTTCACATTCCGATGTGTGGCTGACCGGAGTTCCTGTTTATGCGAATGCGCGTTGCCATCCTATCTGTGCTTTTCTCGGTCCTGGTGCTGCCGGCATGCCAGTTGATGCCGGAGGCCACGGAGCCGGCGGACCATGAATTGCGCTGTGGTGATCGCACCATTGGTTACAGTCTTGCCGGGGACCAGGTCTTGCTGCATCTCCCGGATGGGGAGCAGGCCTTGGCGCCCGAGGAGAGCGCGTCCGGGGCTCTTTACCGGAATGAGGCCGGTGATACGGCGTTCTGGAGCAAAGGGAACCGGGTCACGGTGACAGTGGAAGGAGAGCGCCTTCCGGAATGCCACCACAAGGACCGGGCAAGTCTGGAAGCCCCTCAGTGGCGGGTGCGCTCTGTGGAGGCGAGCCCGGTTCCGGAGGCGGCGCAGCCGGTTACCCTGAACTTCACGTCGGAAGGGCGAGTCTCGGGCCGCTCCGGGTGTAACCGCTTCATGGCGGGCTGGGAGCTGGTGGGGGACCGGTTGGTCATTGAGCGGGCGGCCAGTACCCGGATGGCCTGTCCGTCGGGCCCCATGGCTTTTGAAGAGCGTTTTCTGGCGGCATTGAGCCGGGTTGAAGGACTACGCATGGCCGGGGATGGAACCCTTGTGCTTCTTGATCGTGAATCAAATGGGGTTATCCGGGCCTCGGCTACCACGCGGAAAGAACCGCAATGACGGATCGGATCGCCGTCAAGCGCATCTATGACTCCGTCTCCGATGACGATGGTTATCGTGTGCTGGTGGATCGGGTCTGGCCCCGGGGCATGAGTAAGCAGGCAGCGGCGTTGGACGAGTGGTGCCGCGAGTTGGCGCCTTCGGCGGAGTTGCGTCAGTGGTTTGGGCATGATCCGGAACGCTGGCAGCGCTTCCGGGATGCCTACCGGGATGAACTGGCCCGCTGCCCTGAAGCGCTTTCCCGGCTTGTTCAGCGTATGCAAACGAACCGCGTAACCCTCCTGTATTCCGCCCGCGATCGTGAGCACAACCAGGCGGTGGTGCTGGCGGAGGTTCTGGCACAGGAGTGGGCTGAGGTCCAGGAGGGTAATGAACCCAGCTCACCAGTGTGCTATGCGGACTGGTTCCGCGACTCTGGTGCCGAATGAGGTTGAATCTTTGTTAACAGCAAACGAAAGCCGGACGCTGGTGCTGGTCATGCTGGTGTTGGTGGGGCTGACGGGGTGCAGTGTACGTTCCCCGGATGTTGAGCCGGCGTTGGTCCGGGTTGATCCGGCGGTAGAACAAGGGCAGGACGCGCCGGCGTCCAAGGGCGGAACACGTAATGCGGCGCAGACCGAAGAGAAGCAGAGCCAGGACGAGGAGGACGTCAGAACGCCCTCGCTTACCGACTGGCGTGACCAGTTGACTGGCCCGGCCCGGATGGCTGAACCGCAGGCGCTTGGCCGTGCCATGGCGGTGTTCTACCGCATGCGCTCGCGGGCTTTTATGGCGCCCGTGGTCAGCCATGTTCAGGGCGCTGTGAATCTTGGGGGCGTTGGAGGTGACCTGGAAACCCGTCGTTGTCCGGATGGTGGTGTCTTCCATCTGGAGTGGCAGGGGCAGGACGGAGCGCGTTCCGGGGCCCGTGAACTGCTCTATCAGTTTGAGGCCTGCCGTGGTCATTTCGGGAACGGCCCACTGCTGGTTCTCAATGGCCATTACCGGCGTGATTTCCAGCCCAGGGTCTCGCGGGAGCAGGTGATCGAGACCTTTGATGTGCATGGCTTCATAGGTGAGGGGAGCCGCCGCCAGCGCATCGTGCTTCGCGGTCAGCAACAGATCCAGCGTCCGGCTGAGGGCGGCGTGGTGCGTGATACCGAGCGGATGGAAATGCTGAAAGGCGGGACTTATACGGCTCTCAGGGACGTGCATGATGCGATTGTGCCCGAGGAGGACGCCGGCGACAGTGATTTCGCCTCCTTCGATACCCGATTTGTCACCACCCTTGGGGGGCGTCTGGTCAGTTCCGAACTCGGGGGGTGGGTCGATATTAGCACCGCTACCGGCTTGGTGGAGCAGCAGGCACCCTGCTCCGCCAGTGGCGTTGTGGCACTCAGTGGCAAGCGTGACGGTGAGGTCCGATTTGGTCCCCAGACGGGGACCCATCACCGGGTGGCGCTGGAGCTTGCAGGCGGGGAAACAGCCTGGTTCAAGAGCTGTTCCAGCTTTGGGCAAGCTTTCGGGTTCGACCGCTAGTCGATCGACTCCATCCAGTCCAGCAGCTGTTCGGCCATGCGATCGGTGGCGGCGCTCATGGCAGTGGCGGCGGACGCTGGCGTGTTGGCCGTCAGTGTTTCGGTGACCTCGAATCGCCGTGTGGCCTGGATCCCGCCCTGGTGCTGGCCGGTGAGCTGGGCATCAAACCGGATGACGGCCTGGGGAGAGTCCTGGGTCTGGTCCAGGTGGAAGGCTCGAAGGTGGCCGGTCAGCTCCAGGTCTGTGTTCAGGTTGGCGCCGGGTGTCCCCAGCGTGTGGAAGGCGCCGGTATTGTGGAGTGCGTCCAGGAGCTGATCCCGCCAGAGCTCCGGGGCCGGGGACACCCAGCGGATGCCGGACCAGGCGCTGAGGCGCTGTCCCTGCTGGCGCACCACTACCCGGTTGGTGCGGGTAAGATCGTCCGTGCGGGGGGCCCGGATTTGTAGCGAGTCGGCTTCAAGCGTCGAGCCCTGAGTGTTCAGGCTGGACGGTGCCAGCTGGTAGAGCTCGTAGCGATTGGGTTGCGGGAGCACGCTACAGGCGCCCACGAAGGTGATGGCGACCAGTGTGACAAGCCGTAGCGGAACCGTCAGTGCTGACGCCTGTTTCATGGTTGGTATTCCTTCAGTTCCTGCCGGTTGAACAGCGTGCTGCCGGCATCGGATTGCAGCTTTTGGCTGAGCTTACGCAGTGTGCGCAGGGTGCGGCGCGCCTCGTTCAGAGTTGGCCCCAGTTGGGCGGAGCCCTTGAGGGTTTTCTTCAGAGCCTGTTCGTTGTTGGCGATCAGGGCCTCTATATCGGCCACGGTGCTGCGGGTGGCACGAGCGGCTTCGGCTGTATCAGCCAGGGCCCGCGGCGCATCCTCTTTCAGAACCCGCCGGGTATCCGTGATCAGTGCCCGGGCCTCGCGTAAGGTGGTGCGGGCCTGTTTGCCGGTCCTGTCCCAGCGCTTTACGGTATCCGCAATCTGCTCCTGCTGGGCGTTCAGGGTGCGTGTGAGCTGGGCGGTATTGTCCAGAGTCTGTTCAATATGATTGAGGTTGCGCTCGGAGAGAAGGGATTCCATACGCCGTACCAGGCGGTTGATGTTGGCCAGGGTGTCGCCGCTTTCCTCACGTAACTGGGCAAGGGGAGAGGGGTGGGCCGGGATTTCCGGGGGCCTGTCGCTGGCATCCACGCGCAGGGGAAGACTCTCCGGTGTGCCTCCCCCGAGCCGGATGTGAGCCGTTCCGGAGAGCAGGCCCGTGGGCTTGATCTGGGCATGGGTGTCCTGCTTGACCGGAGTGGTGGGGGTCACCGCGATGCGCGCCAGTACCCGGCGCGGGTCATCCGGGTCGAGCGCCAGCTGGGTGACTTCACCCACCGTGATGCCGTTGTATTTAACGTTGCTGCCAACGGTCAGCCCAGACACAGCCTCATTGAAGGTAATCCGGTATATTTCCTGCTGGCGTTGGAGGCCGCCTTCCTTCAGCCACCATCCAAAAAGCAGCGCTCCGGCCAGTACCAGTACGGCGAAGAGCCCGATCAGGACGTGATGGGCGCGGGTTTCCATTCAGGCGTTCTCCCGGTTCGTAGATGAATGACGGAGGGCCGCGCGGCCACGTGTGCCGTGGAAATAGGCACGGATCCAGTCGTCGTTGGTGTTGGCGACCGCCTCCAGGGGACCGATCGTCTTCACGTGGCCGTCTCCCAGCACGGCAACGCGGTCACAGACACGGTGGAGCGTATCCAGGTCGTGGGTCACCAGGAAGACCGTGAGGCCCAGGGCATTACGCAGGGTCAGGATCAGTTCGTCGAAAGCGGTGGCACTGATGGGGTCCAGCCCTGCAGTGGGTTCGTCGAGAAAGAGCAGGTCCGGGTCGAGAGCCAGCGCCCGGGCCAGGGCGGCGCGCTTGATCATGCCCCCCGAGAGCGCTTCCGGGTAGAGGCGCGCGGTCTGGGCCTCCAGGCCGGTGAGCCGGAGCCGGGTCAGCGCCAGCGCTTCGGCATCCGTTTTTCGCAGTCCGGCCCGTTCCCGCAGCGGCAGAACAATGTTGTCGCACAGGGTCAGCGAGGAATACAGCGCGCCGCGCTGGAAAAGCACCCCCGTGCGCCGCGTCAGGCGGGCATCCGGGGCACCACGGTGGTTCAGTGGTGCCCCTTCCAGGCTGATGCGCCCGCCGTTGGGCTCGTGCAGTCCGAGGATGCTGCGCAGCAACACAGACTTGCCGGAGCCGGAGCCACCGACCACGCCCAGGATTTCACCGGCGTTCAGCCGCAGGTTCAGCCCTTCATGAACCCGATGATTCCCAAAACGGTTGCTCAGTCCGCTCACCTCGATGAGCGCATTGTGAGTCTGGTCCGTCACCACCCAACCTCCATGAAGTACATGGCTGCCAGGGCGTCCAGAAGGATCACCACAAAGATCGACTGTACCACGCTGGAGGTGGTGTGAGCGCCAACCGAGCGGGCACTGCCGCCGGCCTTGAAGCCTTCCAGGCAGCCGATAATTGCAATCAGGAAGGCGAAGAAAGGTGCTTTGACCAGCCCGGCCAGGAAATGGTTGAGCGGGACTTCGCTGATAACGGTGATAAAACGCGATAACGGAATGTCGACCACCGTCAGGGCAATGAGCCCCCCGCCGGCCAGTCCGGATAATACGGCAATGAAACTCAGCAGGGGCAGCATCAGCACCACGGCGAGTACCCGAGGCAGCACCTCCAGCTCCACTGGATCGAGCCCCTGGGCACGGAGTGCATCCAGTTCCTCGTTGGCGTTCATGGCGCCAATATGCGCGGTAAAGGCACTGGCGGTGCGCCCGGCCAACACAATAGCGGTGATCAGGACCCCGAACTCACGCATGAAGGCGTATGCCACCAGGTTGACGGTATAGACGCTTGCGCCGAACCCACTCAGTACGGTGGCACCCAGGTAGGCGATGACAGCACCCACGGCAAAGGTGAGGAGCGCGACGATGGGGACCGCGTTGAGGCCGGTGGTCTCCATGTGGTGAGTGAGGGCGGTGACACGCCAGCGCCGGGGAGAGAGCAGACACTGGCCGGCGCAGCCGAGTACGGCCCCGATGAACCCGATCAGCATCCGTGCCTTGGCGCCGGCATCGGTGAGTGCCTGGCCCATGCGTGCCAGAAGCGCCAGTGGCCCACGTCTGGGTTCTGGGGGGAGGGCACCGCAGCCCGCCATGGCGTCAGCGACGGTGAGCAGAAGGGCTCGGCGTGAGTCGCTGATGGCTGGGCTGTTTTCGGCGATGTAACGCAAGCGCTCGCCACCCACGAGTTCGGCCAGAAGGGTGGCGCCGGCGGTATCCAGGCGCTGGATGCCGTCGAGCGCGAGGCTATGGGCGGTGTTGTTGCTTGCCCTGGTAAGCCGGCGCAGGGCGCTGTAATGGGACAGCGTCCAGTCGCCGGTGACCCTTAGGGTTTGCCCGTCCTCCGCGGGATGGAGTTGACCCTGTTCAGCGTCGGGCATGGGCGTTTGGGTGCCGGTTTGGATCAGTCAAAGAGGCCGTCATAGAAGCGCAGGGCACCTTGCCAGGCCTTGTTTGCGGCGTGTTCGTCGTAGCCCACTGGCAGGTCGAAGTTCGCCGCGTAGGCGTCCGCCTCTGGGTTCATGAACGAGTGTGGAACGCCCGGGAAGCTCCGCACCGCGTAGTCCACATCGGCGTTGTGCATTTCCTGCACGAAACTGGCGACCTGGTCAGAAGGTACGAACTGGTCACCACCGCCGGTGTAGACCCTGACGGCTGCTTCAACGTTCCCGGCTTCGGCCTCAATGGGGCTTTCCAGCGTGCCGTGGAAGCTCACCACGCCGTCCAGGTCCATGCCCAGGCGGGCCATGTTCAGGACCACCCCGCCCCCAAAGCAGTACCCCTGGGCGGCGATGTGCGAGGGGTTCACCGTGTCATGATCCTGGAGGCGTTTCATGGCGGTGCGGAAGCGGGCCTGCATCAGCTCCATGTTGCTGTTGGCCTGCTCCATGAACGCCTGGGCCTTGTCGGGATGGTCCGCGTGCTTGCCTTCGCCATACATGTCGAGTGCCAGGGCGGTGTAGCCTTCTTCCGCCAGATTTTCCGCCTGGTTACGGCTGAATTCGTCATGGCCCCACCATTCATGCACCACCAGAATGCCGGGGCGCTGACCGGTGATGCTGTCGTCCCAGGCCATGTAGCCTGTGTGCTCCTGGCCCTGGACCGAATAGGTCATGGTTCGGGTTTGTACTTCAGCGGTTACGACCGTGCTCAGGCTCAGCGCCGCAGCGCCGAGCAGGGTGTTTCGGAGATAGCGGTTCATGCGTGTCTCCTGGATGGATTGTGGTTCCTGTTTAGGAGTACTGATCCCGGATCTGTTTCTTGTTGACCTTGCCAACGCTGGTCTTGGGGATTTCGTCGACTAGGTCAATCGCCTCCGGAATCGCCCATTTGTTGATCGTGCCGTTGTCCACAAAGCGTTGTAGATGGGCCTTGATGGTATCAGCATCCGGGTTCTGGTCGGGAGCGGGTACAACCAGTGCGTGCGGGCGCTCGCCCCACTTGTCATCAGGTAAACCCACCACGGCAGCAGCGGCCACGGCCGGATGCTGACTGATTAGGCCTTCAAGGTCCAGTGAGGAGAGCCATTCTCCACCGGTCTTGATCACGTCCTTGATGCGGTCCTTGATCACCAGCGTATTGTCCGGCTCGATGCTGGCCACATCGCCGGTGTGCAGCCAGCCACCAGCCCACAGTTCCTCGCCTTTTTCAGGGTTTTTGAGGTAGCTCGCCGTGAGCCATGGGGCACGGGCGACCACCTCGCCCTGTGCTTCCCCGTCGTTGGGCAGTGGGTTGCCGTCCTGGTCGTGGATCTCTATGTCGACCAGAGGTACCGGCACTCCCGTCTTGATGCGCTTGGCCGTCTGCTGTTCCGTGGAAAGCTCGAGGTCTTCGGGCTTGAGGTGGGTGGCGGTCAGTAGCGGACCGGTTTCGGACATACCGTAGCCGGTGTACATGCTGATGCCCATTTGAGCTGCTGAGTCGCACAGGCCCTGGGGCAGGGCACTGCCGCCGATCAGTACATGCCAGTTGCTCAGATCCGCCGTCTTGATCCCGTCGGTGGCCATCAGCATCTGCATGATGGTGGGCACGCAGTGGGAGAAGGTGACGTTGTGGGTTTTGAGCAGCTCCACCAGGAGCTCGGGCTCATAGCGACCGGGATAGACCTGCTTGACGCCCATCATGGTGGCGGCGTACGGCACACCCCAGGCGTGGACGTGGAACATGGGCGTGATGGGCATGTAGACATCGCTGGAGCGCAACAGCGGCTGTTCGTCGAAGTGCGCCAACGTGCCCGTGGCGACCAGGGTGTGCAGGACCAGCTGGCGGTGCGTGAAGAAAACGCCCTTGGGATTGCCGGTTGTCCCGGTGGTATAGAAGGTGGTGGCGATGGCGTTCTCGTCGAAATCCGGGAAATCGAAGCAGGGGCTGGCCTTGCTCAAGAGTGCTTCGTACTCGCCGTGGGTGGCCAGTTGGGTGGCCCTGGGCGTGTCGTTGTCGGTGAGCTGAATGCTGCCTTTGACGGTATCCAGTTGGTCGCGGACTTCCTCGACCAGCGGCAGGAAATCGTCGTGGATCAGAACCAGGTCGTCTTCGGCATGGTTCATGGTGTAGAGGATCTGGTCGGGGGCCAGGCGCACGTTCACGGTGTGCAGCACGGCGCCGATCATGGGGATGGCAAAAAAGCACTCCAGATAGCGCGGTGTGTCCCAGTCCAGAACGGCAACGGTATCACCTGCTTTAACGCCCGCGTTGGTGAGCACGTGGGCAAGACGGTGGATGCGTTCAACGAGATCGGTATAGGTATAGCGGCTGCGGTTGGCGTAGATTATTTCCTGGTCCGGGTTGTACCGGGGGCCGGAGAGCAGGAGTTGCTTGATCAGCAGCGGGTAGTTGTGGGCGTTGTCGGCGGCGGGCAGGGTCTTGGGTTGTGCCATGAGGCGCCTCTATCTGCTTGTTGTTGGATTGCACCTGACAAGCCTAATACAAAACGCTGTGGATTCACCCCCTTTCGGGATCTTAATTGGCGTTGTTCACCAGAGGACGAGAATCAGCAGGGCGCCCAGCGCCAGGCGGTAGATGACGTAAGGCATGAGGCCGATCCGCTCAAGGAAGCGCAGGAACAGGTGGATGCACAGAAGCGCACTGATGAACGAAAGCAGGGTGCCCCAGGCGATGGCGTGCCAGTCCGTGGCGCCGCCCTGGTTGATCAGTTCAAGGGCCTTGAGGGCTCCGGCCGCGGTGATCAGGGGGATGGAAAGCCAGAATGAAAACCGCGCGGCATCCTCCCGGCGAAGGCCCAGGAACAGGGCAGCCGTGATGGTGATGCCGGAGCGCGATGTGCCCGGGATCAGCGCCAGGGCCTGGGCAAAACCGACGACGAGGGCATCCTTCAGGGTGACGCTGGCCAGTGAGCGCCGTCTCGTGCCGCTGGCATCTGACCACCAGAGAAGCAGGCCGAAGCCAATGGTCGTGCTGGCAATGACCCATCCGGAGCGCAGGTGTTCGGCGACCACACTGTTGACCAGAACCCCGGCGAGGCCGGCTGGAATGGTTCCCAGAATAACGGCCCACGCGAGGCGGCTGTCCTCGGTGACGGTGCGACCGGCGGTATCGCGGATCCAGGCACTGCCCATGCGGAAGACATCCTGCCGGAAGTAGGTGAGCACTGCACAGAGTGAGCCTACGTGTACCGCTACGTCGAAGGCCAGACCCTGGTCCTGCCAGCCGAGCAGAGCGGAGGGAAGGATGAGATGAGCGGAGCTGCTGATCGGGAGGAATTCCGTCAGGCCCTGGATAATGGCCAGCGCGATGATCTGCCAGATTTCCATGGCGTAACGCTCTGATTGCCCATAAAAAAAGCCGTAGCGAAGAACCACGGCTTTTACGGATCTGGTAGCAAGGGGCGGATTCGAACCGCCGACCCCGGCATTATGAGTGCCGTGCTCTAACCATCTGAGCTACCTTGCCGCAACTTGTAATGCGCCGTTGCCTTAGCGCTGAGGCGCGTATTCTCTGGATTTTTTGCCGGGGTGTCAAGACACCCCGGTAGCTTGATGTTGGCGGACTCCCTGAAAGGCGTATGGCCTTCCAGGGAGCGGGGCCTCTTAGGAGGAACGCCCCTGGGCGCCCGTGTCCGCGAAGTAATCGCGGGTGACGGCGAACACCGTGCCAGACAGCGCGAGAAGCGCGATCAGGTTGGGGATGGCCATCAGGGCGTTAAGGACGTCCGCGATCAGCCAGATCAGCTCAAGGTTGGCAACCGCGCCGACCACCAGCAGTACAACCCACAGATAGCGATAGGGCATGATGACCCCGACACCAAAGAGGAATTCTGCGCACCGCTCACCGTAATAGCTCCAGGCGACGATGGTGGTGAAGGCGAAGAAGAGCATGCCAAAGGTGACGATCCAGTTGCCGCCGGGGATTCCTTGCTCGAAGGCCATGGAGGTCAGCCCCGCGCCGGTCTCGCCGGTTTCCCAGGCTCCGGTCAGCACAATCACCAGCGCCGTCATGGTGCACACAATGATGGTGTCGATGAAGGTGCCCATCATGCCAACGGTTCCCTGGCGTACGGCGCTGTTGGTCTGTGCGGCGGCGTGCGCAATGGGCGCTGACCCCAGGCCAGCTTCATTGGAAAAGATGCCTCGTGCCACGCCAAAACGCAGAGCCGCCCAAACAGCCGCACCGGCGAACCCGCCTGTGGCGGCCGTGCCACTGAACGCTTCGGTGACGATCTGGGCCAGTGCCCCAGGGACTGACGGAAGGTTCAAGGCAATGACCACAAGAGCACCCAGGATGTAGAGCAGCGCCATCAGTGGCACCAGCTTTTCAGTGACCTGGGCAATCCGGCGGATGCCGCCAATGATCACCAGGAACACCAGAACGGCAAGCACTACGCCAGTGGCCCAGGCGGGCACCGCCAGGTTGGTCTCCATCACATCCGCAACGGCGTTGGCCTGGACGGTGTTGCCGATACCAAACGCCGCCACCATGGCAAACAGCGCAAAGAGCGTGCCCAGCCATTTCCATCGGCTTCCGAGCCCATTCTTGATGTAATACATGGGGCCACCGACGTAGCGCCCCTCCTCGTCGACCTCGCGGTATTTGACGGCGAGCAGCGCCTCCGCGTATTTGGTGGCCATCCCCACCAGGGCGGTTATCCACATCCAGAAGACAGCCCCCGGGCCCCCCAGGGCAATGGCGGTGGCCACGCCACCGATGTTACCGGTGCCAATGGTCGCGGAGAGGGTGGTTGAGAGAGCCTGGAAAGGAGTGATTTCCCCTTCGTCGCCCGCGTCGGAGCGCCGGCCCGTAAAAACCTGCCGGAAACCGTAACCGATCCGGCGGATGGGCATGCCGCGCAGCCCCAGGGTCAGGTATAGCCCGGTTCCCAGCAGTAGAGCCAGCATGACTGGTCCCCAGACCACGCCGCTGATGCGCTCAAGAGTACTCGTTATTATTTCCATGTTGTTCCTCCGGTTTTTGGTGTTGTCGTTTAGAACACGTTTTGTAGGTACGCTCCGCGCTGTGCAGCTCAGTTAAGAATGGTTTCGGGGGAGGTGAAATCCAGCCCCTGGCTTTCCGCTACTGGTGCGCACGTCAGCGCGCCCTGTGCGATGTTCAAACCATTACGCAGGTGCGGGTCACTCCGCAGTGCCTCGCGCCACCCCTGGTCAGCAATGCGGATGACGTGGGGCAATGTAGCATTGGTCAGCGCGAATGCAGAGGTGCGCGGCACGGCGCCCGGCATGTTGGCCACACAGTAATGGACAACGCCGTCCACCACATAGGTGGGGTCGGCATGGGTGGTGGGCTTGCTGGTCTCGAAACAGCCCCCCTGGTCGATGGCCACGTCCACGAGTACTGCGCCATTGTTCATGCGTGCGATCATATCCCTTGTAACCAGCTTGGGGGCGCCTGCGCCGCTGACCAGTACTGCCCCGACGACCATGTCGCTTTCCAGAACAGTGCGTTCTAGGCTGCTGCCCGTGGCGTAGAGTGTTTTCAGGGCAGGACCGAAGCGGTGCGACAAACGCTCCAGAACGGCGGAGCTGCGATCCAGCACGGTCACATCGGCACCCATACCCAACGCGATCTGGATGGCATTCTCGCCGACTACGCCGCCGCCAACAACCGTTACACGAGCAGGTGGTACGCCGGGCACCCCGCCGGTAAGCAGGCCACGACCGCCATGCAGGCTTTCCAGCGCCTGGGCGCCTGCCTGGACGGAGAGCCGGCCTGCCACCTGTGACATGGGGCGCAGAAGCGGCAGGCTGCCTTCGTCGTCCGTCACCGTCTCATAGGCGATGCAGGTGGCACCGGATTGCATCAGCGACTGGGTGAGCGTCTCATCCGGAGCGAGGTGGAGGTAGGTGAACAGTACATGCTGGGAGGTCAGCAGCTTGCATTCGTCCGGCTGGGGTTCCTTGACCTTGACGATCATCTCCGCGGTTTCGAACACCGATTCGGCGTTGGGCAGGATCTGGGCCCCTGCTTGCTGGTAGTGTTCATCACTGGCGCCAATGCCTTGCCCGGCGCCGGTTTCCACGAACACCGCATGGCCGCGCCCGGTCAGTTCAGCGACGGCTTCCGGGGTCAGTCCAACCCGGTATTCCTGACTCTTGGTCTCCTGGGGGATTCCGATATACATAACATCTTTCCTCAGCTACTTTGGATGTGGAGTATTCATGCTAATGCGACTGAGTAAGCCATGTCTTTGCAAAATCAAGCTGTAGCGGGCCGAACGGTGCATGATTCATGCACATTGAGTGGGAGATGGAACGCATGATTGAAGAGGCGGAGCTGGATTCACAGGACCACCGAATCCTGGAGGTACTGAGGCAGGACGGTCGAATCACGAACCAGCAGCTGGCGGAAAGGGTTCATCTGTCGGCATCGGCGTGCTCGCGGCGTATCGCGCGGCTGGAGCAGGCGGGGGTGATCAGTGGCTACACTGCCATCGTCGATCCAGAGGTTCTGGGGCAGGGCACCATTGTGTTCGTGCAGATCACCCTGAGCGGGCAGACCGAACAGGACATGAAGGCGTTCGAGGAGGCGGTTGCTGACTGCCCGGCGGTGTTGGAGTGCCACCTCATGGCGGGGCCGGCGGATTACCTGGTCAAGGTGGCAGTCAGGGATCTGGACGACTTTTCCCGGGTCCACAGGCGGTATCTTGCGTGCATGCCGGGCGTATCGCACGTGCAGTCGAATGTGACGTTGCGCACCGTCACGCAGGATGCGTCGGCGCACCTGTAACGGATGAGCGCCGCGCTGACCGGGCCAGTCCGCGGAACCCGCGGTGACTTCCGGCAAGCGCGGAGGCGCCGGTCCTGTAGCGCGTCCTAGACGTTGAAGCGGAAGTGGATCACGTCGCCGTCCTGGACGGTGTACTCTTTGCCTTCCAGCCGCCATTTGCCGGCTTCCTTGGCGCCCTGTTCGCCGTTGTAGGCGATGAAGTCCT
Source organism: Salicola sp. AFF1 (assembly GCF_056783195.1). Lineage (NCBI taxonomy): Bacteria > Pseudomonadati > Pseudomonadota > Gammaproteobacteria > Oceanospirillales > Halomonadaceae > Salicola > Salicola sp. AFF1. The sequence continues at coordinate 25,844 of NZ_JBXAYL010000015.1, forward strand.
CGTAGCTGACCACTTCCGCGCGAATGAAGCCGCGCTCAAAGTCCGAGTGGATCACGCCGGCCGCCTGGGGCGCTGTTGATCCTGCCGGGAAGGTCCAGGCCCGGACTTCCTTGGGGCCGGCGGTGAAGTAGGTCTCAAGGCCCAGCAGGTTGTAGCCGGCGCGGATCACGCGATCCAGACCCGGTTCTTCCATACCCATCTCGGCCAGGAACTCACTCTTCTCGTCGTCCTCAAGCTCGGCGATCTCGGATTCAATCTTGTTGCAGATTGCGACCACACCGGCGCCCTCGCGTTCGGCCAGGGCTTTCACCGCGTCCAGGTGCGGGTTGTTCTGGAAGCCGTCCTCATTCACGTTCGCAATGTAGACGGTGGGCTTGGCGGTGAGCAGGTGCAGTTCGCGGATCAGGGCCTGCTCGTCTTCCGAGAGGTCCATGGAGCGAACAGGATCACCTTCGTTGAGCACCGGCTTGATGCGCTCGAACAGTTCGAGTTGGGCCTTGGCGCTCTTGTCGCCACCCTTGGCCGCCCGCTCGGTCTTCTTGGTGGTGTTCTCGATGGTGGCCAGGTCCGCCAGTGCCAGCTCGGTGTTGATCACCTCAATATCCGAGGCCGGGTCGATGCTGTTGGAGACATGCATAATGTCTTCGTCCTCAAAGCACCTCACCACATGGGCAATGGCTTCCGTCTCGCGGATATTGGCAAGGAACTGGTTGCCCAGGCCTTCACCCTTGGAGGCACCGGAGACCAGGCCGGCAATATCGACGAATTCCATGGTGGTGGGAATCGTCTTCTCCGGCTTCACAATCTCCGCGATGCGGTAAAGCCGTGGATCGGGAACGGAGACAACGCCCGCATTGGGCTCGATGGTGCAGAACGGGAAGTTTTCCGCGTCGATGCCCGCGCTGGTCAGTGCGTTGAAAAGCGTGGACTTGCCGACGTTGGGCAGCCCAACGATGCCGCATTTGAATCCCATAACCTGTGATCCTTAACGGAGTGCGTGATGAATAATGGTTACTCGTAACGGAACGCGTGCAGACGGTTCATGGCCGCGTTCCAGTCCCCGCGGAGGGCGTCCGGCAGGGCGCGCAGGCTCTCGTCCAGCGCCGCTTCGATGGCGCTCATTTCCTGCTTGCCAGCGTTGCTCAGCACGTAGTTCACGACCTGCTTGCTGTCGCCGGGGTGACCCACGCCCACGCGCAGCCGGTGGAATTCCTGACTTCCCAGATGCTTGATGGTATCCCGCAGGCCATTGTGACCGCCGTGGCCGCCCCCTTTCTTGAACCGTGCCGTGCCGGAGGGGAGGTCCATTTCGTCATGGGCCACCAGGATGGATTCGGGCGGAATACGGAAGAAGTCGCTCAGGGCCTTCAGGGACCGGCCGCTGTGGTTCATGTAAGTCGAGGGAAAGAGCAGGTGGAGATCCTGCCCCTGCCAGTTTACCTTGCTGTGGTAGCCAAGGAATTTGCGTTCTTGGCGCAGGGGCTGCCCGGTCTCCCGGGCGAGCATCTCCACCAGCCAGGCCCCGGCATTGTGGCGGGTTCCGGCGTATTTGGACCCGGGGTTGCCGAGCCCGGCAATGAGCCTGACCGCTTCGGATGCCATAGCGGGGCCTGAAGGGGCGGCTGATTACTCGCCGCCGCCTCCTTCGCCGCCACCGCTGGCTTCCTTGGCCTTCTGGCCCTTGGGCTTGTGCACGGAAACCACCGGTTGGTCATGGTCTTCGCCCTGCTGCAGGGCAACGATTTCGACCCCTTCGGGCAGCTTGAGGTCCGACAGATGCACGATCTGTTCGAGTTCCACCTCGTTGAGATCCACTTCCAGATACTCGGGCAGATCGTCCGGCAGGCAGGTGATCTCAACTTCCATGGCATCGTGGGACACAATGCCGCCCTGAAGCTTGATGGCCGGAGCGCTTTCCTCGTTGAGGAAGTGGATCGGGACCGTGACGTTGATCTTGTGGCCTTTCTCGACGCGCTGGAAGTCCGCGTGCGTCAGGATCGGCTTAAAGGGATGACGCTGCAGATCCTTGATGATCACGTCTTCTTTCTGGCCATCGATGCTCAACGAAATGATGTGGGTGAAGAAGGCTTCGTTTTCGATCGCCTTTTTCAGGTCATTGTGCCAGAGCGTGATCGGCATCGGATCCTTGCCTTCGCCGCCATAGACGATGGCCGGGATCTTGCGCTCAACGCGACGCAGGCGGCGGCTCGCACCTTTCCCTTTGACGTCGCGCTTGAATGCTTCAAGTTCAAATGATTGTGCCATGCTTCCTCCTGGGCATCCACGGGGCCCGCGACCAGGCTTGGTCCGTGGACGGTTCGAATCGGCCTTTCGGGCCGGTTAACAGTCAATAACGCCGCACAACAACTACGGCATCGAGTCACTCGATGTTGTAGTTGAACATGGCGCTGATGGATTCCTCGTTGCAGACCCGGCGAATGGACTCCGCCAGAAGGCCCGACATATCGAGGGCGCGGATTTTATCACATTGAGCGGCTTTGTCACTCAGCGGAATCGTATCCGTAACGACCAGTTCGTCCAGCTGCGAGGACTGGATGTTGTCTACGGCCGGGCCTGAAAGAACCGGGTGTACGATGTAGGAGCGCACGGCATTGGCACCGTGTTCCTTGAGGGCATTGGCAGCCTTGCACAGCGTACCGGCGGTATCCACGATGTCGTCGACCAGAATGCAGGTTTTGTCCCTGACATCGCCAATGATGTGCATGACCTGGGAGTCATTGGCGCGCGGCCGGCGCTTGTCGATGATTGCCAGGTCCGCGTCCAGCAGCTTGGCAATGGCGCGGGCCCGGACCACGCCGCCCACATCCGGGGAGACGATCACGTAGTCCTCGTTGATATGCTGGCGTTCGATGTCGTCAAGCAGGACCGGTGTCCCGTAGATGTTATCCACCGGGATGTCGAAGAAACCCTGGATCTGGTCGGCATGCAGGTCCACCGTCAGAACACGGTCAATGCCGGCACTGGTCACCATATCCGCAACAAGCTTGGCGGTGATGGAGACGCGGCTTGAGCGTGGCCGGCGATCCTGGCGCGCGTACCCGAAGTAGGGGACCACGGCGGTGATCCGGGCGGCCGAGGCGCGACGCAGGGCGTCCACCATGACCAGCAGCTCCATCAGGTTGTCGTTAGTGGGCGCGCAGGTCGATTGCAGGATGAAGACGTCCCGGCCACGCACGTTTTCGTTGAGTTCGACCGTGGTTTCGCCATCACTGAATTTTGCAACGGTGGCGTCACCGAGCGGGATATTCAGGCGTTTAGAAACATTACGGGCCAGTCGGGGATTAGCATTCCCCGCGAACACCATCAGGTTGGACACGATTGAATCCCTCTGCGGTTCGTCTGAGCGTTCGTGCGGTTCGGAAGGGGGAAGATGGCTGGGGTGGCAGGATTCGAACCTGCGAATGACGGGATCAAAACCCGCTGCCTTACCACTTGGCGACACCCCATCTGATCGTTTTTCCGGCATCAATCCAGTTCACCCAGTTGCGTGTACAGTGGCGACCGGTTTCTGCCCTGGGCGATGAAACCGTTGATGCCTGAGGGTTTCTCCGCGTGTGCGTCGATGGCTGCGAATTCTGTCTCAAAGGGACAAAAAATGCAACCCCCGGTGCCCGTTAATCGGGCTTCGCCGTATTGTTCAAGCCACTCAAGGGCTTGATCCACGGCCGGGTACAATCGCCGCACGACAGGCTCACAGTCGTTTCTGGGCCTGTCGCTTCCCTCAAAAGCGGTGCGCATTTTGCGTTTTGGGCTGTTGCGTGTCAAGTCGGGATGGCTAAAGATTTTCCGGGTACTGAGCTCGGTCTCTGGCACCAGCACCAGGTACCATTGTTCGGGAGGCAGTGCCGGCGTCAGCTGTTCGCCAACGCCCTCGCCCCAGGCCGCTACGCCATGGATGAACACGGGCAGGTCGGCTCCCAGTGCCAGTCCCAGAGAGGCCAGCTGGGAGCGGCTGAGCCCGGTCTCCCAGAGGTGATTGAGACCGACCAGCGCGGTGGCCGCGTCGGAACTGCCGCCGCCCAGCCCGCCCCCGGCGGGGAGCTGTTTGGTCAGCTCAATGTCGGCGCCTTGCCCGGTGCCGGTGTGGTGTCTGAGGCGCTCTGCGGCATGCGTGATCAGGTTGTCCGTTGCCGGCAGCCAGTCGGGGCCATGCACCACGAGCCGGCCATCGTGGCGGGGTGTGATCCGGAGCCGGTCACTGCGATCCAGGAACTGGAACAGGGTCTGGAGTGTGTGATAGCGGTCGTCCCGCCGGCCGGTAATGTGCAGGAAGAGATTGAGCTTGGCGGGTGCTGGCAGGTCCAGTGTGGTCATGGGGCATTCGGCCTCCATTGGGTGATGACCAGTTTCAGGCGCAGGTCATCGCGCGTTGCGGTGAGAGCGTGCGGCACCTCTGCCACGCCCGCTAAGCTGGCGTAGCGCTCGTAGTGAACTTCCCAGCCCTGTTGGCGCAAGTGACTGATACGGCCCTGTTGGTCGAAAAAGAGCTCGGCGGGGCTGTCCTGCAGAGGGAGTCCGCGCACCCAGACGTAGAGGGCTTCCACCGGTAGCGACCATCCCAGGGTCTTGCGGATCAGGGCATCCGGGTCATCGGATCGGTACTGTTCCCCATCGGAGGCCGTGATTGTCAGGAAGGCCGGGGAACCCTCGAGGCGAACGCTGCCCATGCCCATGAACGCCGAGGACAGTTCGATCAGGAACTGGTCACCCTCCTGGTTCCATTGCCGGATAACGGCCGAGTCATTGCCCTGTTCGTGGCGTATGGCCATCTTGCCCTGTAGTTGCCACTGGCGCACCTGGCGCAGTTTGGCGGCGCGCTCTTGCCAGTCCGCTGGCTGCTCGCGGGTCAGGCTGTCATCGGGCGGCGGGGCCGGGGGGGCCGTCATGCAGCCCTGGAGCAGGAGAACGAAAACCGCCGCGCCAATCGTTCGTGCCGGGCGCGTCATCAAAGCGCCTCCGGTTGAAGGTCCAGCTCCTTCAGAATCTCCCGGAGAGGCTCGAGAGCCTGGGCGTTATCCGTTTCTTTCAGTGTTCGGCGCCAGAGTGTTCGGGCTTCGTTCCTGCGACCAGCGGCCCATAAAGCGCGGCCCAGATGGGCGGCGATTTCCGGGTCCTGAAGGCGTTCATAGGCGCGCCCCAGATACTTCAGTGCCTGTTCATGCTGGCCCTGTTGATAGTGGACCCAGCCAGCGCTATCCAGAATGGCTGGGTTTTCCGGGTCCAGTTCCAGCGCTTGCATGATGAGTTTCTGGGCTTCGGCGTAACGGTTGGTGTGCACCGATAGGGTATAGCCGAGCGCGTTCAATGCCATGGCGTTTTCCGGCTCCGCCTCAAGAACCTGGCGCAGGTCCGACTCCATGCCTTCAATGTTGCCGGCCTGCTCACGGAGCATGGCACGGGTGTAGCGGATGTCCGTATTGTCGGGGTGGTGCTCAACGGCCGCATTGGCAACAGTCAGGGCTTTGTCCGTGTGGCCCAGGTCCAGCAGCAGGTTCATTTCCATCTGCCAGAGTCGTGCGCTCTGGTCCGGCAGTCGTGACCGCAGGTTCTCAAGGTTGTTGCGCACGGCCTCCAGTTCCCCCTGCTCCGCGCGGATGTAGCTGGCCCGCGATAGTGCCTGGAAGAAGTGGTTGCCGCTCTGCACCTGGGTGTAGTGGTGCAGGGCTTCGTTGGGGTTGTCGCGTTTGTCGGCCAGCCGGCCCAGGTAGAAGTGGGCCTGGTTGGTGTGGACGCCCTCGGCCAGGAGCTTGTTGAGCAGCTTCCGGGCCGTATCCAGGTGGTCGTTTTCCAGCGCTACCAGTGCCCGGGACAGCTTGAGCCCGGTGGCCTGGGGAAAGCGCTTCATCAGCGTCTTGAACTCATCTTCGGCGGCCTGGAGCTTGCCTTCATTGACCAGAACACGGGCATAGAGGGTGCCCAGGCGCCGGTTGTCCGGGAAACGTCGGGCCTGTTTGCGGAGGTAGTCAATGGCTTGACCCCCCTTGTCGAGCTCATAGAGCAGTTTGCCTTTCAGGGTGACGGCGGGCTGGAAGTTGCTTTCCTTTGCCAGCACGGACTCGGTCAGCGCCAGGGCGCGATCAGTGTTGCCGAGGTTGTCATTGAGCAGCGCCAAACTGTGCGCGATGGAAGTGGCCTCCGGATGGCGCTCTTGCAGGCGCCTGTAGAGTTCCAGCATCTGTTGTTGCTGTTCCTCGGGCAAGGCGCGAGCCTGGTTGGCAAAGGTGTCGAACTGGGCTTTGCCGCCCTGATCATGGAGTCTCTCCATATAGGTCAGCGCCTGATCCAGGTTGGATTCGCGCAGTTCCGCCAGTGCCGCGATGCGCAGTGCCTGAGGGTTATCCGGTTCGACCTTGAGCCAGACCTGGGCGATCTGGCGCTGGGCGTTGGTGGCGTCGAGCGCCTGGGCGATCTGCATGGCGCGCCGGATTACGCCCGGATCGCGGGTGTCGGCGGCGGACTGGGCGTAGTTCATCAGGGTGACGTCGTAACGCCCCCGCTGGGCTGCCAGCTCCGCGCTGAGCAGGGCAAAGAGCACGTCTGGCGGGAAATCCCGGTATTCGATCTCTTCGGAATCCATGACTGCGGATGCCACGGATTTTTCAGTGGCGGCGTCAGAGTCATCCTCGGAGGAAGAGGAGTCGGTGGGCTCTGGCTGGTTCGAGGCCTCACTGCCGCCGGGGGCAGTGGTCGTGGTGAGGCCGGAGCAGCCTCCCAGAATCAGGGTCAGGGCCAGAGCGGGAACATGGAACCAGGCGTGTGTCTGCATCTCGAATCCACTGCGGTAAAAGGCTTTCAATCATGGCACGGCCCGGCCATTACGCCCAAGTGGGTACAGGCGTATCAGTAGCACTGAGGCCTGTCGATCGTTACACTGGGCAGCGTACATTTACAGGGGGCTGAATACCAGTCTATGGCGTTGTGGGTCCTGGGCATCAACCACCGCACGGCGAGTGTGGAAAAGCGTGAGCGCGTCTCGTTCCCAGCGAGTGAAATGGCGCCAGCGTTACAGAATGCGCATCAGCTGCCTGGTGTGCGTGAACTGGCGATCATGTCTACCTGCAACCGCACCGAGTTTTATGTGGTGGGCGAGGATCAGGCGAACCGCGAGGCCCTGGTGGAATGGTGGGCAGCATGGCTCGACGTGGAACCGGACAGTTTCGAGGAATGCCTTTACGTGCATGAGGAGCAGCATGCCGCCCGGCATGTGATGCGCGTGTGTTGCGGCCTTGATTCCATGGTTCTGGGTGAGCCCCAGGTGCTCGGCCAGGTGAAGGAGGCCTACAACCAGGCCTATGCGGCCGGCACCACGGGCACCATTCTCTCCCGCCTGTTTGAGCATGCGTTTTCCGTTGCCAAGCGGGTGCGCACGGACACCGCTATTGGTGAGAATCCGGTTTCCGTGGCCTATGCGGCGGTTTCCATGTCCCGTCACATTTTCTCCAACATGCGCCGCAAGTCAGCCTTGTTGATTGGGGCGGGTGAAACGGTTGAACTGGTTGCCCAGCACCTGACCCAGGCGGGCGTTTCCAGCATGACCGTGGCCAACCGCTCCATCGAGCGGGCCGAGCAGCTGGCGACGCGTTTTGAGGGCAGGGCGGTGACGCTGTCCTCGGTGCCGGATGAGCTGCCTGCAGTCGACATCGTGATCGCTTCCACGGGGAGTCAGTTGCCCATACTGGGCAAGGGGGCCGTGGAAGAGGCCCTCCGCCGACGCAAGCATAAGCCCATCTTCATGGTGGACCTGGCTGTTCCCCGGGATATTGAACCGGAGGTGGGACGCCTGAGTGATGTCTTCCTGTACACGGTGGACGATCTTCACAGCGTGATTGAGGAAAACCGCCAGTCCCGTGAAGGCGCGGCCGAGGAGGCGGAGCATCTGGTGCAGGAGGGCGCTTCGGAGTTTATGTACCAGCTGCGGGCACTGGACGCCGTCGCCACGCTCAAACAGTTCCGCGGGGAAGTTGAGGCGGTGCGTGATGCGGAGCTGGACAAAGCGCTGCGCTCGCTGGCCTCGGGTGGCGACCCGGAAACCCTGCTGCGCAGCATGGCTCGCAGCCTGACGAACAAGTTCCTGCATCATCCCACCGTTCAGGTCCGTAAAGCCACAGCCGAGGGGCGTGTTGAGGTGACTGATTGGCTCCGAGAGCTTCATGGCATGGAGCCGCTGTCCGGCGAGACCGAAAGCACGGGCACCGGGGGCGGCTCACCACAAGGCACCCCCACCACCCCGACCGAGTCCAGTACCCGGAATCCATCATGAAAGAATCCATCGCCCGGCGACTCGACCAACTGGTGGAGCGTCACGAGGAAATCAGTGCCCTGCTGTCTGATCCGGCCACTATCAGTGACCAGAAACAGTTCCGGGACCTCTCCCGTGAATACGCGGAGATTGAGCCCGTGGTTGAGGCCTACCAGCAATACCGTAAGGTCAGGGAGAACATGGCCGAGGCTGAGTCACTGCAGCGTGATGGTGATCCGGAAATGCGCGAGATGGCTGAAGAGGAGCTGGCCCGCGGGCGTGAACGCCTGGCAGAGCTGGAGGCGTCGCTGCAGACGCTGATGCTGCCCCGTGATCCCCATGAGGGCAGTAACGCCTACCTGGAGATCCGTGCTGGCGCCGGCGGTGACGAGGCCGCGCTGTTCGCCGGGGACCTGTTCCGTATGTATTCGCGCTACGCCGAGACCCAGGGCTGGCGGGTGAGTGTCCTGAGCCAGAGCGAAGGTGAACACGGCGGCTATAAGGAGCTGATCGCGCTGGTGGAAGGCGAGGGGGTCTACGGGCAGCTTCGGTTTGAGTCAGGCGGCCACCGCGTCCAACGCGTGCCCGAGACCGAGTCCCAGGGACGCATCCATACCTCCGCCTGCACAGTGGCGGTGATGCCGGAGGTGGATGAGCCGGATGACGTAACCCTCGACAAGAATGAGCTGCGGGTGGACACTTTCCGGAGCTCTGGCGCTGGTGGCCAGCATGTGAACACCACCGACTCTGCCATTCGCATTACCCACCTGCCTACGGGGCTGGTGGTGGAGTGTCAGGAGGAGCGCTCCCAGCACAGGAACCGCGAGCGGGCCATGAGCTTCCTTCAGTCCCGCCTGCAACAGATGGAACGGGACCGTCGGGCCGCTGAGGAAGCGGATACCCGGCGGAGCTTGGTGGGCAGCGGGGATCGCTCTGAGCGCATCCGCACCTATAACTTTCCCCAGGGCCGGGTTACCGACCATCGTATCAACCTGACCCTGTACCGTCTGGACGACGTGATCCAGGGTAACCTGAACGAGATCATTGGGGCGCTTCAACAGGAGCACCAGGCGGACCAGCTGGCGGCGCTGGGAGCCGAGTCAGCATGACGGGGCCGGAACGAGTGGACACACTGCTGGACGACGCTGCGTGTCGGCTTGAAGCCGCCGGCGTGCTGAATGCGGTTGGGGAAGCCCGTATGCTTCTGGCTCATCAACTCGGCTGCAGCCCGAGTCGTTTCCGCATCTGGCCTGAAGCCATGGTGGGCGATGACGACGCTGAAACCTTTCGCAGCCTGGTTGCCGCCCGGGCCGGTGGGCGGCCCCTTGCCTACATCACCGGCGAGCGCGAATTCTGGTCGCTGCCCCTGAAGGTTACCCCGGCTACGCTGATTCCGAGGCCTGATACGGAAACCTTGGTGGAAGCGGCATTGGCCTGTTCTCTACCCAGCGAAGCAAGTGTGCTGGATGTTGGCACTGGCAGTGGTGCGGTTGCGCTGGCACTGGCGCAGGAGCGCCCCCGGTGGCGCGTGACCGCCAGTGAGGCTTCTTCAGAGGCCCTGGCCGTGGCGGAGAGCAATGCCTCGGCGCTCGGGTTGAAGGTTGCTTTTGTGAAAGGGGAGACACTGGCGCCTTTTGAGGGAGCGGACTGGGACCTGATTGTTTCCAATCCGCCCTATATCCGTGACGGTGATCCGCATCTTGCCCAGGGGGACTTGCGCTATGAGCCCCAGGGGGCTCTGGCGGCCGGGGCGGATGGGCTGGCTGTGATCCGGCCCCTGGTGGCAGGGGCGCTGCAGTGTCTTAAACCGGGGGGCTGGTTGCTTCTGGAGCACGGCTACGACCAGGCGGATGAGGTGGCCGAGCTGCTGGCCGGAGCGGGTTTTGGGGCCTGCTTCATGCAGCGTGACCTGGCTGGCAATCCCCGGGTCAGTGGCGGCCGTCGGGAGGTCTGAGCGCATGAACCCACTGGATGACAACCAGCTGCAACGCTACAGCCGCCAGATCCTGATGCCCGAGTTTGATGTGGCAGGGCAGCAGGCCCTGGCGGACAGTCGTATTCTGGTTGTGGGGGCCGGCGGGCTGGGTTGCCCGGTGGTCCTCTACCTGGCGGCTGCGGGTGTTGGCCATATCGAGGTGGTGGACGACGACCGTGTTGAGCTTGCGAACCTGCAGCGACAGATTGCGTTCACCGAGTCGGATATTGGCAGCTCCAAAGCTCACGCATTGGCCGAGCGCGCTCACGCGTTGAACCCGGGGGTGTCCATTGAACCTGTCCACGCTCGTGTGGACCAGCAGTGGCTCGCCGGGGCGGCCGCCCGCCATCACCTGGTCCTGGATGCCACGGATAACTTCCAGACCCGGTTTGCCGTGAATCAGGCTTGTGTGGATGCGGCCGTCCCCCTTGTCTCCGGCGCTGCCATCCGCGCCGAGGGGCAGGTGGCGGTTTTCGATACGAGTGCGGCGGATGGGCCCTGTTACCAGTGCCTGTACGCGGATGTGGGCGCGGCCACGCTGAGCTGTTCCGAAGCGGGCGTTATCGGCCCCCTGGTGGGGATGATCGGCGCCACCCAGGCCATGGAGGCGATCAAGCTTTTGTCAGGGGTGGGCGAATCCCTCACTGGTCGCCTTCTGCTGTTGGACGCCTGGCGCATGCAGTGGCGCGAGATGCGTGTGCCCAGGGATCCAGCCTGTGCTGTTTGCGGTGGGTGACCCCAGGCCCCTCAGCCTTTGCCCAGCCCCTTGAACCGCTCGATCGCCCGTTGTCGGCTTGTCTTCAGGTCCACGATGGGGGCCGGGTAACCCGCTACCGTGCCGTTGGGATTGAAGAGCTTCTTGCCTTCCAGGTGTGCGATTTCGGGGACCCAGTGCCGGATAAAGCGCCCCTGCGGATCAAAACGCTCACTCTGGGTTACCGGGTTGAAGATGCGGAAATAGGGCGCGGCGTCGGTCCCGGTCGAGGCGCTCCATTGCCAGCCGCCGTTGTTGGAGGGCAGGTAGCCATCCACCAGTTGCTGCATGAAGTACTGCTCCCCCAGTCGCCAGTCCACGAACAGGTTCTTGGTCAGGAACATAGCGGTCACCATACGCAGGCGGTTGTGCATCCAGCCAGTGTTATTGAGTTGGCGCATGGCCGCGTCCACCAGCGGTATACCGGTCTGGCCGGCCTTCCATGCTTCCAGGTTGCTGTCCGCGGGGGCCCAGGGCAGGGCGTCGGTTTCCGTCTTGAAAGCCTGGTGACGGGACAGGCGGGGAAACTGGTAAAGCAGCTGGATGTAGAAATCCCGCCATGCGATTTCGTTGAGCCAGGTGCGGGCCGCGCTAGCCGGGGAGTCCATGCCCGTGCGCTGTTGCACGGCGACCAGGCACTGGCGGGGGGAAAGCACGCCCAGTGCCAGATAGGGTGAGATCATGCTGGTGGCCTGGGTGGCGGGGAAGTCGCGTTGCGCCGCGTAGGCGCCCAGACGCTGGTCGATGAATCGCTCCAGTGCCTGATGAGCGGCGTCTTCGCCTCCGTCCAGCCAATCCACCTGGTGTGAACGCCATTCAGGCAGTTCAGGAATTAATGGTGCAGCCACCGGTTTGCCTTGGGCGGCTGGCGCAGGGGTGGGCCGGGGTGGATGGCTTTCAACCCATTGCCACCACTGCCGAGAATAAGGGGTGAAGACCGTGTAGGGCGTGTTGTTGCCGGTTTTGAGTCGGTCCACCGGGACCACGGTCTGGTCCCGGTAAATGTTGAGGGCAATGCCCTGCCCGTCAAGGGCGTGGGTCAGCCGGTGATCCCGGGTGCGCTCGTTAACGGCGTATTCCTCATTGGCGTGGATCCTATTGATGCCACGTTCACGGCAAAGGGCCAGGAGAGCCTCGTCCGTGTCGTCAAAACGGTTGATGGTCCGGACGTGCAGGGGGATCCCGAGCCGCGCAAGCGCCTGCCCGAGCTGCTCCAGGCTGCGCAGCATCAGGTCGGTGCGGTTGGGAGACCAGTCGTGACTGGCCCATTGGCCGGGAGCGGCCAGGAAACAGGCCTCGACCGGGGTGTTAACGGCGCAGGCGGCAGTGACCGCGGGGTTGTCCCCAAGGCGGAGGTCGTTGCGGAACCATATGAGTTCAGTCACGGGTATCCCTGATTATTGTCCATGTCTAAGGGTTTGTTCGCTGAACCCGGGACTTTGGATTATAGTACCCCACAATCTGTTTTCCAGGCTTCATGCCGGGCACCATTCGGCACCGATCCAAGTCGCCATTCATCACTATCAGGGTAAACCATGACGGAAAGGGAAGAGACTCAGGGCCTACACTGGGTAGGCTGGCGCGAGTGGGTTGAGTTGCCGGATCTCGGCATACCGCGCCTGCGGGCCAAGGTCGATACGGGGGCTAGGACTTCCTGCCTCCACACCTTCAACCTGGAGGCCTATGAGAACGGCGGCGAGCGCCGTGTCCGGTTCTGCGTGCACCCGAGCCGGCGTAACCTGAATCGGGTGATCCATTGCGACACCCCCCTGCTGGATGAACGCATCGTGGCGGATTCCGGGGGACACAGGGAAATGCGCTATGTCATCCTGACGCCCATGCGCATGGGACCCTGGTGCTGGCCCGTCGAGATGACGCTCACCAATCGCGATACAATGCGTTTTCGGATGCTGATTGGTCGTACCGCTATGAAGGAGCGCCTGTGTGTGGACCCATCAGCTTCGTTTCTGGCCGGCAAACCGCGTGAGGAGTAATCAATGAGAATTGCCATCATGTCGCGCAACAAGCGCCTCTATTCCACCCGCCGCCTGGTGGAGGAAGCCAAGAAACGCGATCACGAGGTGCAGGTTCTGGACTTCCTGCACTGTTATATGAACATCACGCCGGCCAGTCCCACGATGCATTACCGGGGTGAGAAATTACCGGACTTTGATGTCGTGGTGCCCCGCATTGGCGCTTCGGTAACCTTTTACGGGGCCGCTGTGCTGCGCCAGTTTGAGATGATGGGCGTGTTTCCGGCGAACGAATCCGTGGCCATTACCCGCTCGCGGGACAAGCTGCGCTCGCTGCAATTGCTCGGGCGTAAGGGCTTGGGCATGCCGATTACCGGCTTTGCGAGTAAACCGGACGACGTGCCGGACCTGATCCGCATGGTTGGCGGGACGCCGGTGGTGATCAAGCTTCTGGAAGGCACCCAGGGCATTGGTGTGGTGCTGGCCGAGACGCGCAAGGCGGCGGAGAGTGTCATTGAGGCCTTCATGGGCTTGAAGGCGGACATTCTGGTGCAGGAGTACATCAAGGAGGCGGCCGGCGCGGACATCCGTTGTTTTGTTATTGGCGACAAGGTGATCGCGGCCATGAAGCGCCAGGCTAATGAAGGCGAGTTCCGCTCCAACCTGCACCGGGGCGGCCAGGCATCACTGGTGCGGATTACGCCCACAGAGCGCAAGACGGCGGTCATGGCGGCCAAGGCCATGGGGCTCAACGTGGCGGGTGTGGACCTGCTGCGCTCCAGCCGGGGACCGCTGATCATGGAGGTTAACTCCTCGCCGGGGCTGCAGGGCATTGAGTCGGCCACCAACAAGAACGTGGCGGGCATGATCATCGACTTCATCGAGAAGCGGGCCCGGCCCTGGCGTACCGCCACCAAAGGGGCCAGGGGCTGAGCATGGCAAAGCGCGCGCCTTTCCGTCTGGGCGGTGAACGGATTCCGGCAGGAGAACGACTCCAGGTTGAGGTGCCCATTGGGCGCCTCTACACCCAGACGCCGCTGCATATTCCGGTCGAAGTCATCCATGGGCGGCGCCCCGGGCCCACGCTGTTGGTCTGCGGCGCCATACACGGTGACGAGATCAACGGTGTGGAGATCGCCCGCCGGCTGCTTCGCACGACCAGCCTTAAACGCCTGCGCGGCACGCTGCTGGTGGTGCCCATCGTCAATGTCTTCGGCTTCCTTCATCAGTCGCGCTACATGCCGGACCGGCGCGACCTCAACCGCTGTTTCCCCGGGTCCGAGAAGGGCTCGCTGGCCGGGCGCATTGCCTATCTGTTCCGGACCCAGGTACTGGATCTGGCTACCCATGTTATTGATCTCCACACCGGTGCCAGCCATCGCTTCAATCTGCCCCAGATCCGGGCGGAGCTGCGCAACCCGGTGACGGCGGATATGGCTGAGACCTTTGCCGCCCCCATTGTGATCAATGCCTCACTCCGGGAGGGCAGTCTTCGCGCGTGCGCGGATGAGGCCGACATCCCGGTGATCACCTATGAGGCGGGTGAGGCATTGCGCTTTGACGAGGTGGCCATCAACACCGGCGTCAGGGGCATCCTGAGGGTGATGCGCATGCTGGAGATGCTGCCCAACCGGCGACGCGGGCGGCACAGGCCCGCGAAGCGTTCCGAGGTGGCCTCGAATTCCACCTGGATGCGCGCGGAGACCGACGGCATCATGCGCCCTATCGCCGGTATCGGGCACCGGGTGACCGAAGGGCAGCGCCTGGCTGTTGTGGCGGATCCCTTCGGGCGACTGGAGTCCTCCGTGACCAGCAGTGTCAATGGCATCATCATCGGTATGAATAACCTGCCCATGGTTAACGAGGGCGAGGCCCTTTACCACGTGGCGGTGTTTGATGAGCTTGATGAGGCCATGAAGACCATGGATGCTTTCAGGGACCGCTATAAGCCCCTCCAGGGAGAGGAGCCCATGGCGGACCACCCCTGGGACAATGACCTGGGCCAGGAAAGCAACAACAGCGATTCCTGACCCAGCTGCCGTCAGAGGTGTTCTTCGGCGTACTCCGCCAGCGGTGAGCGGGGGACGCCCTGCAGGTGGATGTGGCCGCCGTGCTTGAAGCCCTTGAAACGCTCGGTCATGTAGGTGAGACCGGAGCTCAGAGGATTCAGGTAGGCGGTATCGATCTGGGACAGGTTGCCCAGGCACACCACCTTGCTGCCCGTGCCTGCCCGCGTGATGATCGTCTTGAGCTGGTGCGGTGTCAGGTTCTGGCTTTCATCGATGATGATGAGGCTGTGCTGGAAACTCCGACCCCGTATGTAGTTCAGTGACTTGAATTGCATGGGGACCTTGCTGAGGATGTAGTCGACACTGCTGGTCATGTTCTCGTCATCCTCGTGCAGGGCCTCGAGATTGTCCACGATGGCCCCCAGCCAGGGTTCCATCTTTTCGGATTCGGTCCCCGGCAGAAAGCCAATGTCCTCATCCAGTCCCTGGGTGCTGCGGGTGGTGATGATGCGTTTGTAGGTCTTGCTTGCCACGGTCAGTTCAATAGCGGCGGCCAGGGCCAGGATGGTCTTGCCGGAGCCGGCGGAGCCGGTGAGGTTCACCAGGTGCACGTCCGGATCCATCAGCAGCTCCAGTGCCAGAGCCTGGTAGATGTCGCGCGGCGACAGACCCCAGACCTGCTGATGCATGAGGTCATCCCGGAACAGGTCCTCCACCACCAGCCGTTCCGGCTCGGTATCTGTTATGCGGCCGATGAATCCTTGCTGGTCCAGAATGAACTGGTTGATCTGGTATTGCGCAAGATCCTCGGTGCGCGGGATCAGATGTTCCGTGATGCCCTCGCGCTGGACCGTCTCCACCTTTTCGATACCGTCCCAGAACGAGCCGTCGAATTCATGGTAACCGGTTGGCAGGTAGCGGACGTCGTCCACCAGCTGGTCGGTCTGGTAGTCCTCTGCCTCCAGGCCACAACCCCGCGCCTTCAGGCGCATGTTGATGTCCTTGCTGACCAGGATGATCGGTTTGTTGGGATGCTGGCGCTGAAGCTGGCCGAGGAGGTTGATGATGCGGTTGTCGTTGAGGTGGTCGGGGAGCCCGTGCTCGGTATCGTCCTGGCTGCCCATGGCGATGGAGAGGCTGCCAAGCGGTTCCGATTTGTCGCCACGGTGGATGGGTACGCCGTTGTCGATGTCATGGGGGTCCGCATCGCCAACCAGCCGGTCAATGGTCCGGATGGCCTGGCGGCAGTCGGCGGCCACCGCCTGTTTGCCGTTTTTCAGCTGGTCCAGTTCCTCGAGCACGGTCATGGGTATGACGACATGGTGCTCTTCAAAGTTGAGGATAGCGGTGGGATCGTGGATCAGAACATTGGTGTCAACAACGTAGGTCTTGATCTGGGACTGGTTTTCCCGCGGCATGGGCTTGGTTACCTCAGGGCCGGTTGTTGGGCATCAGGTGGGGGTGCCGGAGCCGTCGGCATCAAGACAGCGTCGGGTCAGTTCCGGTTCCGCCACCAGCTTGAGCATGTCGTAGGTGGTAATGATGCCGGTGATTGCCTCCTTGTCGGTCACGAAGATGCGGTGCAGGTGCTCCGCCATCATGATATCGGCAATGGTGCGCACGCCGGTGTCGGCTTCCACCGACATAACGCTGGGGGTCATGATGTCACGAACTTCCACGGGAGTGCGAGTCATCCCTTCGAGCATCATCTGTCGGAGCTGGCGGGCCTCCTGCTTCTCCTCCTCGGTCATTTCCTGTTCCGGTTCCCCGCTGACCCGGTTCCAGCGGAACTCGGCAATGTCCTTGAGCGTGACGATGCCGGTGATCCGGTCGTTGTCGTCACACACCGGTGAGCCGGTGATCTCGTTCTCCGTGAGGAATTCCGCCAGCTGTTGCATGGTCCAGTCCTGGGGAACCGCCTTCACGCTGGGCGTCATGATGTCCCGTGCCGTGACCGCCATCCTCAGCCTCCCTGTCCAGCGTTGACGCCCGGGGTGACACCAGTGATCCGACCCTGTTCGTCATAGATCAGTTCATGCCCCTGGTAGCGATCCTGGTTCACCACCTCGTTAAGCGTGCGCAGGGATTCGTAGGGGATGTCGGTGGCCAGGCGGTTAACCAGCCAATCGGGGAGCGAGCCGCCAGGGACAGCATGCTGGTACCAGATCATCCGGGTGCGGCTGTCGCCTTCCCGGAAGAATTCATAGACGGTGGAGGATTCGGGCATGCGGACGTAATCGTCCTTGGGCTCGACCCTCCCTTCCACGGATTCCATTTCGATGATGATGTGATCCCGGCTTTCGCCCGTACGGGTCTGGATGTGGAGTACGTAGTCCCGATCGCTGACGGGCCAGGGCATGTCGTTAACGGAGTAGGCGTAGCGATCCCGGAAACCGCCGGTTTCCAGTCTTTCCGCGTGTGCGCATTGGTGCACCCACTCCATGCAGGATCTGGGGTTGGCCATCACCGCCATCACCGCTTCCAGCGGGGCGTCCAGTACGGTTTCCGCCCGGAAGGCGTCGATATGGGAGCCTTCAATGTTGCGGGTATGGATCTGGATACCATCCGCCTCCATGGCCTTGTCCCAGTGCTGGTCGTTGGTGGGAACGTCCGCATGGCTGCTGGCACCGGCCAGAATGAGAACGAGGGAGAGCAGGGTAGTCAGTGCGTTTCGCATGGGCGCATCCCGGCATTAAAGCGTACATCGCGACGGTAACAGGGGGGCACGGCGGGTTCTGCCGATTCTTCCTCAGCACGAGCGACCGAGCACCCCTTCGCGCTACTGGGAATCGGTGACCTCCTCGGGAAGCGTGACGTTGAGCTCCAGTACCGAACAGCTGTCATTGCGGTCGAGCTGAACCTGTACCTGGTCATCGCGGATGGCAACATAGCGCCGGATCACTTCCAGCAGCTCCTGTTCGAGCTCGGGCAGGTAGTCGGGTTGCTCGCGGGTGTTACGTTCATGCGCGACAATGATCTGGAGCCGTTCCTTGGCGATGGATGCCGAGGACTTTTTCTTGCTCTTGAAATAGTCAAAGAAGCTCATCTCAGCCTCCGAACATGCGCTTGAGGAAGCCTTTCTTCTGCCCGTCAAGAAACCGCAGTGGGCGTTCCTCGCCCAGCAGCCGGGCGACGGCGTCGGCGTAGGCACCACCGGCCTCGCTGTCGTCTTCCAGAATGACCGGCGTCCCCTGGTTGGAAGCATTGAGAACGGCCTGGGATTCCGGGATCACGCCCAGTACCGGGATGCTGAGGATGTCATTCACGTCCTCGATGGACAGCATCTCGCCGCGCTCCACCCGTTCATTGTTATAGCGCGTGAGCAGCAGATGTTCCTTGACCGGATCCAGTCCCTGTTCCGCGCGGCGGGACTTGCTCTGGAGAATCCCGAGAATGCGATCCGAGTCCCGGACCGAGGATACCTCCGGGTTGGTCACCACGATGGCTTCATCCGCGTGGTAGAGCGCCATCAGGGCCCCATGTTCAATGCCCGCCGGGGAGTCGCAGACCAGATAGTCGAAGCCCTCGTGCATGCCGTCCAGCACCGTCTGTACCCCTTCGGCGGTGAGCGCTTCCTTGTCCCGGGTCTGGGAGGCGGGAAGGATGTAGAGGTTATCAACCCGTTTGTCCCGGATAAGCGCCTGGTTAAGGGTGGCCTCGCCCTGAATGACATTGACGAAGTCGTAAACGACGCGGCGCTCGCAGTTCATGATGAGGTCCAGGTTGCGCAGGCCTACATCGAAGTCAATCACGGCCGTCTTGTAGCCGCGCTGTGCAAGGCCGGTACTGATGGAGGCGCTGGTGGTGGTCTTGCCCACCCCGCCCTTGCCGGATGTCACTACTATGATTCGTGCCAAGGTTGTTGTCCTGTTTGCTGTTCTGTCGTTCCGTTAACGGGTCAGTGGGTCCGCTGTCAGTACGTTACCCTCAAGCCGGATGCGGGCTGGTGTTCGCCAGTCGTCACCCTGGAGGTCCTCGGAGATCTTGTAATGCCCGGCGACGGATACAAGTTCCGCTTCCAGCGACTGGCAGAAAATGCTGGCGCTGGTGTCGCCGTGTACACCCGCCAGCGCCCGCCCGCGGAGCGGGCCATAGATATGGATGTGGCCGGCGGCAAGCACTTCCGCTCCGGCGCCAACAGGCGCCATGATAATGAGATCGCCTTCCGGGGCATAGACCTGCTGGCCGGAGCGTACCGGCTGTGTAACCAATCGGCCTGACCCGGCGTTGACGGTTTCCGTTGGGCTTTCCGGCTCGGCTTCCGGAGCCGGTTCTTCCGGGTCGGGTGCCGGCTGAGCAGGGCGGCTCTGGCCACCAGGCAGCCAGGCCAGGGCGGCGTTACGAGCCAGGCGGCGGATGTCGTCGTTGCCGCCGCGTACACCCAGCACCTGGATGGAATGGGTGCGGCAGATGCCAATGAGCTGGAAGAAATCCAGGTCGGCTGCATTCCCCTCGTAGTGATCCAGTCCGATGACCAGAGGCAGGTCGCGGAAGAAGTTGGGGGCCTGTCGGATCTTGTCGCGCAGGGCCTGCTCCAGGGCATCCGGGTCGAAATGGTACAGCTCCATCACGGTCAGCGTCTGGCTGGCACCGCGCAGCTCAAAACAGGCGCGGTTCTCGGTTGCCGTGGCGGCGGGTTCGCTCATCGGGCTATCCTTTGTTGGGGGTAAGCTGTCCTGACACGGGCTCCATGCCGCCCTAAGATACAGCCTGCACTGAATCCACGGCAACTCCGGAGGCATGCTTTGACTCGCAAGATCATCCACTGCGATGCGGACTGTTTCTACGCCGCGGTGGAAATCCGGGACAATCCGGCGCTGGCGGGCCGTCCCATTGCCGTGGGCGGGGCCACCGGCCGCGGTGTCGTGGCAACCTGCAGCTACGAGGCGCGGGCCTTTGGTGTGCGTTCGGCCATGCCAGTGTCCGAGGCGTTGCGTCTGTGCCCGCATCTGGAGTTGCTGCCAACGGACATGCCGCGTTATCAGGCTGTTTCCCGCGATTTCATGCGGATCCTGCGGGAGGTATCGTCCATCCTGGAGCCCCTGTCGCTTGATGAGGCCTACCTGGATGTAACCGGCATTGATCGCTTTCAGGGCAGCGCCACACGCATGGCAGAGCACATACGGGCGCGGGTGCGGGATGAACTGGGGATTACGGTTTCTGCAGGTGTGGCACCGAACAAATTCCTGGCCAAGATTGCCAGCGACTGGCACAAGCCGGATGGGCTCTGTGTGATCACGCCTGAGGATGTCGGGGATTTCGTGCCACGGCTGCCAGTCACCTCCCTTTTCGGCGTGGGGCCCCGCACCGCGGAAAAACTGCATGGACTTGGCATCAACACCTGCGCGGACCTGAGGGAGTGGTCGGAGCTGGCGCTGCGGGAACGTTTCGGACGCTATGGGGCACGTTTGTACGGTCTCGCCCGGGGCGAGGACGACCGCCCGGTGCAGGTGACGCGACCCCGCAAGTCGATCAGCGTGGAGAACACCTACCGCCAGGATCTGGCGACTCTGGCCGAATGCCGGCGTGCTCTGGATGGACTGGTCTCGGACCTGCAGCGCCGGATGCGGCGCAAGGGGCTGGATGCTCCTGACGCGGGCCAGTTCGAAAAGCTGTTCGTGAAGCTGCGTTTTTCGGATTTCGAAACCCATACCCGTGAGACTGTGTGGCGCCAGCCCGGCCAGCCCGGGGTGGCTGATTTCCGGCCGCTGTTGGATGCGCTCTATGGCGATGTTCCCCGGCCGGTAAGGCTGCTGGGCCTGGGCGTGCGGTTGCCGGAGCTCAAACAGGGGGGCCGCCAGCTGGCGTTGTTCGATGCCGGGGGGCGGCCCGTGCCCCAGCCATCAGCCAGCGCCCAGAGGGAGGGCGGCCATGAGCCCGGGCGTGAATTGCAGGGCGATGAAAGCGCACCCAGCCCCGATGAGGCTGCCGGCGAGGACATCTGAGGGGTAATGGAGTCCCAGAATCACGCGTGAGGCCAGAACCAGGATGGTGAATGGCAGCACCGCCCAGCCCAGTAGCGGAAACCCGTGGAACAGAAGCAGGGTGAAACAGACCGCGTGCAGGCTGTGACCGGAAGGGAAGCTGCCCCGGTCCAGTGGTTTTGAGCCGCAATGGATGGCCGGGAAACTGATAAAGGGGCGCTCGCGCACCAGGTGTGTCTTGAGGAGCTTGTAAAGCAGCGTGCAGCCGGCTCCGGTCAGCGTCATCAGGGTGGCCAGAGCCCAGCCGCGCAGCCCGTCAATGGCCGGCAGCGCCAGGATCAGGGCGTACCAGAGCCAGCCGTCACCAAGCCAGCTCACGATCCGGAAGAATGGCGTGACCGCCGGAAAGGCGAGACTGCGGTTCAGGCGCAGGCACCATCGCAGCTCGCTGTTATCAATGCGGGTAAACACCCGGGACAGGCGTTGGGGATTCATCGGCCGGGTCCTCCTCGGTTGGGTTCAGCAGCATCCGTTCGAACTGTTCTGCAAGCACGGACCAGTCCAGTGTCTTGGCGTGGGCCCGCGCGCACTCGCTGGCATGGCGGCGGAGCCCGTGCCGGTCCGCCAGCTCCAGTGCGGCGGCGGTAAAAGCCTCGGCGTCACCGGGGGGTGCCTTCATGCCATTGATCCCGTGCCTGATGTGTTCCCGTGCCGCCGCCTGATCAAATGCCACGACGGGCAGCCCCGAGGCCAGTGCCTCCGTGACCACGTTCCCGAAGGTTTCCGATTCGCTGGGGAACAGGAAAATATCCGCAGAGGCGTAATGACGGGCCAGTTCCTTACCCTGGCGTGCCCCCTGGAACAGGAACTCTGGATGGGCCTGCTCGAGGCTGGGGCGCAGGGGGCCATCGCCCACCAGGACAAACCGGGCGGTGGGATGGCACTCGCGCAGGCGTTCAAAGGTGGTGACGGCCTGCATCAGGTTTTTTTCGGCCGCCAGGCGTCCAACGTAAAGCACAACCGGGCCGTTGCCCGCGCCCCATTGCGCCCGCAGCTCCCGGCTGTACCGGCCCGGGTTGAACAGCCGGCTGTCGACGCCCCGGCTCCAGCAGCGGCTGTTGCGGATCCCCCATTGCGCGAGCTGATGGCAGAGACTGCGCGTTGGCGCCAGGGTGGCGCTGGTGCGGTTGTGAAAGGCTACCAGATAACGCCGGATCAGGGGGGCCAGGAACCCAGCTCCGTAGTAGCTGCTGTACTGGTGGAAGTTGGTATGGAAACCGGATACACAGGGAATCCCCAGTTCCCGGGCGACGCTGACGGCGCTCCAGCCCAGAGGGCCCTGGGTGGCCACGTAAACGGCATCCGGAGGGCGTTTGTGCCACAGCCGCCGGAGCCGCCCCCGGGCACCAAGACCGAAGCGCAGTTCCGGGTAGCCGGGCAGCGGCAGCCCGCGCACACGCAGGGTGTGCTCCCCGAACAGCGGGGCATGGCCCGCGTTGGCCTCGTGGTACTGTCGGGGCCGGATGATCGTCAGCTGATGACCGCGCAGAACGAGTTCGCGGCAGAGGTTGTTCAGGGTCCCCGCAACGCCGTTTATTTCGGGGGGGAAGGTCTCCGTGACCATGGCAACTTTGGGTGCCCGCATCGTGGGTCCTCCGGGGCTGAACGGACAATGACAGTGTTGCTCGTCAGGGTTACCGTTTCCTGACATCGGTGTGATGTTTTGATGACGGCCCTGGCATTGCGGTGGCCCGGGGATGGACTTAGCATGCGGGGACAATTCAGTGGGAGGTGACTGCAATGGAAAAACGCCAGCTAGGCCGGACCGGCATTGAGGTAAGTGTGATCGGCCTGGGAACCATGACCTGGGGGGAACAGAATACCGAGCAGGAGGCCTTCGAGCAGCTGGATTACGCGATGGATCAGGGCGTCAACCTGATTGATGCCGCTGAAATGTACCCCGTGCCGCCGCGTGCCGAAACCCAGGGCCTTACGGAAACCTATCTTGGGAACTGGTTGCAGCGCCGGGGCAGGCGGGATGACCTGGTGATCGCCACCAAGGTGACCGGCCGCAGTGACATGGACTACATCCGGGGTGGTCCGCGCCTGACCCGCCAGCAGATCCACCAGGCCGTCAATGACAGCCTCAAGCGGTTGCAGACCGACTACATTGACCTTTACCAGGTGCACTGGCCTGAGCGCCGCTCGAATTTCTTCGGCAAGCTTGGCTATAGCCCGGTGGATGATTCGGATGCGGTGCCCATTGAGGAGACCCTTGAGGCGCTGAATGAACTCGTGGAGGCCGGTAAGGTGCGCCACATTGGCCTGTCGAACGAGACCGCCTGGGGCGCCATGACCTACCTGAAGGAGGCGGAGCGCCGGGGCTGGAGCCGGCCGGTGAGCATCCAGAACCCCTACAGTCTGCTGAACCGTTCCTATGAGGTGGGCCTTGCGGAGGTGTCACTGCGCGAGGACTGTGGGCTCCTGGCCTATTCACCCCTGGCCTTTGGGGCGCTCAGTGGTAAGTACCTGGGTGGCAGGAAGCCCGCGGGCGCGCGTCTCACCGAATTCTCGCGCTTTACGCGCTACACGTCGGAGCAGGCGCAGGAGGCGACCCAGGCCTATGTGAATCTTGCGGGCGAGCATGGCCTTTCGCCAGCGCAGATGGCCCTGGCCTGGGTCAACTCCCGGTCCTTTGTGACGAGCAACCTGGTGGGAGCCACGACCATGGATCAGCTCTCCGAGAACATCGAAAGCGCCCGCATTCAGCTCTCCGATGAACTGCTGGACCGGATCGAGCGCCTCCACCAGCTTTATACCTATCCCTGTCCGTGAGCTGCCCATGAGCGAAGAAGGCGCAAGCAGCCATTTTCGCCAGGCTGAGCGGTGTGCCGAGGAATTGATCCGCCGCCTGGATGGCGATATCCGGATTGCGTTGCCGCTGGGGCTGGGTAAACCGGTCCACCTGATCAACGCGCTCTATCGGCGTGCCTGTGACGAACCGGCCATCCAGCTTCACATCATGACGGCGCTGTCGCTCGAAAAACCGCGTTCAGGCAGCGCCCTGCAGAAACGGCTGATGGAGCCCTTTGTGGAGCGGGTCTATGAGGGGGTGCCGGAGCTGGAATACGCAAGCGCGGTCAGCCGGGGGACGCTGCCGGATAACGTAACGGTCACGGAGTTCTTTCTGAGGGCTGGCAGCCGTCTGGGAAACCCTGACCAGCAGCAGCGTGTCGTGATGACCAACTACACCCATGCGGTGCGTGACCTGCTGGCTATGGGGGTCAACGCCGTGGGGCAGATGGTGGCACCAGATGCGGAGGGGCGCCAGGTCAGCCTGAGCTGTAACCCGGACCTGACCCTTGAGATCCTGCCGAAACTCCAGCAGCAGCGCGACTCAGGCGACACGGTTGTGATTGCCGGTGAACTCAACCCGGAACTTCCCTGGTTCGGTCATGACGCGGCGGTGGATCGTGACACCTTCGACCTGGTACTGGAGCCCAACAATCCCTCCATGCGCCTGTTCCCGGTGCCGGATATGCCGGTGGAAACCGCTGATTACCTGATCGGTTTCTATGCCGCCAATCTGGTGCGCGACGGCGGCACGCTCCAGGTGGGCATCGGCGCTCTGGGGTCGGCGGTGGTCTACAACATTCTGTTCCGCCACAGAGACAATGGCCTCTTCAATGAATTGGCCCGCCGTCTTGACGCCCATTCCCGATTCCCGGAGATGGCGGCGGTTGGTGGTACCGGGCGCTTCGAGGAAGGGCTCTACGGCTGCAGTGAAATGATGGTCGAAGGCTTCCTGCACCTGTACCAGGCGGGCGTCCTCAAGCGCCGGGTGGTGGCCGACCGCACACTGCAACAACTGCTGGATGAGGGCACCATCCGGGAACCCCTGGACATAACCGCTCTGGATCGGCTCTGTGAGGCGGGCTGCATCGAGACCGTCCTGAAGGCGCGTGACGTGCAGTGGCTGGTGCGTTTCGGCTTCTTCAGTGAGACCTGCGAGCTCAAGGGTGGGCGCCTGAGCCTGGGAGAGGAGGCGGTGCGCCCGGATCTCGGGGACGAGCAGGCGCGGACCCTGATTGAGCAGTACGCGCTCAATAAGGAGATGGCCGGGGGCGTGGTGATGCACGGGAGCTTCTTCCTGGGACCGGAACGTTTCTACCAGGGCCTGCGGGAGCTGAGTGAGGCGGATCGTTCGCGTCTCAGCATGACGAGTGTGGGCTTTGTGAACCATCTCTATGACGATCCTTTGGGGGATCAGGCGCTCAAGACGGCGCAGCGCCGCCGGGGACGGTTCATCAACTCGGTGATGATGCAGACTCTGAACGGAGCCGCTGTCTCCGATGGCCTTGAGGATGGCCGCGTGGTCAGTGGTGTGGGCGGTCAGTACAACTTTGTGGCCATGGCGCATGAACTGCCCGAGGGACGGTCCATTCTGACGCTGAGGGCCACGCGCATGAGCGGCGGTCGTCCAGAGTCCAATATCCGCTTCAACTATGGCCACTGCACCATTCCTCGCCACCTGCGCGATATTGTGGTGACGGAGTACGGGGTGGCGGACGTGCTCGGGAAGCCGGACTCGCAAGTGTACCAGCGGTTGATCTGTATCGCGGATTCGCGCTTCCAGAACGAGCTTATGCGCGAGGCGAAAAAAGCCGGCAAGATTCCCAGGGACTGGAAAATCCCAAAGGCGCACCGCAACAATTACCCACAGCGTCTTGAAGCGGCAATTGCACCGCTGCGGGCGCATCATCAGCTCTTTCCATCCTTCCCCTTCGGTACAGAGTTCACCGAGGTGGAGCAGGGACTGGTCCAGGCTCTGCAGTGGCTTCGCAATGCCACTGGCTCAAGGCGTGGGCTGCTGGCGGTGCTCTGGCGAGCGCTGCGACAGCATGCCCCTTCGCCGATGGAGCGCAGTGCGCTGGAACGCATGAGCCTGAGCGAGCCAGTGGGATGGCGCGAACGGCTGGAGCAGAGACTGGTATTACACGCACTGCGGGTCATCGGCGTGACCCGCACGCAATGACCGAATACAGGAGGATGCACAACAGCATGGCGGAACAACGGGTTTATCGACTGGCGTATCAACTCAAGAACCGGGACGGCGAGGTTGTGGACAGCTCCGCCGGTGCGGAGCCGCTGCATTTTGTCAGTGGCTGCGGGCACATGATTGAGGGCGTCGAACGGGCCGTGGAAGGGCGCGAGCCGGGGGAGTGTCTGGAGGTGACGATTCCACCTTCCATGGCCTATGGCGAGCACCAGCCCGAGCTGGTTCGCAGGATGCCACGGAGCATGTTCCAGGGGGTTGAAAAGCTTGAGGAGGGCATGAAGTTCCAGACGGATTCGGGCGACAATGCTCAGGTGGTCAAAGTGGTTGGCTTCGAGGATGAACAGGTGCTGGTGGACGCCAATCACCCATTGGCCGGTATCACGCTCTATTTTGACCTGGAGATCCTGGAAGCCAGGGATGCAACCCCGGAGGAGGTCGAGGCGGGTGAACCATTGGCCTGAGGACGGCGCTCACATGCAAACTCGCCATCAGTGTGTATACTTGTGTTACACAATGTTTGACGTACGACCCGGCCCCTGCGCCTCAATCCTGCGACAGGACTAACAATGGAAACAACAACGAACGAGACGGATGCCGTGGAACAGACCAGTGAAGCCTCGCGTGTTCTGATCGTCGAGGACGATGAGCGGCTGGCGGAGCTGACCCGGGATTTTCTGGAAAAGAACGGGCTGGTGGTTTCGCTTGAAACCAATGGGGCTCGCGCGGTGGAGCGGATACGGGATGAAGTCCCAGACCTGGTCGTTCTCGACCTGATGCTCCCCGGGGAGGATGGCCTGGCCATCTGTCGCCGCGTTCGCCCGTTCTACAATGGGCCCATTCTGATGCTGACAGCTCGCACGGATGACCTGGACCAGGTGCTGGGGCTGGAAATGGGGGCGGACGACTATATGTCCAAACCGGTGCGCCCCCGGGTTCTGTTGGCCCGGATCCGCGCCCTGCTTCGCCGTATCAGTGAACCGGCGGCGCAGGTCGGGGCAGCCCCACAGACCGGAACGGAGGATGGTCCGGAGCGGCTGGTCTTCAATAACCTGGTGGTTGATCACTCCATGCGTGAGGCTTGGCTTGATGACGAGAGCATCGATCTCACCAGCGCCGAGTTTGACCTCCTGTGGTTGCTTGCCAGTAACGCCGGGCGCGTGCTCAGCCGGGAAGAGATCTTCACCTCCCTGAGAGGCATCGAATATGACGGCCAGGATCGCTCCATTGATGTTCGTGTGTCGCGGATCCGGCCGAAGATCGGGGATGACCCGGTGCACCCACGTCGTATCAAGACGGTGCGGAGCAAGGGTTACCTCTTCGTTCGCGACGTCTAGGCATCGATGTCGCTGAGGCGTTACTACTTTCGCGTTTACGCCGCCCTGATCCTGGTGGCGCTTGGCGTCACCCTGGTGGGGTCCTTGCTGGTGGTGACCATCAACGGGGTGCGGGAGCAGGCGTTTCTTGAGCATTACCCGGCGCCGCTTCTGGATTGGCTGGCCGAGCATCCTCGGGTGGTGGCACCTGTGAACGCCCGCACCTCATCGTCAAAGCTGCGCCTGCTGCCCCGCCAGGCCGTGGCCCTGGGCGATGTGGCGCAGGAACGTCTTGAGTACGGCCAGGTCCTTGCTCAGCGCCGGGGCGATGCCGTCTATTTCTATCGCCTGGCGCCAGAGGCGGGGGTTCTGCAACTGCGTGCTGAGGACCCCTACCGGCATGTGGCGGAGCTGACCGCCCGGACGCTGGTGCTGGTGGCTGACCGTTACTGGAATGGGGATGCCAGGGCGGCCGGGGCGGCGTTGGGCGTTACTGTGACGCCGCTCGAGAATGCGCAGCTCCCCCAAGGGTCCGCTCTTGAACGCATTGCCAATGACGCGGTTGTCTACCATCAGCCGCAGCTCCGCGAGGCTGCGGAAACCTATGCAGCACTGTCTGATGGGACCCTGGTTTCGGTGACCCACCCTCCCCCTTTTCGTTACTGGTCCTGGCCCCTGGCACTGGTGCTTGCCGGCTTGGTGGCGGCGGTTCTGGGGGGCGTGGTGTATTACTTGCTGGTCGACCTGCACCGGCGTCTTTGCAGTATCGAGGGCGCGGTGTCCCGTATCGCCCGGGGGGAACTGGATGCGCGGGTCAGTGATGGGGGCGACTCGATGGGCGGACGTCTGGCCGCTGCCTTCAATCGCATGGCGGATCACATCCAGCGGCTGGTCAGCGTCCAGAGCGAGATGATCCACGGGGTGTCCCATGAGTTGCGTACGCCCGTGGCCCGTATCCGCTTCGGGGTGCAAATGATTGAGGACTGTGAAGACCCGGATATGTTGCGGTCCCAGCTTGGCGCCATTGACCGTGATATTCAGGAACTGGACGAACTCATTGACGAGATTCTGACTTACGCCCGGCTGGAGCAGGGCGGACCCGTGATGACGGTCCAGCGGCTGGATATCGCCGAGACGGTGGAGCAAGTGGTTGAGGAACAGCAGGGCATGCGTCCCGAACTGCGGATTGAGGTGGCTATACCGGACGATGCCCGTGCCTTTTCCGAGGCGGATGCGGAGCCACGCTACATTCACCGCGCGATCCAGAATCTAGTGGGGAACGCCACGCGTTATGCCAGTGCCAGGGTGCTGGTGGCATGTCACTTCGATGACCAGACCGTTCGCATTGATGTGCAGGATGATGGTCAGGGTATACCGGAGGAAGACTGGGACAAAGTCTTTACCGCTTTCGCCCGGCTTGATGACAGCCGTACCCGCAGCTCTGGTGGTTATGGCCTGGGACTGTCCATCGTCCGGCGCATTCTGTACTGGCATGGCGGGCAGGCGTTCGTGGGGCGCTCGCAGCAGCTGGGCGGCGCCTGCTTTACGCTCGTCTGGCCCCGCCGCCAGCCGAGGGATCAACATGGAGACGCCGGTACGCGAACGGAGGAGCCGTCATGACCCGCCTACTCGCCATTGATCAGGGTACCACCAGTTCTCGGGCCATTCTGTTTGGTGAGGATGGCCGGCCCCGTCAGGTTGCCCAGCATGAGTTCCGCCAGTTCTACCCGGGGGATGGCTGGGTGGAGCATGATCCGGACGAAATCTGGGATACAACCCGTCAGGCCTGTCTGGAGGTGCTGCGCCAGGAAGGTATCAGCGCTCGCGAAGTGGCTGGTATTGGCATCACCAACCAGCGTGAAACCACGATCGTCTGGGACAGGACCACGGGCGAGCCCATTCACCGGGCCATTGTCTGGCAGGACCGTCGCACCACGCCCCAGTGCGAGGCCCTCAAGCGTGAGGGATGGGAAACCACGCTGGTGGAGCGTACCGGTCTGCTCATGGATCCCTATTTCTCGGCGACCAAGCTGGGCTGGGTCCTGGATAACGTGGATGGCGCCCGGGCACGGGCCGAGCGCGGGGAGCTGGCATTCGGCACCATCGACACCTGGATTCTCTGGAAGCTTACCAATGGTCGCGTGCATGCCACCGATGCCACCAATGCGTCGCGTACCGCCCTGTTCAACATCCATGAACAGCAGTGGGATGAGCGGCTTCTGGAATTGTTCCGGATTCCCGCCTCACTGTTGCCACAAGTCCAGGACAGTGCCTCGGACTTCGGGCGTACGGAGCCGTCGATCCTGGGGGCGGCGGTTACCGTGGGCGGCATTGCGGGTGACCAGCAGGCATCGCTGTTCGGCCAGACCTGTTTTGAGCGTGGCATGGCCAAGAGCACTTACGGCACTGGTTGCTTCCTGATGCTGAACACCGGCGGCGAGGCCATCCGTTCCGAGAACCGGCTGCTGACGACCGTGGGTTACCGGCTGGAGGGGCAGGTCACCTATGCCATGGAAGGCAGCATCTTTGTGGCGGGTGCGGCCATCCAGTGGCTCCGGGATGGCCTCCGGCTCATTGACAGTGCGTCGGAATGTGAGGCCATGGCCGAGTCCGTAGGGGTGGAGAATCCCGTCTATCTGGTACCCGCATTTACCGGGCTGGGGGCGCCCTACTGGGATCCACACGCCCGGGGAGCCATCCTCGGCCTGACCCGTGATACGGGTATCGATGACATCGTTACTGCTGGCCTGCAGTCCGTGTGCTACCAGACCAAGGATCTGGTCCGGGCCATCCAGAACTGTGGGGCGCCGCTTGAGGAGCTGCGCGTTGATGGGGGTATGGTGGTCAACAACTGGTTGATGCAGTTCCTGGCCGATATGCTCAATGTGGCCGTGGATCGGCCCGTGATTACGGAAACCACAGCTCTTGGAGCGGCTTGCCTGGCCGGGCTTCAGACCGGGGTTTATGATGGGCTCGACCGCATCCGGCAACGCTGGCAGGCGGAGCGACGGTTTGAGCCGGCCATGGCCCCGGCGGTTCGTGAGCACGCCTACCAGGGCTGGCTGGATGCGGTGGAAAGGGTAACGCGTTCGCGCTGAAGCGTCTCAGTCGAGACGCTCAAGCCCCAGGACCAGGCCCTCAAGCAGCGCTTTCTGGGCGTGCAGCCGGTTTTCGGCTTCATCCCAGACCACGCTGCTGCGGTGTTCCAGCATGTGCTCCGAGATTTCCTCGCCTCGATGGGCCGGGAGGCAATGCATGAACAAGGCATCCCGGTCGGCCCTTTCCATCAGTTCCGGTGAGACCTGGTAGCGGCTGAAGTCGCTGAGTCGTTGCTGCTGTTCTTCTTCCTGGCCCATGGAGGCCCAGACGTCGGTGGCCACCAGGTTGGCATCGCGCACCGCCTCTTCCGGGTCGTTTACGATCCGTACCCGGTCCTGGTTGGCGGCGACCAGGCTGGTATTGGGCTCATAGCCCTCGGGACAGGCGATCACCAGCTCGAAGTCGAACTGCAGCGCGGCGTTGATGTAGGAATTGCACATGTTGTTGCCGTCGCCCACCCAGACGACTTTCGCGCCCTGTATGGAGCCGCGGTGCTCGCGCCACGTCTGCATGTCCGCGAGCAGCTGGCAGGGGTGGAAATCGTCGGTCAGGGCGTTGATGACCGGTGTCTGGGAGAAGGCGGCAAAACGCTCAAGCATTTCGTGGCTGAAGGTGCGGATCATGACCGCATCCACCATGCTTGAGATCACGCGGGCACTGTCTTCCACGGGTTCGCCACGGCCCAGCTGGGTATCGCGGGGTGAGAGGAAGATGGCGCCGCCACCGAGTTGGGTCATGCCCG
The DNA here is from genome assembly GCF_056783195.1 of Salicola sp. AFF1. Taxonomy (NCBI): domain Bacteria; kingdom Pseudomonadati; phylum Pseudomonadota; class Gammaproteobacteria; order Oceanospirillales; family Halomonadaceae; genus Salicola; species Salicola sp. AFF1. Next base: position 56,952 of record NZ_JBXAYL010000015.1, read on the forward strand.
CTTCAAACGAGACGCGCGTCCGTGTGGAGGACTTTTCGAAGATCATGCCCAGTGATCGGTTGTGCAGACTGTCGCGGGTAATGCCCTGGTTGCGTTCCCGGCGCAGATCCGAGGCATGGTCCAGTACACGTGTCAGTTCATTGGTGTCCAGATCCAGCAGTGTCAGAAAATGTCGGACGTTCATGCTGTCGTTCCCTTTTGTGGCAGGCAGCGTTACTGGCGCGGACGGTCCCGGTCATCAGCCGCGTACAGCTTGATGATCCGGATGACCTGATCCGCCATGTAATCCGCTTCGTCATCAGTCATGGTCAGTGGCGGCAGAAGCCGGATCACCCGTTCCCGGGTGATGTTGAGCAGGATCCCCTGGACCTTGGCCAGCAGGACCAGCTCCGAACAGGGATCGGTAAGCTCGATGGCCAGCATCAGCCCTCGACCGCGAATGGCGTGAATGTAGTCGGCGCCCTCCAGGTGCTCCCGGAAGCGTTCAAGCATGCGTTGGCCCAGAACGCGTGCGCGCTCGGCGAGCGCGTCCTGTTCAATAACATCCAGAACAGCCAGGGCCGCCGCGCAGCCCAGAGGGTTGCCGCCGAAGGTTGAGCCGTGACTGCCCGGGCTGAAAACCTCTGCCGCAGCGCCCCGGGCCAGACAGGCGCCAACCGGGTAACCGTTGCCAAAGCCCTTGGCAAGCGTCACCACATCCGGCTCAATGCCAGCCTGATGGCAGGCCAGATAGGTGCCAGTGCGGGCGTTGCCGGTCTGGACCTCGTCCAGCATCAGCAGCCAGTTGTGGCGCTCGCAAATGCGGCTGAGTCCCGGCAGGTAGTCCTGGGCCGGGATGGCCACTCCGCCTTCCCCCTGGATGGGCTCAACCAGAACGGCGACCACGTTGTGGTTGGTCTCGGCTATGGTTTCCACCGCTTCCAGATCATCAAACGGGGCGCGGGCAAAGCCATGGACCAGGGGCTCGAAGCCGGCCTGGACCCGCCGGTGGCCGGTGGCGGTCAGGGTGGCCAGGGTCCGGCCATGGAAAGCATTTTCCATGACGATGATGCTGGGATCGGTTACCCCCCGTTGGTGTCCGTACTGGCGTGCCAGCTTGATGGCGGTTTCGTTGACCTCGGCACCGGAGTTGGCAAAGAAAGCGCCGTCCATGCCGGTGAGATCACACACACGGTGTGCCAGTTCCTGTTGCAGTTTGCAGTGGAAAAGGTTGGAACAGTGGGTCAGTCGTTCCGCCTGCTGGCTGATGGCCCGCGCCACGGTTGGATGGCTGTGGCCCAGACCACATACCGCAATGCCGGTGAAGGTATCCAGGTAACGCTGGCCCTCGGTATCATAGAGCCACATCCCGCGGCCGTGTTCAAAGACCACGGGCAGGCGACCATAAGTGTTGAGCAATGGCTGGTTCGCCATGGCAGAGGGCCTCACTGAAACAAAAAAGGCAGCCTTCAAAGCTGCCTCTGTAAAGGACCAATACTAGCGTTAAACGCGTGGGCTGGCAAACGGGAGAGCGCGGGCATGATGCCGCGGCCAGTGCCAGCGAATACCCAAGTATAATGGTCAGGTATCAGTGTGTTCTGTAGAATAGGCACCGGTAAGATCAGCGTCCGTTAGCTGGAGGATCCATGGACATTAACGACACCATCAAGCAACAGATCAGCGACAACCCCATTCTGCTGTTTATGAAGGGGACGCCACAGGCACCGCAGTGCGGGTTTTCCGCCAAGACCGTTCAGGCTTTGATGGCCTGCGGGCAGCGCTTTGCCTATGTGAATATCCTCGATAACGACGAGCTGCGCGAGGCTCTCAAGACCTATTCCAACTGGCCGACTTATCCCCAGCTCTATGTTAATGGTGAGCTGGTTGGCGGCTGCGACATCATTCTGGAGATGCACGAAAGTGGTGAGCTCCAGGAGGTGGTTGATAGCGCTGCCGAGGCAACCGAGGACGATTCCAGCGCCTGAGTCTAGTCCGGCTGGACCGGCTCGAAAAGGAGCCGGACGCTGAAACGGCGCCGCCCTTCCGGCGGATCCGGAAAGGGCGTTGCCGCCAGCGCGGCTTCCCGGGCTACCTCGTCCAGATCCGGGATACCGGAGGAGGTTGTCACCTTTGCGCGCCGCAGGGCGCCATTGCGCATCAGTCTCAACTCCAGGACAACCTCATGAGGCGTTCCCAGTTCTTTGAGTAGTGGTGTGTAGGCCACCGCCTGCGCGATCCGTTCCCAAAGCGTGATTTCGTAGGCCGAGCGCTGGCGATTGTCGTTCTGGCTGAGCCGGGTGATTGGCACCTCTGGGTTCTGGCTGGAAACGGGGGAGCTGGTTTCGCTCGTGGTGGCGTTGTCTTCCGGCGAGGTGGTGTCCGTTTGCTCGTTGCGGTTAGCCTGAGCGGTTTCTGGTGTCTGTTGGGCGTTGGTGGGCGAGGTGGTGGCTTTGGGCGTCCTTTGCTGGTCGCCAGCGGTAACCGCTTCTGCCTTGGGGGCCCTGGTTTCAGTCGTGTCTTGAGCTGGCACCTTCTGCTGTGCCGCCTTCGTTGAGGACTTGACCGGTGTGGTCTGTACGGAACCAGTGGCAGGAGCAATGCGGACGCTAACCGTTGGCGGCCGGGTGTTGGGCACCGGCAGCGATACCCATGCATTGGCCAGCGTGGCCACGACCACATGCAGGCAGAAGGCTACCGATAGGGCCAGTAACAAGGGGTACGCGGTCTGTTGGTTGAAGGGGTCGCTCATGTACTCCGGGGCCGTTTCTCATCCATCTCAGCTGGCCTTACGGCTCAAGCGTCTTACGATGCCACTTAGGGCGTGCTCGACGATGGCGACCTCCTCAAGCAGGACGAGTTCGCCACACCGCAACGCATGGGCCAGCTCATCACGGCTCTTGGTCACCACTTTAAGGCCCATCCGGTTCACGAACACAAAACAGTCGGCATCTTCGATAACGGCAGAGAGCTTACAGCGGAAGTGGGCCCCGTTGACAAGGTAAAACGCCACCCAGTCGCCGACATTGAGGGTCTCCAGGGTTTCGTAATGTTGGGCGATGATGGCGTCATTACACGCTAGGCCAGGGGCGGAGGCTGTTCGCCTCGGGGATTCTTCAAGGGGCATGGCGCCTGCCTCGCTTGTTGCCGTGGTGGCCTGTTTCTGGAAAGCCAGCGCCAGTTGGTGCCTGAGATTGACCATGCCCACTTCAAGCTGGCGAGGAGGGTAGGCAACAGCCTCCAGGCCCGACTGGATTGTCCTGACCAACGCGGGAGCCTGGCGTACCCAGGGCTTGCGTTCATCGTAGGGCGGCCCAGGATGCAGGCACCACAGCAGATCGTCGACAGTCCCTAGGGCGTGTTCCCATGGGTACTCGGTATCGTCCCGCAGATAGGCCAGCCACATGACCCGGCTCCAGCCCTGGACCAGGAGTTGTTGGATGCCTTCGGGGATTTCGTGGCCCGCCAGCCGTTGCGCCAGTGTCTGCTCCACTGCTTCCTGTGCTTTGCGCGTCTTGATTCGCCCCCGTTCGGCTTCGCGGGTCCGTTGTTCCACCAGCGCGGCCTTGCGATTCTCGTCTTCCAGCAGCGCCTCGAATTCCCCATAAAGGGCCTCAAAGAGGGCTGGGTCACTGTCGTATTCCGCTAGAAGGCGTGCCACCGTCTTGTGGATGCCGCTGTACAGACGGTCCCGCTTCACTTCCTCGTGGCTGCTCCAGCCAATGCCGGCGTGGCCCAGGGTGTCGAGAAGTTTTCGTGCCGGGTGTGAGGGGGCGCTGAAAAAGGCAGGATCCCGCAGGGCCACCTTGAGAATGGGCGCCTGAAGCCGGCTGAGCAGCGCACGGAGAGGATCCGGCAGGTTGTGGTCATTGAGAATGGATTCGAACAGTAGCGAAACCAGGTTGACCAGGTCCTCGTCCTTGGGAGTCAAGGTAGCCCGCTTGCCCAGCGTTTCGCAGCGGCGCGCCAGCAGCTCCCCGACCATGCTGCGCAGGCCCGGGGGATCCGGGGCACTGTAGAGGAGGTCGATGCCAGCCCATCTGGAAGGGATGGTTGCAAGCAAAGCGTCCAGCTCCTGGTGGGAGAGGATATGGACAGCTTCCCGGGAGGTGTGGTCCATGACATCGCTGCTGTAGCGGCGATAACCGGACAGCAGCGATTCCATGTTCAACGGGTCTGAATCGGTGTCCGCCCTGGCTTGGGTGTCCGTCTGGCGGGCAGTGTCTACCCCTTCGGTTTCGGGTTGGGTAGAGGGTGGGTGGGGGAGGCCGGCGCTTGGGCACCGGAAGTAGGGGTGCAGGATCCGGTTGGCTTCGTCCAGCATAATGCCCAGGCTCGTCAGAACGTAGCGGTCAAAATGCCTGAGCAGCAGCAGCCGCTCCCGGACCTGGATGGCCAGTTCGGAGCAGGCCTGCTGGAAGGCTCGGCACAGGTGTTCTGGGGCTAGCGGGTTGACTGGGTGGGCGGTGCCAGAATCCGGGTAAAGGGCCGAAAACCGGGTCTGCAGCTGGAGCAGGAGGGTCTGCTCGCTCACTGCGGCGCGGGTGATCATGGCATTCAGGGTGACCTGTTCTTCAAGGGTGTTGTGATTGGCCGAGCATGGCGAATCGGCCTCCAGACGGCGCCCGGGCTTGGCCGTTTCGCCGGCATTACTGCGGGGCGGTACCAGGAACAGGTGAACCAGTGCCTGGAGGAACTGGTTCTCGATGTTTTTACGTTTGAGGCGCAGCTCGCGCATTGTTTCGAAACAGCGGTTGTAATCGCTGTTACTGCGGGCATCGTTGGCCAGCTCGAAAAGGGTGTCATCCGTGGCATCCAGTGTGCCTCTGAGCAAATTCATCAGACCGGGCACTACCGTGTCGCGGACCAGGAGGAGCTCCTCCGGTAGTGTGCAGCTGTCAGGCCGGGCCTGATCCGAAGACGTGGTACGGATGCCGGGGTCTTCCCTCATGGCGGGCTCCCGCTGACTGCCTCAGTGCTCTAGGGCAGGAGTTGTCCATTTAGTGTACAAACATTCCAGGAGAATCACAAAAGCGTTATCGCTTCAGCGGGGCATGATCGGGCTGCGATGTTGTGGCGGTCTCGGCTGGGTGGAGTCGGACGGTGCGGATAACGTTGTCCTTGATCTGGAGGGTTTCCAGTCGCATACCATGCAGTTTCACGCACAGGTTGCTTTCAGGAATGGATTCCAGGTAATCCGTAATCAAGCCGTTGAGAGTCTTGGGGCCGTCGGTGGGCAGGTCCAGCTCTAGAGCACGGTTCAGGCTCCGGATCGGGGTGGTGCCGTCAACGATCGTGGTGCCGTCGCTCTGGGGCAGGATGTCCTGGCTGCTGCTGGCCGCAAAATCAGTGGTAAACTCGCCCACAATCTCCTCCAGAATGTCCTCAAGCGTGGCAATGCCGAGCACATCTCCGTATTCGTCCACCACGATGCCGATGCGGCGGCGTTCTTTCTGGAAGTTGAACAGCTGGGTATGCAGTGGGGTGCTTTCCGGAATGAAATAGGGTTCCCGGCAGATCTGCATCAGAACCGCCTTGTTGATGTCATCGCTGTGGAGGAGCCGGCTGACGTTGCGCAGGTGCAGAATGCCTACGGTGTTATTGATGTCGTTCCGGTAAACCGGAAGGCGTGTATGCTGGCTGCTGCGTATGACCCGAAGTATCTCGTCCATCGGGTCATCCAGGTCGATGCCCACGATTTCATTGCGGGGCACCATGATGTCATTCACCGTCACCTTTTCCAGATCCAGGATGCTCAGGAGCATGTCCTGGTGGCGCCCAGGGAGCATGGAGCCGGATTCGTTCACCAGGGTGCGCAGTTCCTCCCGGCTCAGGTGATCACTGCCCTGCTGGCCTTCCAGGCGTACACCGATGAGCCTCAGCAGGTTGTTGGTGATCAGGTTGAGGACCCAGACCATCGGGTAAAGCAGTTTCAGCAGCGGGCCCAGGGCGTGGGAGGCCGGGAAGGCGATCTTCTCAGGGTAGAGGGCCGCCAGTGTTTTGGGGGTGACTTCTGAGAAAATCAGGATGATGATGGTCAGGCCAATGGTGGCAATCGCCACGCCGGCATCGCCCCAGATGCGCACCGCGATCAGTGTGGCGATTGCCGAGGCGAGGATGTTGACGAAGTTGTTGCCGATCAGGATGACGCCGATCAGCTGGTCCGTACGCGCCAGCAGTCTGTCCGCGCGCCGGGCACCACGGTGACCGGTCTTGCTCAGGTGCCTGAGCCGGTAGCGGTTCAGCGCCATCATGCCGGTTTCGGAGCTCGAGAAGAACGCCGAAAGGATGATCAGGAGGACCAGAACAGCGCCGAGGGTTGTTAGCGAGGCTTCATTACTCAAGGTTGATGGCCTGCTGTTATCCAGTGGTCGTCACAGGATGACGTCGATGACCAGGCGACTGCCGAAGTAGCCCAGAGTCAGCAGGATGCAGCCTGCCAGTGTCCAGCGGCTGGCAACAGCCCCCCGCCAGCCGCGGATCTGGTGGCCGAGGATCAGCGCCGCGAATACCAGCCAGGCGAGCAGTGTGAAAACCGTCTTGTGGACCAGGTGCTGCCCAAACAGATCCTGAACGAAAATGGCGCCGGTAATGATGGCCAGCGTGAGAATGGCAACCCCGGTATGGATGAGTCCGAAAAGGAGAGCCTCCATGGTTTCCAGTGGGGGAAGGGCGCGCACCAGTAACCCGTTGTGATGGGCTTTGAGGTGATGGTGTTGCAAGTACAGCAGGATCGCCTGGATGGCGGCTAACGCCAACAGGCTGAAGGCGGTGATCGCCAGGCTGACATGCAGCAGCACCCCGACATTGGAGTTGTCGATGAGCCGGGGCCCTGTATAGAAAATGATCTTGGTCAGAATGCTGAGCAGGGCAACGGGATAGACGATGAGAAGCAGCGGCTGTACCGGGTAGCGTAATGAGAGGATCAGCACCAGTGCTGCCAGAAGGGCCGCAATGGTTGTCCCGGCGACTAGCACCGACAGGTTGATGCCGCCGTCCAGCACCATGAAGCGCAGGGCAAAGCTCAGATGGGCGGCGATGGCGAGCACGCCGGTAAGCTGGGCCAGCCAGCCGGCGCGTTGATTGCCCGAGCGGATCCGCAGTGCCTGCAGTAATGTTCCCGCACCGTAGAGGATGACAGCGGTGAAGGCGATGATGGTCGTGCCCATGTGTATTGGTATGACCGGCTCCGGTTCGTCTCCAGACGCTCAGTCTGGTTATAATGGCGTTAAACATCAACCGACAATTGCGGGCGTCCATGTTTGATAATCTGTCCGATCGGCTCTCAGGGAGCCTTCGCAAGATCTCCGGCCAGGCGAAGCTGACCGAGAACAACATCAGTGAAACCCTGCGCGAAGTGCGCATGGCGCTGCTTGAGGCGGACGTAGCGCTGCCGGTGGTCAAGGCCTTCGTCGACAATGTTCGGCAGAAGGCGCTGGGCCAGGAGGTGATGCGCAGCCTGACGCCGGGCCAGGCCTTCATCAAGCTCGTCCAGTCCGAGCTGGAAGCCGTTATGGGGGCTGCCGAGCCCTTGCAGCTTGAGGGTAAGCCGCCAGCGGTCATCATGATGGCCGGCCTTCAGGGGGCGGGCAAGACCACGAGTGTCGCCAAGCTGGCGCGTTACCTGAAGGAGCGGGAGAAGAAGTCGGTGCTGGTGGTCAGCGCCGACGTCTATCGCCCGGCGGCGATCAACCAGCTTGAGACCCTGGCCGGTGAGGTGGATGCCACCTTCTATCCCAGCAGCACCGACCAGGACCCGGTCACGATCGCCAACAATGCCGTGGACGAGGCTCGGCGGCGCTTCATCGACGTGGTGATTGTCGACACCGCAGGCCGCCTGCACGTCGACAACGACATGATGGACGAGATCGGGCGTCTGAATAAGGCTGTTCAGCCCAACGAAACGCTGTTCGTGGTGGATGCCATGAGCGGCCAGGACGCGGCCAATACTGCCAAGGCGTTCAGTGACGCGCTGCCGCTCAGTGGCGTTATTCTCACCAAGGCGGACGGCGATGCGCGTGGTGGTGCGGCATTGTCCGTGCGCCATATTACGGGCCGGCCCATCAAGTTCATGGGTGTGGGCGAGAAGAATGACGCTCTGGAGGTGTTCCACCCGGACCGGATCGCCTCGCGCATTCTGGGAATGGGTGACGTGCTGTCGCTCATCGAGGATGCCGAGCAGAAGGTTGACCAGAAAAAGGCCCAGAAGCTCACCAAGAAGATCAAGAAAGGGAAGAAGTTTGATCTTGAAGACTTCCGGGACCAGCTCCAGCAGATGAAGAAGATGGGCGGCATGGGCGCCATGCTGGAGAAGATGCCCGGTATGGGCCAATACCAGGAGATGGCCGAAAAACAGGTCAACGACAAGTCCATGGGGCGAATGGAAGCCATCATTTCTTCCATGACCCCGCATGAGCGCCGCTACCCCGATGTCATCAGCAGTTCCCGCAAGCGCCGTATCGCCGCCGGTTCAGGTGTCCAGATGCAGGAGGTCAACCGTCTGCTCAAGCAGCATAAGCAGATGCAGAAGATGATGAAGAAAATGGGCAAGAAAGGCGGCATGGAGAACATGATGCGCGGCATGCAGGGTATGATGGGCCAGGGCGGCCCCGGCGGCCAGGGTGGCCCTGGCGGCATGGGAGGCGGTGGTATGCCCCCTATGGGAGGGCGACGCTGACGTTCTCTGATCAATGCTTTTCAGGGGCGGCGTTTTACAGTAGAATGTCAGCCCTTTCGCACGGGTGGAATCGAGCCCGTGGCAGCCGGTTCGCATGCACAGGCTTGCCTGAACTGATTATTTCAACGCAACAGGACAGTCGCTGAGATGGTAACAATCCGTTTAACACGAGGCGGCGCCAAAAAGCGCCCGTTCTACCACGTCCAGGTTACCGACAGCCGTCAGCCCCGTGATGGCCGCTACATCGAACGGCTGGGCTTCTTCAATCCAGTGGCGCGCGGTAATGAAGAGCGTCTTCGACTCGACACCGAGCGTGCCCAGTACTGGATCGACCAGGGAGCACAGCCCACTGAGCGGGTAAGCAGCCTGCTGAAAGAGGCGGCTTCCGAGTAAGGGAGTCGTGCCCATGGGGGTCGGGGAAACCATACTGGGGCAGATTACCTCGGTTTACGGGGTGAAGGGCTGGGTGAAGGTGTATTCCTACACTGAGCCTCTGGATAACATCTTCCAGTATCCCAATTGGACGCTCGTGGATGGGCGTGCCTCCTCCCGAGGGGAGCGTAGGGTCCGTCTGGTGACCGGCAAGCCTCATGGCAAGACACTGATTGCCAAGCTTGAAGGCATTGAGGACAGGGACCAGGCGGCCGGACTCTGTGGTCTCGATATCCGGTTTGAAACCAGTGAGCTGCCAGCCCTGGAAGAGGGTGAGTACTACTGGTATCAGCTCCAGGGGCTGCGGGTTCGCACTGCTGACGAGGGGCGCGACCTGGGAGTGGTGGACCATCTGATCGAGACTGGGTCCAATGACGTGCTGGTGGTGCGTGCTGACGCGGCCAGCACGGATGGCAGGGAGCGGCTGATCCCCTTTCTGCCGGATGAGATTATCCGGGAAGTGAACCTTGAGGGCGGGATCCTTGAGGCTGACTGGGACCCAGAGTTCTGAGAACGGCCCGCGTGCCGGATGACTGGTTACGGGACAGGCAAGAGGCGCTCGGGTTGCAGGTTGCAGCGATCAGTATTTTCCCGGAAATGTTCCGGGCGATCACCGATTATGGGGTGACCGGCCGGGCGGTTTCCGAAGGACAGCTGGTGCTGGACTGCATCAATCCCCGGACCTTTACCCATGACCGGCACCGTACGGTCGACGACCGTCCCTATGGGGGAGGTCCCGGGATGGTGATGAAGGCCGAACCGCTGGAAGCCGCCATTGATGAGGCGGTGGCACGGGTCGGTGAGGGGGCGAAAGTGATCTGCCTGTCGCCCCAGGGGCGGGTTCTTGATCAGGCGAAGGTTGAGTCCCTGGCAGCGGCGTCCGGTCTGGTGCTGATTTCCGGGCGTTATGAAGGGATTGATGAGCGCGTTCTGGAATCGCGGGTGGACGAGGAAATCTCCATCGGCGACTACGTGCTCAGTGGCGGCGAGCTTGCGGCCATGGTGCTGGTGGATGCAGTGGTCCGCCAGATTCCCGGGGTTCTCGGGCACAGCCAGTCCGCGGTAGAGGATTCATTCGCGGACGGCCTGCTGGATTGCCCGCATTACACGCGCCCGGAAGAACATCGCGGACGCAGGGTTCCGGAAGTCCTGCTTGGCGGGGATCACGAACGGATCCGGCAGTGGCGGCTGAAACAGTCATTGTGGCGGACCCTGATGAGACGCCCCGAACTGCTCCGCGAACGGGAATTGACCGCCGAGGAGCAGCGGCTGCTGGCGGAGATTGAAAACGAACGGCCGGACGGCGGGTCGGATTGGTGACACATTCAGGAGTGAGCGAAAGATGAGTGGCAAGAAAAGCATCATCCAGGAAATTGAAAACGAGCAGCTCAAGGAGTCCGTTCCCGAGTTCGGCCCGGGTGATACCGTGGTCGTTCAGGTGCGGGTGACCGAAGGCAACCGGGAGCGTCTGCAGGCGTTTGAGGGCGTGGTCATCGGTAAGCGTAACCGTGGCCTGAACTCCTCATTCACCGTACGCAAGCGCTCTTATGGTATTGGCGTTGAGCGGACCTTCCAGACGCACTCGCGGTTGATCGACAGCATTTCGGTCAAGCGTCGCGGTGATGTGCGCCAGGCGAAGCTGTACCATCTGCGTCAGCTCTCTGGTAAGGCTGCCCGGATCAAGGAAAAGCTTGGCTGAGCAACGCAACGAGCAACTGGTTGCGTCATTCAGTGAGTCGCTCTGGCTGGAATCCGGCCTGAGCGACCGTTCCAGGCTTTCTTACGAAAGCGATTTGAGACAGTTCGCACGCTGGCTTGCTCAGGATTACCCTGACCGGGATCTCGTCGGGGTGGATCGAACCTGTCTCATGGATTATCTCTCCCACGAGCTTACCAGGGGCGCCCGCTCCAGCACCGCGGCACGGCGACTCTCCTGCCTGCGCCGATTTTATCGCTACCTGTTGCGTGAAGGCATCATCAGCGAAGACCCGACGCTGCGACTGGACAGTCCCAGACAGGCTCGCAGGCTGCCGGATACTCTGACCGAAGCGGACGTTGAGGCGCTTCTGGATACGCCGGCCACCGATGACGCCATTGAGCTCAGGGACAGGGCGATGATGGAACTGCTTTATGCGTGTGGCCTCCGGGTTTCTGAGCTGGTCGCGTTGAGACTGTCACAGGTCAACCGGCGCCAGGGAGTGGTGCGCCTGTTGGGTAAGGGGAACAAAGAGCGTTTGGTTCCCCTGGGCGAGGAAGCCCTGGAGTGGCTTGAGCAATACCTGCAGCAGGCGCGGCCCGGTCTGGCCGAGGGTACCGGTAGCGATGCCCTGTTTCCCGGAGGCCGTGGCGGGCATCTCACGCGCCAGGCTTTCTGGTACCGGATCCGCCGCTATGCCGTGCGTGCTGGTATCCGCAAACCCCTTTCCCCACACACCCTGCGGCATGCTTTTGCCACTCATCTGCTCAACCATGGGGCGGATCTGCGGGTGGTCCAGATGCTGTTGGGGCACAGTGATCTTTCTACGACCCAGATCTATACCCATGTGGCGCGGGAGCGACTGAACCAGCTGCACCAGAGTCATCATCCGCGGGGCTGATCGACGACAGGGCACGGGAATTTCGGTATCCTCGCAGGACCTAATAGCCAGATCCGGAGTTGAGTATGAGATCCTTTTCGCTCGCTTCCCTGCTGATCCTTGTAGGGCTGATACCAGCTGTTGCTCAGGCGGCTTCGACCGAGGAGCGCATTCGTGAGCAGCTCTCGCAGCGTCTACCCGACATGCCCATTGAGCGTGTCAGCGAGACTGAGCGGGAAGGGCTTTACGAGGTGAAGAGCGGGGGAAACCTACTCTACATCACGGCGGATGGGCGCTATATCTTCACGGGCCAGATGTTGCGTCTGGACGAGGAAAGCGTGGTTAACCTCAGCGAGCAGGCCCGGAGCAACCAGCGCCGTGAGGCGATTGCGGCACTGGACCAAGACGAGCTGATCCGTTTTGGGCCTGACAAGGGCAGTGTGAAAGCGGACCTGTATGTGTTCACTGATACGACCTGCGGCTACTGCCGTAAGCTTCACCGGCATATGGAAGCCCTGAACGAGCTGGGCATCCGGGTGAACTATCTGGCGTACCCGCGCGGTGGTCCGGGCAGCAAAGGCGCCCGGAAACTTGAAGCGGTCTGGTGTTCAGAGGATCGCCGCAGCGCCATGACCCGTGCCAAGCAGGGGGAGACAGTGACGGCACCATCCTGTGATGCGCCCGTGGTGTCCCATTTCCGTCTCGGCCAATCGTTCGGCGTTAAAGGAACGCCTGCACTCGTTACTGAGTCAGGGCAGATGATCCGCGGCTATCAGCCGCCCCAGGCATTGGCACGGAAACTCGGGATTGAGGGCTGAGCCAGGCGTGGGAGTGGGAGCCAGTACCCGTCGAGTTTTTTTCGGCGCGCAAAGCGTATAATATGCCCGTTTCCCCGGCATTGACGTGCACTTTTCAAGCGAACAAGAGGTGGCCAGTTGAAGGACGTGAACATCGGAATCTGTGGTCTCGGAACCGTCGGTGGCGGGACCTGGGAGGTCCTGCAGCGCAATGCCCGTACCATTGCTGGGCGAGCGGGTTGTAATCTGCGTGTGGCACGGGTGGCGAATCGGCGCCCACGTCCGGATCTGGGGCTGGGTGACACGCCTTTTTCCACGGACGTGAATGATGTGGTCAACGACCCGAATATCGATATTGTCGTTGAGCTGATAGGCGGCTATGACGAGGCCCGTCGGCTGGTCCTGGCAGCCATCGAGCAGGGCAAGCATGTGGTGACTGCCAACAAGGCGCTGATCGCGGTGCACGGCAATGAGATCTTCGAAGCCGCACGCCAGAAGAATGTCATTATCGCCTACGAGGCGGGCGTCGCTGGCGGCATCCCGGTCATGAAGGCGATCCGGGAAGGGCTCGCAGGGAATCGTATCCACTGGCTTGCCGGGATCATTAATGGTACCGGCAACTACATCCTCACGGAGATGCGCGCCGGGCGCGACTTTGATGAGGTCCTGAAGGAAGCTCAGGACCTGGGCTACGCCGAAGCCGACCCGACCTTTGATGTTGAAGGCATCGATGCGGCCCATAAGCTGACCATCATGGCCTCGGCCGCCTTTGGCGTGCCGTTGCAGTTTGATCGCGCCTATACGGAAGGCATTGCCAACATCACACCCTATGACATTGCCCATGCCGAGGCGCTCGGGTATCGGGTCAAGCACCTGGGCATCGCCCGTTCCCGTGAAGAAGGGATTGAGCTTCGTGTGCATCCGACCCTGGTCCCGGGGAACAATCTCATTGCCAAGGTGGATGGCGTGCTGAACGCGGTCCTGGTGGACGGTGACGCCGTTGGCCAGACCATGTACCACGGCCCGGGTGCCGGGGACGAGGCGACGGCCTCGGCGGTCATTGCGGACCTGGTGGACGTGGCCCGCTCGGTTGCCTCAGGCAGCGACCAGCGGGTTCCTTATCTTGGCTTTGAGCCCGAGGCCATCACCGATCACAAGATCCTCCCGCCGGAGGAGATCCGCTCCGCCTACTATCTTCGGATTCAGGCTCTGGATCGGCCAGGCGTGCTGGCCAAGGTGGCTTCCATCATGAGTGAGAACGGAATCAATATCGAATCCATCATGCAGAAGGAATCCGAGCTGCACGATGGCCAGATTCCGGTCATCCTGTTGACCCATACGGTTCTGGAAAAACAGGTTAATGACGCCATTGCCGAGATGGAAGCGCTTCCGGAAGTGGAGGGCCGGGTGGTCCGCATTCGCGCCGAGAACTTCCTCTGAGAACTGCAACCGGACACTGACGGTAAACCACCTTGCGATACATCAGTACCCGCGGGCAGGCGCCCGCGCTCAGTTTTGAAGACGTGCTGCTGCAGGGGCTCGCCTCTGACGGCGGCCTCTATGTGCCCGAAACGCTGCCGCGTTATACGCCGGAAGAGCTGATGGCGTTGCGGGGACTGCCCTATGACGAGCTGGCCTGCCGGGTGATGTACCCTTTTGTGGCGGAGTCCATCCCCGAGGATGCGTTCCGGGAAATGGTGCGCGAGACCTATGCCGGTTTTGCCCACAAGGCGGTGGCGCCGCTGGTCCAGCTCGATGCCAACGAGTGGGTCATGGAGCTCTTCCGGGGGCCGACACTGGCGTTCAAGGATTTCGCCCTCCAGCTTCTGGGGCGGCTTCTGGATTACGTACTGGAAAAACGCGGCCAGCATGTGGTCATTCTGGGCGCGACCTCCGGGGATACCGGTTCGGCCGCGATTGAGGGCTGCCGCCACTCGAAGCACGTGGACATCTTCATCCTCCACCCGCACGGACGGGTTTCGGAGGTGCAGCGGCGCCAGATGACCACCGTGCTCAGCGACAATGTGCACAACATCGCGGTGGATGGCAGTTTCGACGACTGCCAGAAGATGGTGAAGGCGAGTTTCGCGGATCAGTCCTTCCTGGAGGGCAAGACGTCCCTGGTGGCGGTCAACTCCATCAACTGGGCCCGTATCATGGCCCAGATCGTCTATTACATCTATGCGTCCCTGGCGCTGGGCGGGCCTCACAGAAGCCTTGCGTTTTCAGTGCCCACGGGCAACTTCGGGGACATCTTCGCAGGCTATCTGGCGCGCCAGATGGGGGTGCCCGTGCAGCAACTGGTGGTCGCCACCAACCAGAACGACATCCTGCACCGTTTCATCAGTGGCAACCACTACGAGACCGGCAAGCTGCAGCACACACTTTCCCCGAGCATGGACATCACGGTTTCCAGCAACTTTGAACGCTTGCTGTTTGATCTTTACGGGCGTCATCCAGAAAGTGTTATCGAATTCCTGAAGGGGGCGGAGCAGGGTGCTGTGTCGCTGGAGGCCGACCGCTGGAAGGTGGCGCGCCAGCTGTTCGACAGCCTCTCAGTGGACGACGAGCGCACCTGCGAGGTGATTGCTGAAGTCTACAATGAAACCGAGTACCTGCTGGATCCGCACACAGCCATCGGTGTGGAGGCCGCACGTCGCTGCCGGCGTGACCCTTCAATCCCGATGGTGACCATGGGAACGGCCCATCCCGCCAAGTTCCCGGACGCGGTGGCGCAATCCGGGGTCACCCAAGAGGCTCCATTGCCCACTCATCTGTCCGACCTGAAGGAACGCGACGAGCGCTTTACGGTGCTGGACAACGATCTCGCCACCATTCAGCAGTTCATGGCCCGTAACTGGCGCCACACCAACAGCTGATTTCTATGCAGAAAACCATCGTGCGGCGTGCCGGCGCTGGTGGCGAGCCCGTCGCCGGCGCTGATTGTCATCCCCTTTTGCAGCGGCTCTATGGGGCCCGGGGGGTGACGGACGCGAGCCAACTTGATTATGGATTGGCCTCCCTGGCCCGGCCGGATGGGTTGCGTGGTATTGAGGCTGCAGCGTCCACACTTGCCGAGGCGGTGACTCAGGGCCAGCGGATCACCATTGTGGGTGATTTTGACGCCGATGGGGCCACAAGTACGGCACTGGCCGTGCTCGCGCTCCAGCGTTTCGGTGCCCGGAAGGTCGATTACCGTGTGCCAAGCCGTTTCACGGATGGTTATGGGCTGACGCCAGGAATCATCGATCAGCTTGCCGGGGAAGGGGCGCTGCCGGATGTGATCCTGACCGTGGACAATGGCATCGCGGCCCATGAGGGTGTGGGCAGCGCCCGGGAGAGAGGGATTCGGGTGGTGGTTACGGATCACCATCTTCCCGGGGAAAGCCTCCCCTCAGCGGAAGCCATCGTTAATCCCAACCAGCCGGACTGTGGCTTTCCCTCAGGGAGCATAGCGGGTGTAGGGGTGACCTTCTATGTAGTGAGCGCAGTGCGCCGGACTCTGGAAAGGGCTGGCTGGTTCAGTGAGGCGCCGCCTTCCATGGCGGAGTACCTGGATCTTGTGGCCCTGGGGACCGTTGCGGATGTGGTGCCCCTGGACCACAACAATCGGACCCTGGTGGCTCAGGGGGTGCGCCGGCTTCGTGCTGGGCGAACACGCCCCGGCATCCGCGCCCTGCTCGAGCTTGCCGGGCGTGAGGCGGCGACTCTTGAAGCCTCGGATCTGGGGTTTGTGCTGGGGCCACGGCTTAACGCCGCTGGTCGCCTGGACGATATGGCGGTAGGCATTGAGTGCCTGCTGGCGGAAGACGAGGAGAAGGCGCGGCGGTTCGCTTGTGAACTGGATCGGCTCAATCGCGAGCGTCGCGCTATTGAATCGGATATGCGGGCGGAAGCGGAGTCGGCATTGGCCAGGCTGCACCTCGATGAGGGGGAGTTGCCGCCCATTCTCTGTCTCCACGACGAACAGTGGCACGAGGGCGTAATCGGCCTTCTCGCCTCGCGCATCCGGGAGCGTTTCCACCGGCCGGTGATTGCCTTTGCCCGTGGTGGTGAGGGCGTGCTCAAGGGCTCGGCCCGCTCGGTTCCAGGCCTGCATATCCGGGATCTGGTCGCGGACCTGGACGCCCGGTATCCCCAGCTTGTGCAGCGCTACGGCGGCCACGCCATGGCCGCTGGCATGACCCTGGCGGACCAGGCGATGGAGCCGTTCCGGAACGCGGTGACCGAACTGGTCCGGGAACGGGTTGAGCCTGGGCTCCTGCGCCCGGAGATCCTGAGTGACGGGGAGCTGGAACCCCAGTGGTTGACGCTGGAGACGGCTCACCTTCTGTCCAGCGGTGGGCCCTGGGGGCAGGGCTTCCCGGAACCGGTGTTTGATGGTGAGTTCGAGCTCCTGGATCAGCGGATCGTTGGCGAGCGCCATCTTAAGCTCCAGATTGGGATACCTGGCTGGAATACACCGGTGGATGGGATCGCGTTCAACGTGGATACGGACCAGTGGCCCGCCCGGTGCCGGTGGGCGCGTCTGGCCTATCAGCTGGATGCCAATCGCTTCCGGGGGCGCGAACGGCTGCAGCTGCGGGTGCTGCACCTGGAGCCACTGTAAGCCGCATATTCAGTGGCTGGCGCATTCGTTACAATAAGTCATCGTTCTGACATGCCCATTTGATAGAGAGGCCGTCGGCTATGGAAACCAATCCGATTCTGCAGACCATTCGTGACCTGGAAGCGCGTACGGAAGCGCT
Source organism: Salicola sp. AFF1 (assembly GCF_056783195.1). Lineage (NCBI taxonomy): Bacteria > Pseudomonadati > Pseudomonadota > Gammaproteobacteria > Oceanospirillales > Halomonadaceae > Salicola > Salicola sp. AFF1. The sequence continues at coordinate 74,158 of NZ_JBXAYL010000015.1, forward strand.
TAGGGGGTATCTTTGACTACGACAGCAAGAAAGAGCGGCTGACCGAAGTCGAACGCGAACTGGAACAACCCGAGGTCTGGAACAACCCGGACCGTGCCCAAGCCCTGAACAAGGAGCAGGCTGGGCTGCATGCCATTGTCTCCACGCTGGACCGTCTCAGTACCGGCATCCGTGATGCCGAGGAACTGCTTCAGATGGCGGAAGCCGAGGAGGATGAAGCAGCGGCCAATGATGTGACCGGTGAGCTCCAGAACCTGGAGTCGGAACTGGAAACCCTTGAGTTCCGGCGGATGTTTTCCGGTGACATGGACGCCAGTAACTGTTATCTGGAGATCCAGGCCGGCTCTGGCGGCACCGAGGCTCAGGATTGGGCCAACATGCTGTTGCGTATGTACCTGCGCTGGGCGGATTCCAAGGGCTTCAAGTATGAAGTGCTCGAGGCCCAGGACGGCGATGTGGCAGGGCTCAAGGGCGCCACGGTCAAAATCGACGGTGATCATGCCTATGGCTGGCTGCGCACGGAGACCGGGGTTCATCGGCTGGTCCGCAAGTCGCCCTTCGACTCCGGCAACCGCCGGCACACCTCTTTTGCATCGGTGTTTGCCTCGCCGGAGATTGACGACAATATCGAGATCCAGATCGATCCCTCGGATCTGCGGATCGATGTTTACCGTGCTTCGGGTGCGGGCGGCCAGCACGTCAACACCACGGAGTCCGCCGTCCGGATTACGCACCATCCTACCGGCATCGTGGTGGCGAACCAGAGCGGGCGTTCGCAGCACCAGAACAAGGATTATGCGATGAAGCAGCTGCGCGCCAAGCTTTACGAGCTGGAGCTGCAGAAGCGTAACGAGGAGAAACAGGCTGCCGAGAACAACAAGTCGGACATTGGTTGGGGCAGCCAGATCCGTTCCTATGTGCTCGATGATCAGCGCATCAAGGACCTGCGCACGCGGGTGGAAACCAGCAACACCCAGAATGTGCTCGACGGAAGTCTTGATCAATTCATTATTGCCAGTCTCAAGCAGGGCCTGTAACCCTGTCCTCATATGGCCTTACACGTCATGTGGATGGCTGCAAAGCCCCGGTTTAAGGGGCTTTGCGCTCCTCTTACGTAATCATATTTCATCACACCAGCAGTTTTAATCCTGCATAGCGACGGCCAATGGCTGACTCAGCTCTCAATTCGCTGAAAGCAGAGCTGAAGGACTACCAGGAACGCGACTCCCCCGGCCTGTACTTCAGGGTTTAACCCAGCGGGTCCAAGTGTTGGACACTCAGGTACAAGCGTCCCAATGGAAAGTGGGCCTGGTTTGCTCTGGATCGCCAACGGCCACCTCAAGGCCACTCAGATCGCCTCAGGGTAGGCAGAGTGGGCATCCTGAGCCTGGTGTTCATTGCGCTGCGCCAGGATGGCCAGCGACTCGTTGTACTGGCGTGCTTCAATCGTCTCATTGAACTCTGCCTCTGGAACGAGTTCTTCAACCTTCTCACGGATCTCACTGAGCTCGACCTTGAAGAACTCCTTGCGCATGTTGACCAGATTCATCCTGCGGTCACTGAAGGCGGCGTGCAGTTTCCCCTCCAGTTCCGGGGCATTGTCGGTGAAGATCATCGCATGGACATCGAAGGTGAACGGCACACTGGCATCGCCAAGCTCTTTCACACGGTCGTCTGGATCGAGTCGACGGGTCATGCCAATCTTGAAGATCCGCTCGCCGAACGAGCCGATGTTCGAGACCACGTAGACGTGTCCGCGCTGGGTCTGCTCGGCCATGCTCTTGGCTCTCTCTGATTTCTCATGTGCCTCTGCGAGTTCCTCACTGAGTTCCTCAATCTTGCCCTGGAGCTTGGTCAGTTGCTCGCCACTGGCTTGATCGGCTTCCTTGCGGGCTTTCTCCAGCAGTTTGTTGTACTTCTCCTCGTCTTTGATGGCTTTATTCATTTCCTCCTGGAGTTTCTTTTCCTCGCGCTCCTGACGACGGAGTTCTTTCAGTTCCTCCTTCTCCTGTTGCTTCTTCTCCTGATGCTCGTGCGTCAAACGGAGCTCTTTGAGTTTGAGATTCAAGTACCCCGGATTGATGTGGATGTCCTGAGGCGTATTGAGTTTGTTGATGGTCTCGTAGGCTTTGCGGATGCGTTTCTCCATGGCAACCGCATTGTTCCAGCGGCTGTTGCTGATGGCGGCGTCACATTCGTTGTTGAAGGCCCTTGCGGTCAGCTTGATCGAGCGATTGGTCATTTTCCTGCCCTCGGCCTTGCTGTCGCCGACACGCCACTCCGTGTTGCACTCGACCGCGGTCTTGTCACTGATCATCTTCTTCTGGGTTGCCTTGACCTCCCTGATGGCCTCCTTGAACTGCTCCGAGGTCCCGAAATCGAAGTGGGGCTTATAGAACCCCCACTCAGCGAGTTCGACCTCTTCATCGTAAATCGCCACCGTCTCCACCAGATCCGAGTAGATGGCCCGCTTTTGGTCATAGCTCTCGCGCAACTGGCTGATCGCTGCCTCTTCCTGCTCCTTGGTTTCGCGCACGCGCGCCAGTTCTTTGTCAGCGTCCAGGACGTCTCTGAATCGGGAATCGATCGCGCGGTACCGGCGGAAGAAAACAATCGCAGCCGTGGTTGTGAGCAACAGCAACGCACTCAGGCAAGATGCAGCGAGCGTGAGATGGACAGTACTCATAGCCGTTCCCTGTTGATGGTGGAGAAATAACCTTTGAGCGTAACGCGCGCCGGAGACAGGCGTCACGAAGTGGTTACTTTGAACATGAATGGGTCAGTGGGATTGTGTTTCAGGCAGTGACCAGGTCACCCTCAACCGCTCTACGGTGTGCCTCCACTTCGATGCGGTTGGTTTGCACACCGTGGTCTGATTGCCGAACAGGCCCACCTCCCGGAACGCCTGGGAGCGCGGAACCGTGTAGAGCCACTCGACCGGCACCAGGTACTCCGCGTGCTCCTCGTTGATCTCTGGGTCAATCATCCAGGCGCGGCTGAGGTACTGGTTCCCGTTATCCTCGAAGGCGGCAAAGAACAGTGCACTGATAGACAGCTGAGCAACGACCTCCCGAGGTGTTAGTGGCCAATGAGTAACCAATCCGGATTCAGGATGGACACGTCCTAAAAAACGCCCACAATGTGGCGCCTACACCGCATAAAAGCCACAATTCAACCTTGCCAGGCTTGGTCCTTTGCCTCCAAAGTCTTGCCAGTCGAACTCGAACGCGGAAGCCGCTGAATGACCCAGACCCTGACCCTGCAACAACTCGAATCCTTCCTCTGGGAAGCCGCTGACATCCTCAGGGGCAACATGGACGCCTCTGAGTACAAGGACTACATCTTCGGCATGCTCTTTCTGAAACGCCTCTCTGATGCCTTTGAAGAGGCGCAGGAGGGCGTAGTGGAGTACTATCTCGAGAAGGGCCGCAGCCAGGCCCAGGCGGAGGAGCTGGCCAATGAAGAGGATGAGTACGATGAAACCTTCTACATTCCGCCAGAGGCCCGCTGGGGCGCCCTGAAGGACGTGAAGCACGATATTGGCTCAGTCCTGAATACGGCCACCGAGGCCATCGAGGAGTACAACCCAAGCCTGGAGGGCGTGCTGGTCACCATCGACTTCAACGTGAAGAACAAGCTCTCGGACAGCAAGCTGCGGGACCTGATCAGCCACTTCAGCCAGCACCGGCTGCGCAACACCGACTTTGAGCGCTCGGACCTGCTCGGCACCGCCTACGAATACCTGATCAAGATGTTCGCCGACAGCGCGGGCAAGAAGGGCGGCGAGTTCTACACGCCCTCCGAGGTGGTGCAGCTGCTGGTGTCACTGCTCAAGCCTCACGCGGGGATGCGCATCTACGATCCCACCGCTGGTTCCGGCGGCATGTTGATCCAGTCCCGCAATTACCTGGCGGAGCAGGGCGATAACTCCGCCAACCTCTCGCTGTATGGCCAGGAGATGAACCTCAACACCTGGGCCATCTGTAAGATGAACATGTTCCTGCATGGGGTCTACAGCGCTGACATCCGCAAGGGCGACACCCTGGGGGATCCGCAGCACACCGAAGGCGGTGAGCTGATGCACTTCGACCGGGTGATCGCCAATCCGCCGTTCAGTCTCAAGAAGTGGGGCAAGGAGACGGCGGATAACGACCCGTACGGCCGCTTCCCCTACGGCACACCGCCCAAGGACGCCGGGGACCTGGCGTTCGTCCAACACATGATCGCCAGCCTCAATGCTGAGGGCATGATGGGTGTGGTCATGCCCCATGGGGTGCTGTTCCGTGGTTCCAGCGAGAAGGCCATTCGTACCGGGATTCTCAATGATGATCTGCTGGAGGCGGTGATCGGCCTGCCGGACTCACTCCTGAATCAGTGACTTCGCAGGCCAATATACCCCGCAAAGCGCAAGCTGGGCTAATACGGGCAAAATCTGAATAGAT